>CAIXXP010000022.1 GCA_903923465.1 uncultured Sphingomonadales bacterium | reverse complement strand
TGGGGTGGTCGCCCCGGCGGCGGCTGTATTGGCGGCCGGGGTTGGGGGGAGTGCGGGATTGCCCAGGGTGGCGGGGGCCAGAGAGGGGGGGGCCTGGGTGGCGGGGCCCAGAGACGGGGGGGCCAGAGAGGGGGAGGCCAGAGAGGGGGGGGGCAGAGAGGGGGGCAGGGTGGCGGGCCCCGGGGTTGGTTCCCCCGGGCCGGCCATCCCCGGAAATGCCGCCGCCGGATTGGTCGCCGCCGGATTGGTCACCGCCGGTTCGGTCACCGTCGGTTCGGTCACCGTCGGTTCGGTCACCGTCGGATTGGTCATCGCCGGATCGGGTGGCCCGGGATCTTTGGGCGGAATGACGCTCACCGGCCCCCTGTCAACCGAAGGCGAGGCCGCGCCAGACCCCGAGCTTGTTGCCATCCGGATCGCGCAGATAGGCGGCATAGGCGCCGGGAACCATCGGCCGCTCGCCCGGGGCGCCCTCGCAGGTGCCGCCATGCGCGATGCCCGCCGCGTGCCATGCCGCGATGGCATCATTGCTGTCGGCCGTGAACAGCACGGTGCCGCCATTGGCATGGGTGGCCGGCTGGCCATTGGCGGCGGCGCCCACCATGAAGGCCGTGCCATTGGTTTGGGGGTACATCGCCATGCCATATTCCACCGGCAGCGGCGCCGAGGTGACCCCCAGCGCGGCGAAGGTGGCATCGTAAAAGGCGCGGGCGCGCGGCAGATCGTCGGTGCCGAGGCGGACGGAGAGCAGGCTCATGGCTCAGGCCTCCGGCTTCGGGGCGACGTGGATGGCGCAGAGCTTGTTGCCATCGGGATCGCGCAGATAGGCCAGATACATGTTCGAGCCGGCGCGCAGGCCCGGGGGATCCTCGCAGGTGGTGCCGCCATGGGCCACGCCCGCCGCGTGCCAGGCATCGATCTGCGCGGTTTCCGGAATGCGGAAGCCGATGGTGCCGCCGTTGGCCACCGTCGCCGGCTCGCCGTTGATCGGCGTGCAGACCATGAAGGCCGCGCCGTTGTGGCGATAGACCAGACGGCCCCGCTCGGCATCGAGATTGCCCGGCTTGCCGCCCCAGGCGGCGAAAATGGCGTCGTAGAAGGTTTTCGCGCGGGCCAGATCGTTGCTGCCGACGAAGATGTGGTTGTACATGGTGGTCTCCCTTGTTTGTCGTAGGTTTGCGCGGAGGATACAAGCTGGCGGGGCGGGGTCAATCGCGCAGGTGGGCGATGGGGCTTCAGCCCTTCGGCATACGGTAGCTGGCGCAGAGCTTGTTGCCATCCGGATCGCGCAGATAGGCCAGGTAGAGGTTGGCCGGCTGGCGCAGGCCCGGCGGATCCTCGATGGCGGTGCCGCCATGGGCGATGCCCGCCGCGTACCACGCATCGACCTGCTCGGGGCTTTCCATCTTCAGGCCCACCGTGCCGCCGTTGGCATGGGTGGCCGGCTCGCCATCAATCGGCAGGCCCACCAGAAACAGTACGCCCTCGTGCTTGTAGATGAGCCGGTTGTTCGGCGTGTCGGCAAAGGGCGGGCGGGCGCCGAGGACGGCGAAAATGGCGTCGTAGAAGATCTGGGCGCGGGGCAGATCGTTGGTGCCGACGCAGACGTGGGTGAGCATGGGATGGGCTCCTCGCTGGAGGTGGTGCGGGGGTGGTGGTGAGGGGGGTGGGGTATCAGGTTTGGGGCTGGGGGGGGAAGGGGGATGGGAGGTGGGATGTTTTGGGGGAGGGGGAGGAGGCAGGGGGAAGGGAAGACGCAGGGGTCTCGTCCCCTGCACCCCGTTACGTCTTCCGGCGGGAGGTGGGGGTTGGGGGCGGCGTTGGGGCCGGAACGCGCCGCGTCGCAGGCTTTTTATGGCCGCTGCGCGGCGGGGCGTGACGGTGAAGTGGGGCGCGCCGAAGACATTAATGGGGTTTGGGGCCTAGGCCCCAAGACTGTCTCTTGTGACTTTAACCTTTAAAGCTTGGGCAGCGTGACGCCGCGCTGGCCCATATATTTGCCGGCGCGGTCGGCGTAGCTGACTTCGCAGGGTTCGTTGCCTTGCAGGAAGAGGAACTGGCAGGCGCCTTCGTTGGCGTAGATTTTCGCGGGCAGCGGGGTGGTGTTGCTGAATTCGAGGGTGACGTGGCCTTCCCAGCCGGGCTCCAGCGGGGTGACGTTCACGATGATGCCGCAGCGGGCGTAGGTGCTTTTGCCGAGGCAGATGACCAGCACGTCGCGCGGGACGCGGAAGTATTCCACGGTGCGGGCCAGGGCGAAGCTGTTGGGGGGGATGATGCAGACGTCCGTCTTGCGATCAACGAAGGAGTTGGGGTCGAAGTTCTTCGGGTCGACGATGGCGCTGTCGACGTTGGTGAAGATCTTGAAATCGTCCGACACGCGGGCGTCGTAGCCGTAGGACGACAGGCCGTAGCTGATGCAGCCATCGCGGCGCTGCGATTCCACGAAGGGCTCGATCATGCCGTTTTCAAGGGCCTGCCGGCGGATCCATTTGTCGGAGAGGATAGACATGGGGGCTTTGTGGCGGATGCGGGCGTGCGGGGCAAGGGGGTGGGTTTGCGAGGGTGGGGGGAGTGAGGGGTTAAGAGGGAGGGTTAAGGGGAAGATGCGAGGGACTCGTCCCTCGCGCTCCCATTACTTGGCGGCGTGGTGCTGGTTCTGCGGCGGGGCGGATGGGGGCTTGGGGGTTTTGGGGCCTGCGGCGCGGTGGGTTTTGGGCGCGCGGGGGCGGCCGCTGGCGAGTGCGACGTTGCGCCGGGGAGAGCGATTGCAGGCCGGAGGGGACATCCGGGGGGCTGCGCAAACGCGGCAAATGCAGACGGGAGGCCGGCACCCGTTTCGGGGTGGGCGCGCCGTTTTCCTTGCGAGTGGCCCGGGGGTGGTGCGACCCTTTGGGCTCGGCCCTGAATCCTGATGCCCAAGGGGCGGGGCGGGCTCGCTCTACTGCCGCCGCCTTGGTTGCCCGGTGGGGCTCGCCTTTGGGGGCGGGCGACCGGGGGCAGGAGGATTGGGGTGGCGCCCTGGTAGGGGCGCGGGTGGTGGCCCCTGGCGGGTGCCGGCCTGTTTCAGCGAGGGTTGGGGGACTTGGCCTTTGGCCCCCGCTGCCCGTCTTGGGGAGGGGTATAGGCGATTCGGGGGGGTGTAGGACAGGGGGTTTGGTTGTCACTTGCTGTTGATATGGGTAAGATCGAGAGATGGCGATAGTCTCAGAAAATGCTTCGCAAGCACTCTACAGATATCTCAGGCTTTCGGGAGATTATGGGCGGCCGGGTTTGGAGGCTGCCATTCTGAATAAAGAACTATGGTGGGCAAGCCCGGTAGATTTCAATGATCCGTTTGACTGCGATCCGGTGATTGAGCTCGGCCGAAATAAATCCCAGTATCATGCGTTTGGGAGACGGGCCGCCAAGGAAACGCTAAAAAATGTGAGTCGCAACGAGCGTAGGGTAAGGGGTAACTCGTTTCGAACGATCCCCAAGCGCAACGCGGAAAAATATGTGGCTGCGCACTTTCGCGATTCTATGAATAAATCAGGGATCGTATGTTATTCAGACATACCAGACTCTTTGCTGATGTGGTCGCATTATGCAGACTGTCATCAGGGTGTCTGTTTAATATTCACGCCACTGCTCAATGAAATTGACCTTCAGCGTAGTTGGCTTGCTCTGCCGGTGAATTACACCGATGATAGGCCTGTAGTAAATTTGGCCAACATTCGTGAACTTAAAGAATTCGAAAATGCTGTACTTAATAAGTCGGCTGATTGGGCATATGAACGGGAATGGCGGATGATTTCCTACAAGGGAGGAAAGGGATATCGAAAATTTCCACCTCAAGCGCTAACCGGTATAATATTGGGCGCAAAAATATCGGACGACGACCGAGATTTTGTACTTAGCCTTTGCTCAGGAAGAAATGGTATAAATATCTATAAGGCTGAATTTGATAAACATAAGTTTAGAGTTGTGATTGAGGGTGGTACCCGGGGCAGATTTCCTGGTGGGGGGGCTTTTCAAGGACCCTGGTTTGTGATTCAAGCTCGGGATGGGGTTACGTCCTGAATCAGCTAAAGAAATTGCGCTGGCGGATCTATTTGATCTGGTGCGGACGCAAGCCGC
>CAIXXP010000021.1 GCA_903923465.1 uncultured Sphingomonadales bacterium | reverse complement strand
GCGGCTTGCGTCCGCACCAGATCAAATAGATCCGCCAGCGCAATTTCTTTAGCTGATTCAGGACGTAACCCCATCCCGAGCTTGAATCACAAACCAGGGTCCTTGAAAAGCCCCCCCACCAGGAAATCTGCCCCGGGTACCGACGGGGCGCGCGGGTGGGTGCGGCAAAAGCCTTTCCCCGGCAATTCCTTCCGGTCTATGCTTCGGGCCATGAGCGAAACGCCCCAACCCCGCGATACGTCCAGGCCCGTCCATATCGCTATCTGCGCCCCCGCCGCGCCGATCACCCGCGCCGAGGCCCGGCAGGTGACGGCGCTGGCCGCCGAGGCTTTCCCGCAGGCGCATCTGCACATTCACCAGCAATGCTTTGCCGAGGCGAGCCATTTCGCCGGCGACGACGCGACAAGGCTCGCCGCCTTTCTCGATTGCGCCAACGACCCCGCGATGGACGCCGTGTGGTTCGCGCGCGGCGGCTATGGCTCGAACCGCATCGCCGCCGCCGCGATTGCCGGGCTGGAGGCCGCCGCGCGGGCCAAGGCCTTCCTCGGCTATTCCGACATGGGCTATCTGCTGGGCGGCCTCTATCGCGCGGGTATCGGCCGGCCGGCGCATGGGCCGATGCTGGCCGACATCCGCCGGGGCGATCACGCGGGCGGGGGCCCAGGAGCGGGCGGGGGAGAGGTGGCGGTGCGCCGCGCGCTGGGCTGGCTGTGTGGCGAGACCACCGGGCTGGAGCCCTCGCTGGGCGCCGATACCGGCCCCGCCGCCGTAGCCTCTGCCGCAGCCTCTGCCGCAGCCTCTGCCGCCCCCGCTGCCGCCCCCGCTGCCGCCTTCAACCTGATGACGCTGGCCATGCTGTGCGGCACGCCGCTGATGCCGGACCTCGCCGGGCATGTGGTGATGGTGGAGGAAGTCTCCGAGCACCTCTACGCCATCGACCGGCTGTTCTTCCACGTCACCACCCACCTCGCCGGGCAAGGCATCGCCGGGCTGCGGCTGGGGCGCATCAGCGATGTGCCGGAAAACGACCGCCCCTTCGGCGCCACGCCCGAGGAAATCGCCCGCGACTGGTGCGCGCGGCACGGCATCGCCTTTCTGGGCGCGGCGGATATCGGGCATGATGCGGGGAACAGGATCGTGCCGTTTGGCGGGCGGGGGTAGGCTAGGGGGGTAAGGGATCAGCGGTTTAAGGGGGTTTAAGGGAAAGATGCGAGGGACTCGTCCCTCGCGCTCCCAATACTTGGCGGCATTGCGCTTCGGGTTCGGCCTCGCGCAAGGTCGCGGCGCCGCCGGCTGTCAAAGCCGCTGCGCGGCGGGCGCGGGGCCGCGAAGCATGCGCAAGGCCGACAGTAATGGGGGTTTGGGGGCGTAACGCCCCCAAGTCTGAATCTTCCTTTCCTCCTCCCTCGTCCCAAACCCCTTGCACCCGGCCCGGAACCGCAATAACCGCCACGCCACACAGGTTTCATGGGATTATCACCGATGCGCGCGTTTGTTTTTCCGGGTCAGGGCAGCCAGAAGATTGGCATGGGGGTCGATCTGGCGGCGGCCAGCGCGGCGGCCCGCGAGGTGTTTCAGGAGGTGGACGATGCGCTCGGCCAGAACCTGTTCGCCATCATGCGCGAAGGGCCCGAGGATGTGCTCACCCTCACAGAGAACGCCCAGCCCGCCATCATGGCCAATGCCATCGCCACCTTGCGCGTGCTGGAAAAGGAAGGCGGCCTGGTGCTGCCGGAGAAGGCCAGTTTTGTTGCCGGCCATTCGCTGGGGGAATATACCGCGCTGTGCGCCGCCGGGGCCTTCAGCCTGGCCGACACCGCCCGGCTGCTGAAGCTGCGCGGCCAATCGATGCAGGCGGCGGTGCCGGTGGGCGTGGGTGCGATGTGCGCGCTGCTGGGTGCCGACATCGAGAAGGCGACGCTGCTGGCCGAGGCCGCCGCGCCCGATCCTGAAACCGGCGAGCGCGAAGTTTGCACCATTGCCAACGACAACGACCCGGGGCAGGTGGTGCTGTCTGGCCACAAGGCGGCGATCGAGCGCGCCATCGCCTTGGTGAAAGACTTTGGCATCAAGCGCGGCATGCTGCTGCCGGTCTCCGCCCCGTTCCACTGCCCGCTGATGCAGCCCGCCGCCGAGGCGATGGCCGAGGCGCTGGGCAAGACCCCTCCCGGCCCCTTGCGCGTGGCGCTGTTCGCCAATGTCACCGCCGCCATCGTAACGGACGCCCTCGACGTGCGGCGCCTGCTGGTCGAGCAGGTGACGGGCCGCGTCCGCTGGCGCGAGAGCGCCATCGCCATGAAGGACGCCGGCGTGGAGCATTTCGTCGAACTCGGCGGCAAGGTCCTCGCCCCGATGATCACGCGCTCGACATCAGGTTTGGGGGCGGGCGATGTGCAGGTCACCAGCGTCATTTCCATGGACGACATTGAAGCCCTGCTGAAGGCTTTGTAAACCAACGAATGAATGTAATGGGTTGGGGAGTGTGTCTATGCGCAGCCGGATGAGTTTGCAGATTACTGTTGCCCTGATTGCGATGGCCCTGTCTGGCGCCGCCCCGGCGCGGGCCGCCACTAATTTGGCGTGCATGGACTCAGGCTATACAGCGGAGCAGCAGAAGCTGCTGGATGCCGCAGCAGTGCAAATGACAGCGAAGGACGGCAAGCCGAACTCCGCCACTGACCAGTCGATGATGATCATCATGACTCATGCCGGGAACTGCGCGCACCTGAGCAACTGGTCGCCCGAAGCGGTCAAGCTGGCCTTGTTCTACAAGCTCTTTTCCCAGATGGTAGCCGCGCTGGACGCGAAAATCGGGCTCAGCCCAGACCAGCATGCCCAGTTGCTCAACACTTTCGCGAGCGCGGACAAAACCAGCCTGCGGCAAAGTTTGGCGCCCGTCATGCAGCAATTCCTTCGCGACGGAAGCTTGCCCGACGATGAGACGCCTGAGCAAGATCGCCTGGTCGGCTCTATCATCACGGCCTCCGGGCTGCATTTGAACAGGGCGCAGACCAAGGCGGTCGGCGGCTGGATTGGTATGCGCGTGATACTGGACGGCATGGCCGATGATTTCCAGAAATACTGAAAGGTAACAACATGTTCGACCTTACCGGCCAAACCGCCCTCGTCACCGGCGCCTCTGGCGGCATCGGCTCTGAAATCGCCCGGGCGCTGGCGGGGCAGGGCGCGCGCCTTGCCCTCTCGGGCAGCAATGTTGCCAAGCTGGAGGCCTTCGCCGCGGAATTGGCCAAAGAGTCGGGCATTGACCACGTCTGCCTGCCCTGCGACCTGTCGAACGCGGAGAGCGTCGAGGCGCTGATCCCGGCCGCCGTCGCCGCGCTGGGCAAGCTCGACATCCTCGTCAACAACGCCGGCATCACCCGCGACAACCTCGCCATGCGGATGAAGGACGAGGAGTGGGACGCCGTCATCCGCGTCAACCTCGAGGCCGCCTTCCGCCTGATGCGTGCCGCCTGCAAGCCGATGATGAAGGCCCGTTTCGGCCGCATCATCACCATCACCAGCGTCGTCGGCACCACCGGCAACCCGGGGCAGGTGAACTATGCGGCGGCCAAGGGCGGCCTCGTCGCCATGAGCAAGAGCCTCGGGCAGGAACTCGCCAGCCGCGCCATCACGGTAAACTGCGTCGCCCCCGGCTTCATCGCCACCCCGATGACCGAAGTGCTGCCCGACGGCCAAAAGGAAGCCCTCAACGCCCGCATCCCCATGGGCCGCATGGGGCAGGGCAGCGACATCGGCGCGGCGGTGGCCTATCTGGCGAGCAAAGAGGCGGGCTATGTGACGGGCCAGACGCTGCATGTGAATGGCGGCATGGCGATGATGGGGTGATGCTGGCGGCCGCGATTGCTACTATCGGAATGCGCGGTTCATTCAGGGGCAGGTTATTATGCGGTTTCATTCAGGGTTGGCGGCGATAGTTGCCGCGATAGCCTGCCCCGCCGCCGCTGAAACTCCTGCTGCTCCGGCTGATAAGCTCAGTTTTTGCGCCCGCCTCGCGCCGCAAATGCAGATGGAACTGGTTTCGGAACCGCGAAGCCACGTGCCACCGTCCTGGCAGGTCGATACAGTAACGCTGGGCATGCTGCTTTTGCCCATCGGCGGCTCGAACGTGTCGATGGGTTTGCGCCCTGTCGATACGGGTAATGCCGCGGAATGGGCCCGCCTCGCACCGGCCTGCGACACCGCAAAACGCGGAATTCTGTGCAAACTCGAGGGGCCGCTGCGGTTTCATGTCACAACAAAGCGTTATGACGCCGTGGTGGTCGCTGCCTCTGGCGAAAGGGCTGAGGTGAAACTGCGCAACACGATCATCGAGTGCCGTGATTTGCCCCCCGCTCCCAATCCGCAGCATACGCCGAACTGATCCGAAGGCAGCTTTGCCTCTGCCACGGAACGTGTTGCGGCTTGTGCCGGGATGCCGTTGCGCCCGCACCGCTGGTCTGCGTGCGATTTATCCCCAGAATAGCCCCACTTGCCCGCCTTCGCGCTTGCCGCGCGGCGCAGTCACGTTAAGGAATACAGTCCGAATTGGCGGCGGGAGGCTGATTCCGGACGTCTCCCGTCATCATCGGGGCTGGCGGATTGCGGGCACTCAGCCGGCATCCGGGGCCTCAACGCACACTTTGGTCGGGGATTGCGAGCGACATGAAGGCCACTATTGAACGCGCGACACTCCTGCGCTGCCTCAGCCATGTGCAATCCGTGGTGGAGCGGCGCAACACCATCCCCATCCTCTCCAACGTGCTGATCGACGCCACCCCCGATGGCACGCTGCGCGTCATGGCCACCGACCTCGACATTCAGGTGGTGGAATACATGGCCGCCGTCAGTGTGGATGGCCCCGGCGCGATCACCGTCTCGGCGCATTTGCTGTTCGATATCGCCCGCAAGCTGCAGGACGGCAGCCAGGTTTCCCTGCAAACCGTCGACAACCGGCTGGTGGTGAAGGCCGGGCGCAGCCGCTTTCAGCTTCCCACCCTGCCGCGCGACGATTTCCCGGTCATCGTCGAGGGCGACCTGCCCACCAGCTTCGAGCTGCCCGCCGCCACGCTGGCCCACCTGATCGACGCGACGCGCTTTGCCATCTCCACCGAGGAGACGCGCTACTACCTCAATGGCATCTTCCTGCATGTGCTGGACGACGAGCTGAAGGCCGCCGCCACCGATGGCCACCGCCTCGCCCGCTACACGTTGCCCCGGCCGGAAGGCGCGCAGGGCATGCCGGATGTCATCGTGCCCCGCAAATGCATCGCCGAACTGCGCAAGCTGCTCGAAGAGGCGCTCGATACCAACGTGCTGATTGATCTGTCCGCCAGCAAGATCCGCTTCACCCTGGGCGGCGACAACGGCGTGGTGCTGACCAGCAAGCTGATCGACGGCACCTTCCCCGATTACACCCGCGTGATCCCCACCGGCAACGACAAGCTGCTGCGGCTGGACCCCAAGACCTTCTACGAGGGCGTGGACCGCGTCGCCACCATCGCCACCGAGAAGACCCGCGCGGTGAAGATCGCGCTGGAGCAGGACCGCGTCACCCTCTCCGTCACCTCGCCCGACAACGGCACGGCGGCGGAGGAACTCCCCGCCGACTACAGCTCCGCCGGCTTCGAGATTGGCTTCAACGCCAATTACCTGAAGGACATCCTCGGCCAGATCGAGGGCGACACGGTGGAACTCCACCTCGCCGACGCCGGCGCCCCCACGCTGATCCGCCAGGACGACAAGAGCCCCGCGCTGTATGTGCTGATGCCGATGCGGGTTTGATTTTAAGGGTTTCGGGCAAGGTTTTAAGGCAAAGGCCTAAGGGATAGATGCGAGGGGGTTACCCCCTCGCGCTCCCATGCGTGTCCGGCTTGGCATCCCCATCGCTCCGCCGCGCAAGACATCGGAGGTTCGTTATGAAGCGCTTAGCTGCCTTAATCGGGGTTCTCTTCCTAGCGTCGCCGGCCCCGTCCTTCGCCCAAGGAATGGGCATGTCAGAGGTGATTGTTACCGCACGACGGAACGAGGAGCGGGATTACTCTGCAAATATGCCGGCCGTAGGCCTGCAGCGAACAGCGGACTTCGTGCTGCAAGAGGTAACCGTGTCCGGAGATACGCGCGACAAGGAGCACCGCGAAGCGGAAATCTACGATATGATCAAGGGCGCCATAGCGACCGCCGCACACAGTGGTGTTCAGCTTGCCTATGGCGACCACACCGTGGAAGCACTGACCTTGGGAAGTTATCGCGATCTGACATTGCAAGCGGACCGCCGGCCAGATAGCGAAAAGGTCAGCTTTTTCGTCAAGGCGCCGCTCTCGGCGACGATGGATGCCCGCGCTGCGCAGGCCAAGATTACAGCCTTTGTGAAGTTAGTGAAGCCGGTTGGTCGCGCTCAAATTGAACAAAGCGATGATATGACGCTATCGGTCGTCGCGCCAGACAAATACCGGGGCGCTATAGCCGACGTTATCGCGGTCGACGCCAAGGCGATTGCCGCCCGGCTTGGTGATGGCTACGCGGTCGAGATCGAAGGACTCAATCGCCCGGTAGAGTGGGCACGGTCGGGACTGTCTGATGTGCTGCTCTATATTCCTTACAGGCTGGTTATTGTGCCCAAGCGTTAGTTTATTCGACCGCCAAAGGCAGGCTCCGGCAATTGGTCAGCAACATGCCAATTTCCCGGGAGCGCGAGGGGGTAACCCCCTCGCACCTACCCTACTAAAACCTCACCCCGGCGTCGCCAGATCGATCACGAAGCGATACTGCCCATCGCTGGCCGCGTTCCGGTCATAGGCCGCCATCGGGGTCGGCGCGAACCAATGGTGGGGCATGGAGCCATCGAGAGGCCCCCCCGCCTGCGCCATCCGCGTATTGACAGCCCGGCCCATTGGCGGGCAACAGCGGGGCGAGCAATCAGAGGAATGCGGGCGAGAGAGCGGAATGGCCGCCAGCCGCCGGGGGAAGCTTGCCGCGTGGCCATCAGGCGCGGCGGGGCGCATGCGAGGGGTTAGTCACGAACGTAATGAATGTGCTGTCCAGAATTTTTCACAAGCTGGTTCTCTGCCCGCTGGGGCGCCATCTACGCAGCGAGAAGCACGCCTACAACTGGGGCGACGGGCCGTTCTCGCGCTGCACCTATTGCGCGATTCCGATGAAGCGCATCAACGAGGGCGGCCGCCGCTGGATCGTTGACGAGGCTGCGCTGGATCAGAAATCCGGCGGTTAGGCGCAGCGGCGGGGCAGGGCGCGCCACTGCCCCGCACGGGGCCGCGGTTTGGCCGGTTTCAGGCCCACCGCGCCGGATGCCGAGCCCCGGCATTCCGGCCCGCGATCACCCATTCCCGGCAGCGCGAGGGCAGCCGGCGACCGGGCCGCATCGCGCAATACGCCATGCGACCCGCGCCGCTGATCCCTTACCCCAGCGTCGCCATGTCGATGACGAAGCGATACTTCACATCGCTGGCCACGATCCGGTCATAGGCCGCGTCCACGCCCTTCACGCCGATCAGCTCGATATCGGCGGTGATGCCGTGCTCGGCGCAGAAATCCAGCATCTCCTGCGTTTCGGCAATGCCGCCAATCGCCGAACCGGCGATGGAAATGCGCTTGCCCAGCAGGGCGAAGGCATCCGGCGCAATGTGCTTTTCGGTACCGGCGCCCACCATCACCAGCGTGCCATCGCGCTTCAGCAGCGCGCAGAAGGTGCCGAGATCCTGCGACGCCGAGACGGTGTTGATGATCAGGTCGAAGCTGTGGCGGTGCCTGGCCATGTCGGCCTTGTCGCGCGAGATGATCACCTCGTCGGCGCCCAGCCGCTTGCACTCGTCCACCTTGCCCGGCGAGGTGGTGAAGGCCACGACATGCGCGCCCAGAGCATGGGCCAGCTTCACGCCCATATGGCCGAGGCCGCCGATGCCGACGATGCCGACCTTCTTGCCCGGCCCCGCCTTCCAGTGCCGCAGCGGCGACCACAGGGTGATTCCGGCGCACAGCAGCGGCGCCACCGCCGCCAACCCGGCTTCCTCGTGGCCGATGCGCAGCACGAAGCTTTCCTTCACCACGATGAAATCGGAATAGCCGCCATAGGTCGGCAGGCCGCTCTGCTTCTCGGTGCTCATGTAGGTGCCGGTGCCGCCCACTTCGCAATATTGCTCCAGCCCCTGATGGCACGAGCCGCAATGGCCGCAGGAATCGACCAGACAGCCAACGCCCGCCAGATCGCCAACCTTGTGCCGCGTTACCGCGGAGCCGACCGCGCTCACCCGGCCGACGATCTCGTGGCCCGGCACGGCCGGATAGCGCGGATCGCCCCATTCGCCCCGGGCAAAGTGCACGTCCGAATGGCAGATGCCGCAAAACAGGATGTCGAGGCGCACATCATCGGGCGCCAGTTCCCGGCGCTCGAAGGTGAAAGGCGCGAAAGGCGCGTGGGCGGCATGCGCGGCCCAGGCATGAGCGGTGGTCATGAGGTAGTCCTTCCCGTGAGGATTTTGGTGCAAGGCGTGCAGCCGTAAGCCGCGTCAGGATAGACCAGATCGCGGCCCGCTGGCGAATGTTTCTTGCCGGCCGCCGCCGCTTGCGCCGGCGAGCGACAACCTGCCCGGCCCGCCCCGGGCAGGTCGCGGAAAATCAGATGCAAATCATCATCAATCTGTTATCATTCGCCACACTCGCGCGAGGGCTTGCTTGCGCCGCCGCAAGGCTTACCCTTTCGTGCAACCATCGGCTCGTGCAACCATCGGCCAAAATATAGAGGGTGGGGGCTTGCGCCCCGCCCAAGCGGAGAATCGAGATGACCAAGCTGCCCTATCCCGTCTATGACGCGGACAACCACTATTACGAAACCGCTGACGCCTTCCTGCGCTATCTGCCGAAGCAGTATCGCAATGAATTCCAGTATGTTCAGGTGCGCGGCCGCACCAAGCTGGCGGTGGCCGGGCAGATCACCAACTACATTCCCAACCCCACCTTCGAAGTCGTTGCCGCCCCCGGCAGCCACGAGAAGTGGTATCGCGCGCAGAACCCGGATGGCCTGTCGCTGAAGGACCTGCAGGGCCCGCCGATTGAATCGCCCGAGTCGTTCCGTTCCTCCACCGATCGCCTGAAGCTGATGGACGAGCAGGGGCTGCACGCCTCGGTGTTCTTCCCCACCCTGGCCTCGGTGATCGAGGAACGCCTGAACCACGATCATGTGCTGATGGCCAGCGTCGTGCACTCGCTGAACCAGTGGGTTGACGAGGAGTGGGGCTTTGACCGCGAGGGTCGCATTTTCGCCTCGCCGGTCATCAGCCTGGCCGATGTCGATCTGGCGATTGACGAGCTGGAATGGGCTCTCGCCCGGGGCGCCCGCTCGATCTGCATGCGCCCGGCGCCGATCCCCGGCTATCGCTCGCGCAAGTCGCCGGGCGCCGCCGAGTTCGACCCGTTCTGGGCCCGCTGCGCCGAGGCCGGCATCTTCGTCAACCTGCACCTGTCGGATTCGGGCTATGACAAGCACTACCGCATGTGGTCCGGCGGCGAGGGGCTGGAGAACAGCGGCTTCGACAAGGGCGACCCGCTGGGCAACATGTTCGACCCGATGAGCCGCGCGATCTACGACATGATCTCCGCCCTGATCAGCCATGGCGTCGCCGCCCGCCACCCGAACATCCGCTTCGTCTCGGTGGAGAACGGCTCGGTGTGGATGCCGGACCTCGTGCGCCAGTTCAAGAAGGTCTACGGTCAGGTGCCGCAGTCGTTCTCGGGTGATCCGCTGGAGCAGCTGCGCAAGAACTTCTTCGTGGTGCCGTTCTACGAGGACGACATCAAGGGTCTGGTCGACATCATGGGTGTGGATCGCGTGCTGTTCGGCAGCGACTATCCGCATGCCGAGGGTCTGGGCGACCCGCTGACCTTCCTCCACGAACTGGAAGGCTTCAGCGAGGAAGACGTGCAGAAGATCATGTCCAGCAACATGAAGGGCCTGCTCGAAGGCGCGCGTAACTGATCATGACGAATGCGGTGGCGGGGCCGGGCAAGGTCATCGACCTTTACGGCCTCTCCAGCCCCAATGTGATGAAAGTGGTGATCCTGCTTGAGGAAGCGGGGTTGCCCTTTCGTCTGTTGCCCATCGACATCTGGGCGGGCGACCAGTTCAGCGATGATTTCAAGGCGCTGAACCCCAACAGCAAGGCTCCGGTCATCGTCGATCCCGACGGGCCGGATGGCGCGCCTTTCACGGTGTTCGAATCCGGCGCGATCCTCGTCTATCTGGCCGAGAAGGTCGGGCGCTTCATCCCGGCCGGGCCGGCCGCGCGCTATGCCATGCTGCAATGGCTGATGCTGCAAATGGCCAGCATCGGGCCGATGTACGGTCAGGCCACGCATTTCCGCCGCTCTGGCCCGCCGGGCAGCGAATATTCCCTCGCCCGCTACACCACCGAAGCCCGCCGCCTGGCCGATGTGCTGGAAGTGTGCCTGTCACAAGCGGCCTATCTGGCCGGCGACGACTATTCCATCGCGGATATGGCCACCTACCCGTGGATCGCCCTGTACCACGAGCCCAACGGCATCGATCTGAACACGCTGCCGTCGCTGAAACGCTGGAGCGAGGCCATCGCCGCGCGGCCCGCCGTCGCCCATGTCCACAGCCTGTGGGCTGAATGGGCGCAGAACGATCAGACCCGGCGCGGCAAGGCCAGTTCGGACGGCTTCGACCGCCTGTTCGGCCGGGGCAAATACGCGCGGGTGGATTAGCGCCCTCTGCCCACGCGGCTGGGCGCGGTGGCGGCCGGGGTCAGGCGCCGCAAAGTGCGCAGCCCGCCCCCGGCAGGCCCCTTTCCGCTATGGCCCAAGCCGGCGTCCGTTCCATCACGCGCCATCCATCACGCGCCGTCCATCACGCGCCGCCCACCACCACGCCACGGGGGCCATTCTCCGGCGGATACAGCCACCAGCGCCAGCCTGCGTGCGATGCCGCCTCAGCCCGCCACCTTGAACCGATAGGCCCCGCCCACCGCCAGCGACCGCTCGAAGGCCGGCCGCGCATAAAGCCGCGCCAGCCAGCCGCGAATGGCCGGCCGCTCCCCCAGCAGGCCAAGGGCATTGGCCAGCTCGGGCACGAAGCTCACCTGAATATCCGCCGCTGAAAATTCCTCGCCCAGCAGATAGGCCCGCCCGGCCAGCGCCGCCTCCAGATAGTCGAGCACCGCCACCAGATCGACATCGGCCGCCTGATCATAGCTGGAGCCGACCAGCCCATGCCCGGGCGCGCGCACCTTGTACATGATCGGCTGCATGCCGGCGGCGATGCCATAATGCATCCACCACAGGTAATCGGCATAGGCGGGGCTGTCGGGGGCAGGGGCCAGCCGCCCCTCGCCATGCCGCGCCAGCAGATATTGCGCGATGGCGCCGGATTCCGGATAGAGCACCCCGTCCACCTCCAGCAGTGGCGCTGTCGCCAGCGGATGCAGCGCCTTGAATTCCGCCGGCGCCCGCAGGTCCGGCCCGCGCTCATGGCACTGGAGTTCGTAGGGCACGCCCAGCTCCTCCAGCAGCCACAGGCTCTTTTGCGAGCGCGAATTGCTCAGATGGTGCAGCTTCAGCATGGTCATTCCCCCCGCCCGCGTTCAGGCAATATCCTTGTCGAGTTCCGCGCGGCTCACGCCCATCTGCGTCACGATGTTGCCCGTGTCCCAATATTCGCGCCAGCTGACGATCTTGTCGTCATCATTCAGCTCGAACACCGCGCAGACCCGCGAATGCACCCGCCGCCCGTCGCGCAGCAGCGTCACATGGTCGATCCTCTCGGTAAACACATGTCGCGGCCCGGAGCCGATCGCCAGAATCTCGCAGACGCAGTCGGTATAGGTCTCGAACTGGTTCGAGAGCACGCCGATGATCCGCTCCGCCCCGACGAACTGCGAGCCATCCGGCACCAGCGGCTGATAGGCGGCATCCTCGGTGAAATGGCGCAGCATCGCGGCAAAATCCGGCACATCGGCGGCATGAAACGCGTCCAGAAAATCGCGGACAATCTTCTCCTGAATGGCACCCACTGCCGTCTCTCCCTGCTCGCGTGAATCCTAGGCCTCATGGGCCCGCGTTGCGGCGGGCTTAGCGCAGGCAAACGCAAGATGCGAGGGTGGAGTCCGGCGCCCGCGCATCACCACGAAAGCGGCGCCAACCGGCCCGCGGCCATTGCTTTACGCGCGGTTTCCACTAATCGCTGCGCCCCATATGCATTATGATGCCCAGTCAAATTTGGTGATCGAGGAGAGTTTAGTGGTTCAGGTCATGCAAGGCGTGCGCATTCTTGAAGTCGCGCAGTTTACCTTCGTTCCCGTGGCCAGCGCCATTCTGGCCGACTGGGGCGCGGATGTCATCAAGATCGAGCACCCCACGCGCGGCGACACGCAACGCGGCTTCATCAACCTGAACGGCATGAAGATCGACCCCGACCGCAACCCGATGATGGGCCACCCCAATCGCGGCAAGCGCAGCGTCGGCATCGATGTGTCCAAGCCGGAAGGCCAGCAGCTGATCTACGAACTGGCCAGGCAATGCGACATCTTCCTGACCAACTACCTGCCCGACCAGCGCCAGAAGCTGAAGATCGATGTCGAACATATCCGCGCCGCCAACCCCGACATCATCTATGCCCGCGGCAGCGCGCTGGGCGACAAGGGGCCGGAGCGCCTGAAGGGCGGCTTCGATTCCACCGCCTTCTGGGCGCGCGGCGGTTCATCGATGATGGTCTCGCCGGCGGAACTCGGCGGGCCGCTCACCCAGCCCGGGCCGGCCTATGGCGACACGATTGGCGGCACCTTCATTGCGCTGGGCATGAGCGCGGCGCTGCTGCACAAGGAAAAGACCGGCGAGGCGCTGGAGCTGGACGTGTCGCTGCTCTCCTCGGGCGTGTGGGCCTGCGGCATGTCGGTGGCCATGGCGATTGAAATGCAGGAAGTGCCGTTCAAGCCGCAGATGCCCAAGTCCGGCAGCGCCCAGGGCAACCCCTTCGTCGGCGTGTTCCAGACGGCGGACGGCAGCTTCCTCAACCTCACCATCCTCACCCCCGGCGCCTATCTGGAAGACACCTGGACCCATCTCGGCCGCGCCGATCTGTTGCAGGACGAACGCTTCAACACGGTCGACGCGCTGATGGCCAACTGGGCCGATGCCGCCGTCGAGGTGGTCAAGGCCATCGCCTCGCAGCCGCTGTCGCACTGGACCGAACGCTTCGCCACGCTGCGTGGCCAATGGGCGCCCTATCAGGATGTCCTGTCCGTCGCCCGCGATCCGCAGGTCATCGCCAATGATTGCCTGTTCGAGGTGGAATCCGCCAATGGCGGCCCGCCGATGACGCTGGTGTCCGCCCCGGTCCAGTTCAACCGCGAACCCGCCCACCCCACCCGCGCGCCCGAGGCCTCCGAGCACACCGAACTGGTGCTGATGGAAATGGGCATCGAATGGGACCGCATCGAACACCTCAAATCCATCGGCGCCGTGGCCTGAACAACAGCCTGCCGCATCGGCCCGCGATGCGGCAGGCCGGCAAGGCAAGGGACGCCAAGGGACGGCAAGGCAAGGGACGCCAAGGGACGGCAAGGCAAGGGACGCCAAGGGACGGCAAGGCAAGGGACGCCAAGGGACGGCAAGGCAGGGCACGCCAAGGGACGGCAAGGCAGGGCAGGGTAAGGCAAGGGACGGCAGGGCAGGGCAAGGCAAAGCAAAGGTGCGAGGGCCATCGCCCTCGCGCTCCCGGCACTGTCATCGTCGCGCCCGGCTTCCGCCTCGCGCAGTTGCACCGCCGCTGGCGATTGGCCGCGGCCAATGCACCATCGGCACGGCCGGAAATGGTGGGAAGCTGCCGCTCCCATTCTGGTCCAAGGCGCGGCTATAGCTGCCGTCCGTTATTATCGATTGGCGAAGGATGTTGGGCTGCGGCTTCCGGTAGGAGCTGTCCGTCGTCAGAACATTCGGCACAGATCGCGGCGTAAATTAGCGGAGGGCGGGCCTCGTCTGGGGTTGGGTTTTAGGCGGCGAGCTTACGGTGTTGCAAGCGCCGATGTTCGATGGTCTGTCGCTTGATCCTTTCG
>CAIXXP010000020.1 GCA_903923465.1 uncultured Sphingomonadales bacterium | reverse complement strand
TGTTCCAGGAAGTGTTCGACACCGAGGGCTTCGCCGAGAAGTTCAAGGCCGCCGGCATCAGCTACGAGCACCGCCTGATCGACGACATGGTCGCCTCCGCCCTGAAGTGGAGCGGCAAGTTCGTCTGGGCCTGCAAGAACTACGACGGCGACGTCCAGTCCGACACCGTGGCCCAGGGCTTCGGCTCGCTTGGCCTGATGACCAGCGTGCTGTTGGCACCCGACGGCAAGACCGTGGAGGCCGAGGCCGCCCACGGCACCGTCACCCGCCACTATCGCCAGCATCAACAGGGCAAGCAGACCTCCACCAACCCCATCGCCAGCATCTTCGCCTGGACGCGCGGCCTGATCTATCGCGGCAAGTTCGACAACACGCCCGAAGTGGTGCGCTTTGCCGAAGCGATCGAGCGGATCTGCATCGAGACGGTGGAAAGCGGTCACATGACCAAGGACCTCGCCCTGCTCATCGGCCCCGATCAGGCCTGGATGACCACCGAGCAGTTCTTCGAAGCTGTGGCGAAGAACCTCGAAGCCGAGATGAAAACCTGGAGCTAAACCCCGGGTAATCTGGACGTAACGCAAAGGCCCGGCGGGAGAGATTCCACCGGGCCTTTTCTTTGGCAGGAGCAGGGAAAGCCGCAGGGGGGTTGCCCCCTGCCCCCCATGCCGTCTTCCGGCGGGAGGTCGTGCCGCTGCCAGCGTCAACCTCCCCGCGCCGCAGGCTGTCAACACCGCGTCGCGGCAATCCGCCAAAACGCGATCCCCGCGCCGCGCCGACAGTATCGGGGGTTTGGGGGGTGTAACACCCCCAAGACTAACCCTTTTCTTGCCCCCACGGATGACAAACCGCCCGCAACAGCATACCCTCCCCGCATGCCCGGTCCGCTCTCCTCCCCGCTGATCGTCGACGCGCTGGTCATTCTCGGCTCGGCGGGCGTGGTTATTCCGCTGTTTGCCCGGTTTCGCATCACCCCGGTCATCGGCTTCCTGCTGGTGGGCATGGCGGTTGGCCCCTTCGGCCTCGGCCGGCTGGCGACAATTCATGGGCTACCCGGCGGCTGGCTGGCCCAATTCGCCAATATCGGCCATGCCGGGCGCGGCCATTTCGCCCGGTTCGGCGTCATCCTGCTGCTGTTCTCCGGCGGGCTGGAGCTATCGTTCGACCGCCTGAAAGCCATGCGCCGCCAGGTCTTCGGCCTCGGCGCGCTGGAGTTGCTGGCCAATGCCGCGCTGCTCACCGCCGGGCTGATGGCCACTGGCGCGGGCGCGGGCGGCGCCGTGGCGCTGGGGCTGGCGCTGGCGATGTCCTCCACCGCGCTGGTGCCGCGCATCACCCGGGTGGGCACGCCGGTGGGCCGCGCGACGCTCGCCATGCTGCTGTTCGAGGATATCGCGCTGATCCCGGTCATCGTCGTGCTCGACGCGCTGGCCCCGCATGCCTCCGGCGGAGATCCAGCGCGGCTGCTGCACACGCTGGGCCTTGGCGCGGTGGCAATCGGCGCGCTGCTGGTGCTGGGCCGCTATCTGCTGCCGCGCCTGTTCGCACAGGCCGCCCGCACCAAAAGCCCGGAACTCTTCCTCGCCACCAGCCTGCTGGTGGTGGTGGTGGCGGCGATGGCGACGGCCAGCGCCGGCCTCTCCCCGGTGGTCGGCGCGATGATCGCCGGCCTGCTCATCGCCGAGACCGAATATCACGCCGAGGTCGAGGCGATGACCGCCCCGTTCAAGGGGCTGGCGCTGGGCGTGTACCTCATCGCGGTCGGCACCTCGCTCGATCTCGACGCGATTGCCGTCCATCTCGTGCCGATCCTGCTGGCGACAGCGGCGGTCCTGCTGCTCAAGGCGCTGGTCACCGGGGCGCTGCTGCATCTGATGGGCGCCCGCCCGGGCACCGCGGCCGAGGCCGGCATCCTCATGGCCAGCCCCTCGGAGACGACGCTGATCGTCATCGGCGCCGCGACCGTCGCGCATCTCGTCAGCCCCGCCACCGCCCAGTTCTGGCAGACGGTCACCGCCCTCGGGCTCATCGTCACCCCCGGCCTGGCGGCCATCGGCCGGCTGCTGGGCCTCAGGGTCGAACACGCCGCCGCCGACCCGGACGCCACGCTGGCCGATGCCGCCGAGACCCAGGGCCATGCCATCATCATTGGCTTCGGCCGCGTCGGGCGGCTGATCGCCGACATGCTGGTCACCCACGACAAGCCCTATGTCGGCATCGATGCCGACACCGATCTCGTCAGCGCCGGCCAGCGCGATGGCTATACCGTCACCTACGGCGATGTCTCGCGCGCCGTCGCCCTCGCCCGGCTGGGGCTGGAAACCGCCAGCGCCGCCATCCTCACCATGGATCAGCCGCAGGTGGCACAGCGGCTGGTCAAGCAGTTGCGCATCCAGCACCCCCACCTGCCGATCATCGCCCGCGCCCGCGACGCCGCCCACGCCGCCGGGCTCTACCGCGCCGGCGCCACCCTGGCCGTGCCCGAGGCGCTGGAGGCCTCGCTGCAACTCTCGGAGGCAGTGCTGGTGGAAATGGGCGTGCCCATGGGCTTCGTCATCGCCTCCATCCACGAAAAACGCGACACCTTGCGCGAACAGATCATGGAAGAAGGCCAGCTCAGCGCCAAGCCCAAGCTGAAGTCGTCGAGTTTGCGGGATAGGGAAGTTACCAAGGGATAAGATGCGAGGGACTCGCCGCTCGCGCTCCCATTCCTGTTCGCGTTGCGCCCCGCCCCAGCCTTGCGCGCAGATCCGATTTCCGAAGGCCGCGATCAGGTAGACAGACCAGTCGCCAAGAGCCCTTGGTCTTCATAAAGGCGCCACCGCCCCTGCTCCCTGACGAGATCCCGCCCATATTCGCTCCCGCAAATTAGGCCACATTCGCTCCAGACGCTGACATGCGCGAATGGGTACCGACGCCCTTGCATTTCCACCTCGAGGAATTCCGGTCGGTTCAGGCGAATAGTCTCGGCACACCCGTATCGCTGGTCTGTCGTCAGCAAGCCACGCCACAGATCCGTTGGCAACTGGCCAGGAAACTGGGCCGCCACACTGCGTTCCCGAATTCCTGGCAGGACCGTATGCCATTCGCCCCACGCTTTACCGCGCAAGGGCCTCTCAAATTTCGATGGTTCTATCACCGTGACGAAACACGATGTGTGATCGAACTTGGCGGCTGCTTGCCGCACGGTCATTGCCAAAACGGCATGGACGTCGGTTTCGGTAAACTTGGGCGGAGCGTCACCGCACGACGACAGCAAGCAACATCCAACAGCGGTCAAACTGCGCAGAGTCACCCCCTCACCCCGCCAGCGCCCTCCGCACCGCCTCCACCGCATCGGCAGCCTTGGCGCCATCCGGCCCGCCGCCCTGCGCCATGTCGGGCCTGCCACCGCCGCCCTTGCCGCCCAGCGCCTCCACGCCCACGCGCACCAGATCGACGGCGCTGAACCGACCGGTCAAATCATCCGTCACCGCCACGGCAAAGGTCGCCCACCCCTCGTTCACCGCGCAGACCGCCGCCACGCCGCTACCCATGCGCTGCTTCGCGCTATCCAGCAGCCCGCGCAGCTCCTTCGGCTCCAGCCCCTCGATAACCTGGCCCGAGAAAGTCACCCCGCCAATGCTCTCGTCCGCGGCCGCACTACCGCCAGAACCACCGCCCCCCAAAGCCCCTGAAAGCGCCAGAGCCTTCTTCGCCTCGGCCAGCTCCCGCTCCAGCTTGCGCCGCTCGTCGAGCAGGGCGGCAACCCGCCCCTCCACCTCGTCCGGCGTCGCGCGCAGCAACGCGGCCGCACCCTTCAACTGCTCCTCACGCCCAACCAGCCAGGTCCGCGCGCCTTCGCCGGTCAGCGCCTCGATCCGCCGCACCCCGCTGGCGACGGCGCTCTCGCTCACCACCCGCACCACGCCGATATCGCCCAGCGCCCGCACATGGGTGCCGCCGCACAGCTCCACCGAATAGGCCCGGCTCTCGCCAATCCTGCCCATCGCCAGCACGCGCACTTCCTCGCCATATTTCTCGCCGAACAGCGCCATGGCCCCGGCCTCGATGGCATCCTCGGGGCTCATCAGCCGCGTTGAGACGGGATCATTGGCCCGCACCTCGGCATTCACCTCGGCCTCGATGGCGGCGATGTCCTCAGCCGTCAGCGCGGTCGGGTGCGAGAAGTCGAAGCGCAACCGCTCGGCCGAAACCATCGAGCCCTTCTGCGTGACATGATCGCCCAGCCGGTGCCGCAGCGCCGCATGCAGCAGATGCGTCGCCGAGTGGTTGGCCCGAATGGCATCGCGCCGCGCCGTGTCAATCGCCAGCGCCACCGCATCCCCCACGCGAATCGTGCCGGCCTGCACCCTGGCGTTATGCGCATGCAGCCGCCCCAGCGGCTTGGCGGTGTCGGAAACCACGATCTCCAGCCCATCCGCGCCGGTGATGCTGCCCGCATCGCCGCTCTGCCCGCCGCTCTCGCCATAGAACGGCGTCTGGTTGGTGATGACGATCACCTCGTCGCCGGCGGTCGCGCTCTGCACTTCCGCCCCGCCGCGCACCAGCGCGACAACCTGCCCCTCGCCGGTGGTGGCGGTATAGCCGGTGAATTCGGTGGCTCCCGCCCGCTCGGCGATGTCGAACCACACCTCGCCGTCAGCCGCCTGGCCGCTGCCCTTCCACGCCGCGCGGGCCGCCGCCTTCTGCCGCGCCATCGCCGCGTCGAACCCGGCCTTGTCCACGCCAATGCCGCGTGCGCGCAGCGCGTCCTCGGTCAAATCATAGGGGAAACCATAGGTGTCATAGAGGCGGAACGCGGTCTCGCCCGGCAGCGTGCCACCGGCACCCATGGCACCGGTCTCCTCGTCCAGCAGCTTCAGCCCCTTGTCGAGCGTCTGGCGGAACTTGGTCTCCTCGCGCTCCAGCACCTCGGTAATCAGCGCCTGCGCGCGCGCCAGCTCGGGATAGGCCGCGCCCATTTCCGTCACCAACGCCGGCACCAGACGATGCATCAGCGGCTTTTCCGCGCCCAGCAGATGCGCATGACGCATCGCCCGCCGCATGATCCGTCGCAACACATAGCCGCGCCCCTCGTTGCTGGGCAGCACGCCATCGGCCAGCAGAAAGCTCGTCGAGCGCAGATGGTCGGCGATCACCCGGTGGCTCGCCCGGCTTTCGCCCTCGGCCGCTACCCCGGTCAGGCTCTCGGAAGCCCCGATCAGCGCGCGGAAGGTGTCGATGTCGTAATTGTCATGCACGCCCTGCATCACCGCGGCGATGCGCTCCAGCCCCATGCCGGTGTCGATCGAAGGCTTGGGCAGCGGCGTCCGGCTGCCATCCCCCGCCTGCTCGAACTGCATGAACACCAGGTTCCAGATCTCGATGAACCGGTCGCCATCCTCATCGGGGCTGCCGGGAGGACCGCCGGGAATATGCGCCCCGTGGTCATAGAAAATCTCGCTGCATGGTCCGCAAGGCCCGGTGTCGCCCATCGACCAGAAATTATCCGAAGTCGGGATCCGGATAATCCGCTGCTCAGGAATACCGGCGATCTTCTTCCACAGCTCGAAGGCTTCGTCATCGGTATGATAGACGGTGACCGTCAGCTTGTCCTTGGCCAGCCCCCATTCGCGGGTCAGCAGCGTCCAGGCATGCAGGATCGCCTGCTCCTTGAAATAGTCGCCGAAGGAAAAATTCCCCAGCATTTCAAAGAAGGTATGATGCCGCGCGGTATAGCCGACATTGTCGAGGTCATTATGCTTGCCGCCCGCCCGCACGCATTTCTGCGAGGATGTCGCCCGGGGCGTCGCCCGCGTCTCCAGCCCGGTGAACACGTTCTTGAACGGCACCATGCCGGCGTTGGTGAACATCAACGTCGGATCGTTGTAGGGCACCAGCGGCGCGGAGGGCACTATCTCATGGGCATTGTTCCCGAAATAATCGAGGAACGAGCGGCGGATATCGTTGGTCGAGCTCATACCGCCAGCCGATAAGCCAAGCGCCTGCGCCGGACAAGCCGCAATGGCATGAAAACCGCGCGGGCACAGGCAACAAGCCCGATCACCACCAGCCTTCCACTCCCCGCAACCGGCCCTTCAGCCCCGCCCGGCCTTTCAGCCCCGCCCGGCGCCGCGCCCGGCCCGGCAACGGCGCAACCCGGCTCCTCAGACCTCACCATCCTCGGCATCGGGCCCGGCCATCATCACCTCGGCCAGCCCCGCGGTCTGCCCCCGGATGGCTGCCTCCAGCTTGTCGCGCAGCTCGGTGTTCTCGCGCAGGAAGGTCTTGGCGTTTTCGCGCCCCTGGCCAATCCGCACCGAATCATAGCTGAACCACGCGCCGGATTTCTCGACGATGCCCGCCTTCACGCCCAGATCCAGGATCTCGCCGATCTTCGAGATACCCTCGCCATACATGATGTCGAACTCGACCTGCTTGAACGGCGGCGCCACCTTGTTCTTCACCACCTTCACGCGGGTGGTGTTGCCCACGATATCGTCGCGATCCTTGATCTGGCCGATGCGGCGGATGTCGAGGCGCACGCTGGCGTAGAACTTCAGCGCATTGCCGCCCGTGGTCGTCTCCGGGTTGCCGTACATCACGCCAATCTTCATACGCAGCTGGTTGATGAAGATAACGATGCAGTTTGAGCGACTGATCGAGCCAGTCAGCTTGCGCAGCGATTGCGACATCAGCCGGGCCTGCAGGCCAACATGGCTGTCGCCCATCTCGCCCTCGATCTCGGCGCGGGGCACCAGAGCCGCCACCGAATCGATCACCAGCACGTCAATCGCGTTGGAGCGCACCAGCGTGTCGACGATCTCCAGCGCCTGCTCGCCGGTATCCGGCTGCGAGACGATCAGCTCATCGATGTTCACGCCCAGCTTCTTGGCATAGACCGGGTCGAGCGCGTGCTCGGCATCCACAAAGGCAGCGGTGCCGCCGCCCTTCTGCGCCTCGGCGATGACATGCAGCGCCAGCGTGGTCTTGCCGGAACTTTCCGGCCCATAGATCTCGATCACGCGGCCCTTGGGCAGGCCGCCAACCCCCAGCGCGATATCCAGCCCCAGCGAGCCGGTCGAGATTGCCTCGACCTGCATCGTCTCCTTCGAGCCGAGCTTCATCGCCGATCCCTTGCCGAAGGCCCGGTCGATCTGGGCCAATGCGGCCTCAAGCGCCTTTTGACGATCCATGTCTTTGTCTTTGCCTTCCTGAATCAGCTTCAACTGCGCAGCCATGTTCCGTCCCCTTGCCTAAGCCAGTGACCCGAAAGGTCAATATCGGCTTTGTATTCTGTTTGTTCTCATGGAACAAGGGTGGAACAAAAAATTCCTACACATCCTTTCCGGATGCCGCGGCGGCCAGCACCTCGGCAACCTTTCCGGAAATCTGTTGTACGGAAAAAGGCTTAGGAATGAAATACATATTCTCGATATCTATCTCGCGCCGCAGCTGTTCCTCGGCATAGCCAGACATGAACAGCACCGGCAATCCGGGCGCAATCTGGCGCAGCGCACGCGCCATGGCGGGGCCGTCCATGGCCGGCATCACCACATCGCTCACCACCAGGTCGAACATATGCCCCGAATCGAGTCGCGCCCGCACCTTGGTCAGCCCGTCGTCGCCATCGCTGGCGGTGGTCACGCTATAGCCGGCGCGCACCAGCGCCCGCTCCGCCACCAGCCGCACTGAATCCTCGTCCTCCACCAGCAATATGTCGCCGCCGCCGGCCCAGCTTGCCGCCTCCTCGCGCGGTTTGGCATGCAGGGCCACCTCGCCCGGCGCCCCGTGATGCACGGGCAGGTAGATGGTGAAACGCGTGCCCTTGCCCAGCTCGCTGTCAGCAAAGATAAACCCGCCCGATTGCTTGACGATGCCATAGACCGTCGACAGCCCGAGCCCGGTGCCCTTGCCGTGCTCCTTGGTGGTAAAGAACGGCTCCCAGATCTTGCCGAGATACTCCGGCGGAATTCCCGCCCCGGTGTCCTCCACGATCAGCGCGGTATAATCGGCAATCGGGATGATCTCGCTGCGCATGGCGCGCACATCGGCAGCGGTCACCCGCTTGGTGGCCAGCGACAGGCGCCCGCTGCCATCACGCCCAGACCGCAAGCTGCTCTCCAGCATGGCGTCGCGGGCATTGACGATCAGGTTGACGATCACCTGCTCCAGCTGGGTCGGGTCGGCGCGCACCGGCCCCAGATCGCGATCATGCGTGACGACCAGCTGGATCTTCTCGCCGATCAGCCGGCGCAGCATCTGGGTAATCTCGGTCACGATATCGGGCAATTGCAACACCTGCGGCCGCAACGTCTGCTGGCGGCTGAAGGCCAGCAACTGCCGCGTCAGGCTCGCCGCGCGGTTGGAGCTGGCGCGGATCTGCTGGATGTCGTCATAATCGCTGTCGCCGGGCGTATGGCGCAGCAGCATCAGGTCGCAAGTGCCGATAATCGCCGTCAGCACATTGTTGAAGTCATGCGCGACGCCACCGGCCAGTTGCCCCACGGCCTGCATCTTGGTCGCCTGGGCAATCTGGCGCTTCAGCCGCGCCTCCTCGGTGGAATCGGTCAGCCCCAGCAGCACCGCCGCGTCGCCCAGGCCCCGCATGCCGGCCAGGCTCAGCGAGACCGGCTCGTCGGGCTGGGCGATCAGCCGCACCGCCACGTCGCCGGCGGTAGCCGCGCCCTGGCCAAAGCGGCGCACCGCGTCAGACATCGCCGCCTTGTCCTCGGCCACCACCAGGTCGGTGGGATAGGTCGGCGGCGCCTCGCCCTCGCGCCCGGCGGCGCGCATGAAGGCGGCGTTGGCAAACAGCATGCGCCCGTCGCGGTCGGTCATGGCCAGGCCCAGCGGCAGTTGCGCCAGCAGCGCTTCCAGATGCGGCACCGAACTGCCGCCATCCAAGCCGGCACCCACGCCCGCGCCCACTTCCACCACCAGAATCAGCGAGGGCACATGCGCCATATCGTGAGCCGGGTCCGCCAGCGCGGTGGCATCGGGGTCGGCCACGGGCAGGTAATAGAGGGTCAGCGGCTGCGCCCTGCGCCCATCGCGCGCCCAATAGATCCGGTCGTGCTCGTCCTGCACCAGATAGCTGACGAAATCCTCCCCGGCCACGCCTGCCGCAACCGCATCGCCCACCGCGCGCAAGGCAAAGCCGTCGCTGGCCCCGACGATGCGCCCGGCCGTATCCACCACCGCGGCGGCAAAGCCGGCCTGCGCCAGCGCCCGCCCCAGCTTGCCCTGCACATGGCGCAACAGATCGGCCATCGGGTCTTCGGAGACCATCGGCACCAGCCGCCACACCAGGAAATCGCCGGCCCGCCCGGCCCGCTCCACCGCCACCTGCCACAATTCGGCGCCGATTTCGCCATCGGCCAACCGCTCCACCTGCCCGGGCGAGGCCGCGCCATCGCGCCAGGCCAGCCGCGCCGCCTGCGCCAGCCCTGCCCGCGCCGCCTCGCTCACCGGCAGATTGGGCGGGGCCGCCTCCACGCCAAAGCCCGCGCGATACAGCGCATTGGCGCAAACCAGCCGCCCGGCGCGGTCGGTAATGGCAATGGCGCAATCGTCGCGCTCGATGGCCGCCACCGTCACCGACCAGTCCGGCGAGGCAAAGCCGCCCTCGTCCGGCACGGTCTCGCGGCGCAGCGTCACCCACAGCACCGATCCAATCGCCACCACGCCAGCGCAAAAGGCCAGCGTCACGCCAGAGCGCCCCGTGGCCAGCGCCACCAGCGCCATGCTACCCACCAGCGCAGCGGCCAGCAGCGCCAGATCCCAGTCGCTGATACCCGCGCCCGGCCTGTCCCTGCCTGCTTGGCCGGCCACCTTCGCCTGCCCGCTCATGCGCGCGCTGCCTTACGCGATGCGGGCATGGCTATCGGGCCCCGGCCGATCACGCGGCGCCCGCCCGCGACAGGCGCGCCAGCAGGCTCCGCGCCAACCGCCCGCGCCGCCGCCGCGCCACCCACAGCCGCCACACCAGCGTCGAGACGACATAGCCAAAGGTCGAAACCAGCACTGCCTCGGCCAGCAGCCCACAGGCCGCCGTCATCCCCATTTCCGACAGATGCGCCGCGAAAGCCCGGTGGTGATGCCCGCCCTCACCCAGCCGCCCCACCATCTCGGGCGCGGCGGTCATCATCGGGTGAAACCCCAGCATCCTGTCCAGCCCCAGCAGAAACTTGCCCAGCCGATAGGCCAGCGGCCACATCACCAGCCAGGTGAACGGATTGCTGATCCACGTCGCCGTCACCGCCACCGGCACGTTGGCGCGAAACACCACCGCCAGCAGCGCCGCGAAAAAACTGTGCGCAAAAGGCACCAGCACCCCGAGGAAAAACCCCAGCGCAATCGCCCGCGGCACGGATCGCCGGTGAAACCGCCACAAATCCGGCCGCAGCACGCCCCGCGCGAAGGGCCGCAGCCAGCGGTTGCCCTCCAGCGCCTCGCGGGTTGGCACCAGCGCGGCGATCCGGCGCAGCCAGGCGGGCGTCTGGGCGTGGTGAGCGTTCATTTGAATTCCCGCATAATACGCGCCTGGTCGCGCTTCCAGTCGCGCTCCTTCACCGTGGCGCGCTTGTCCGCGGCATTCTTGCCCTTGGCCAGCGCCAGCTCCACCTTGGCCCGGCCCCGCCCGTTGAAATAAACGCTGAGCGGCACCAGCGTCATGCCCTTGCGCTCCACCGCGCCGGTCAGCTTGGCAATTTCGCGCTCGTGCAACAGCAGCTTGCGCGGCCGCTTCGGCGTGTGATTGAAACGGTTGCCATGGCTGAACTCGGGCACATTGGCGTTCACCAGCCACACCTCGCCCCCGCGCACCTCGGCATAGGCCTCCGCGATGGACCCTTGCCCAAACCGCAGGCTCTTCACCTCGGTGCCGGTCAACATGATGCCGGCCTCATACACATCATCGATGTAATACTCGAAACGCGCACGGCGGTTTTCGGCGACGGTTTTCGTCTTTTCGAATTCGATGGTTTTGGGACGGGCCATAATCAAGCTCATGTAGGCGCCCGCGCGCGCAGGCGAAAGGGGTCTGGGGACGAAGCGTGCTGAAGAACAGGGGAAAGAGGGCAGTCTGGGGGGTGGCGCCTGATGTGCCGGTTCCCCAAGCCGAACCGGTTGGCACCCCAAACCCCCGATACTGCCTTGCTCAGCGCGAATCCTGCGGCGTGGCGCCTTGCCGCGCAGCGGCTTTAAAAGCCTGCGGCACCGCACCCCAGCACCGAACCCAAGGCGCCACGCCGACAGGGAATGGCAGCGCGAGGGCCAACCGATTTACAGGGTAAATCGGCACATAAGGCCCCTCTCGCACCTACCCCTTTCCTGAAAACCAAAGAAAAAGGGCCAGCCTCCCTCTCGGAAAGCCAGCCCCCATCATTTCAACGCCTGGCCCAAACTCAGCGCAGGCTCACCACATTGTCCGAATGGCGCGGATCGCGGCGGTTGCCCAGATACTGGCTGGCCATCGGCTCGTCGATCACATCGACGACCAGCCCCTCGCCAAAGCCATTGAACCGCGTGCGCATCGCCACGCCATAGGCGCCCAGCATGCCCACTTCGATGTAGTCGCCGGCCTTGATGTCGGCCGGCAGCAGGAACGGGCCTTCCATGAAGTCGGCATCATCGCAGGTCGGGCCATAGAAGGCGAACTCGGCCATTTGCCCCGATCCCTGATCCTCTTCGCCCACGCGCGAGACGGGAAAGCGCCAGCCGACATGGGCCGCATCATACAGCGCGCCATAGGCACCCTCGTTGATGTACAGCTCATTGCCCCGGCGCTTTTCCACCTGCACGATCAGCGACGAATACTCGGCCGACAGCGCCCGGCCGGGTTCGCACCACAGCTCGGAGGAGTACGACACCGGCAGCGATTCGGCGGCGCGGTGGATGCTGGCGAAGTAATCCTCCAGCGGCGGCGGCTCCATGCCGGGATAGATCGAGGGGAAGCCCCCGCCGACATCGATGATGTCCACGGTAACCGCCGCATCGACAATCGCCGCGCGCACCCGCTCCAGCGCCTGCACATAGGCAAAGGGCGTCATCGCCTGGCTGCCCACATGGAAGCAGATGCCAAGGCAATCGGCGACCTGACGCGTGGCCTGCAGCAGCGGCGCCGCATCGGCCAGATCGATGCCGAACTTGCTGGCGAGGGTGATCTCGGAATATTCCGAGGACACCCGCAGCCGCACGCACAGCGACAGATCTTCCGCCGCCCTGCCATCGGCATCGCGCGTCGCCTCGACGATCTTCTCCAGTTCCTCGTGGGTATCGAGGCTGAAGGTGCGCACGCCATGGATGTGATAGGCCTCGGCGATGGCCGCCATGGGCTTCACCGGGTGCATGAAGCACAGCACGGCGTCCTGCCCCAGCGTCTCGCGCACCAGCCGCACCTCGGCGATGGAGGCGGTGTCGAAGTGGGTGATGCCGGCATGCCACAGCTCGATCAGCAGATCGGGCGAGGGATTCGCCTTCACGGCATAGAGGCTCTTGCCCGGAAACTTCTCGGCAAAGAAGCGGGCGGCACGCGCGGCAGCGCGCGGGCGGTTCAGGATAACGGGTTCGTTGGGCGCGAGGGCGCGAACTACAGCCGGTGCATTAGGATGGATGTGCAATTCAAGGGACCCCCAATAGGCCTTGCGGCCAGAACACAAAGGACGAAGCTGCCTTGCGGTTTGGAAGTCCCCATGGGGCAGCGGAGGGTGCCTATACGCCAAGGCCCGAAATCCGCAAGAAAAAATGGGGGGTTGACGGCAAAATATCCCTCGACTCGCGAAGGATTGCGTCATGTTAAGGCTGTATGGCAATTGAATGACTTTTTTGTGACAACACAAGCCAGCAACCGCGCCGCGTCCCCCGCCCGGAATCGCGGGATTC
>CAIXXP010000019.1 GCA_903923465.1 uncultured Sphingomonadales bacterium | reverse complement strand
GGAGGCTGCCGAATGACCGACGCGATGACCCCCTATCTCGGCTACGGCTTCGCCTGGACGGTGGCGACGATCGTCGGCTGCCTGCTGATCGCGCTGCCGGTGATGCTGGCGGTGGCGATGGCAATCTATGCCGAGCGCAAGCTCTGGGCGGCGTTCGCGCTGCGCAAGGGGCCGAACGTCGTCGGCCCGTTCGGGCTGATGCAGAGCTTCGCCGACGGTCTGAAGGTGTTCCTGCAGGAGACGATCATCCCCTCGGCGGCGAACAAGGGCCTGTTCGTCATCGCGCCGATCCTCACCTTCACCATCGCGTTGCTGGCCTGGGCGGTGCTGCCGTTCAATTCGGGCGCGATTTTGGCCGATATCAACGTTGGGCTGCTGTATGTCTTGGCGATCTCGTCGTTGGGCGTTTACGGCACGATCATCGCCGGCTGGTCGTCGAACTCGAAATATCCGTTCTTCTCGGCGATGCGCGCCAGTGCGCAGATGATCTCCTACGAGGTCTCGATCGGGTTCATCCTGATCTGCGTGGTGCTGTGGGCCGGGACGTTCAATCTGCATGGCATCGTGGAGGCGCAGAAGCACCACGTCTGGATCATCAATGGTTTCGTCGCGAACCCGCTGCTGTTCCCGATGTGGGTGATGTTCTACATCTCCAGCCTGGCCGAGACGCAGCGCGCGCCTTTCGATCTGGCCGAGGCCGAGAGCGAACTGGTGGCCGGCTATCAGACCGAATATTCCTCGATGAGTTTCGCGCTCTACTGGCTTGGCGAATATGCCAATGTGCTGCTGATGTGCGCGCTGAACGCCACGCTGTTCTGGGGTGGCTATCTGCCGCCGCTGGACCTGCCGTTCCTCTATATCATCCCGGGCTGGATCTGGTTCCTGGGCAAGATCCTGTTCTTCTTCTTCACCTTCAGCTGGGTGAAGGCGACCGTGCCGCGGTATCGCTATGACCAGCTGATGCGGTTGGGCTGGAAGGTGTTTCTGCCCATCTCGCTGGCCTTCGTGGTCATCATCAGCGGGTATCTGATGGCGACGGGGCATTTTGGGGGGCACGGCGCATGAGTATCGCCCAGCTTATCAAGAGCTTCACCCTGTGGGAGTTTGTGAAGGCGCATTGGCTGACCTTGCAGTATTTCTTCAAGGCCAAGGCGACGATCAACTATCCGCACGAGAAGAACCCGATTTCCCCGCGTTTTCGCGGCGAGCATGTGTTGCGGCGCTATCCCAATGGGGAAGAGCGCTGCATCGCCTGCAAGCTGTGCGAGGCGGTGTGTCCGGCGCAGGCCATCACCATCGAGGCGGAGCCCCGCGAGGATGGCAGCCGCCGCACCACGCGCTACGACATCGACATGACCAAGTGCATCTTCTGCGGTTTCTGCCAGGAAGCCTGCCCGGTGGATGCGGTGGTCGAGGGGCCGAACTTCGAATACGCGACCGAAACGCGCGAAGAGTTGCTCTATGACAAGGCGAAACTTCTGGCCAATGGCGACAAGTGGGAGCGGGCGATTGCCGCGAACCTTGAAGCCGATGCGCCGTATCGATAGGGGCCGCGCGAGACCATGATTCAAGCTCTTGCCTTCTATCTTTTCGCCACACTGGTCGTGCTTTCGGGCGTGATGGTGATTACCGCGAAGAACCCGGTGCATTCCGTGCTGTGGCTGATCCTGTCGTTCTTCAACGCCGCCGGGCTGATGATTCTGGTCGGCGCGGAATTCATCGCCATGCTGCTGGTGATCGTTTACGTCGGCGCGGTTGCGGTGCTGTTCCTGTTCGTGGTGATGATGCTCGACATCGATTTTGCCACGCTGCGGGCCGGCTTCATCAAGAACTTTCCGCTGGGCATTGCCATTGCGCTGGTGCTGCTGGCCGAACTGGTTCTGGGCATCGGCGCCGGGCGCGCGGGCGCGCTGAAGCTGGGCACGCCGGATGCTGCCACCGCGCCGCTGGCGGGGGCCAGCAATATCGAGGCGATCGGCACGCTGCTCTACACGCGCTATCTGTTCCTGTTCGAGGCTTCCGGCATGATCCTGCTGGTGGCCATGCTCGGGGCGATCGTGCTGACCCACCGCAAGCGGCCGGGTGTGCGCGGGCAGAATATTTCGCATCAGATCGCCCGCCGGCCCGACGAGGCCACCGTGAACCAGCGCCCCGAAGTCGGCGCCGGCGTGAAACTGTGAGGGGGCAGCTATGATCGGCATTGAACATTACGTCGTCGTCAGCTCGATCCTGTTCGTGCTGGGCGTTTTGGGGATTTTCCTCAACCGCAAGAACGTCATCGTCATCCTGATGGCGATCGAGCTGATCCTGCTGGCGGTGAACCTCAACCTCGTCGCCTTCAGCGCCTTCCTGCATGATCTCGTCGGCCAGATCTTCGCCATGTTCGTGCTGACCGTGGCAGCGGGCGAGGCGGCGATCGGCCTTGCGATCCTCGTCATCTATTTCCGTCGCCGCGGCTCCATCGCGGTTGACGATGCCAACCACATGAAGGGGTAACCCGGTGAATTCCATCCTCTTCATCGTTTTCCTGCCGCTGGCGGCCGCGATCTTCGCGGGCTTCAGCAACAAGGCGCTGGGCAATACCGTGCCGCGGGTGATTACCACCGGCGCGCTGTTTGCCTCTTGCCTGCTGTCGTGGCCGATTTTCCTGTCGTTCCTCGCCGGGCATGCCGAGCCTTCGGTGACGCCGGTGCTGAGCTGGCTGCATTCCGGCACGCTGAGCTTCAACTGGGAGCTGCGGGTCGATACGCTGACGGCGGTGATGCTGGTGGTGGTGACGACGGTTTCCGCGCTGGTTCACCTGTATAGCTGGGGCTATATGAGCGAGGACCCGGACTGCCCGCGCTTCTTCGCCTATCTCAGCCTGTTCACCTTCGCCATGCTGATGCTGGTGACGGCCAACAACCTCGTCCAAATGTTCTTCGGCTGGGAAGGGGTAGGCCTCGCGTCCTACCTGCTGATCGGTTTCTGGTTCCGCAAGCCCTCAGCCTGTGCGGCGGCGATCAAGGCCTTTGTGGTCAACCGCGTTGGCGACCTTGGCTTCATGATGGGCATTTTCGGCACCTATCTGGTGTTCGGCACCGTCTCCATCCCCGAGATCCTGCATCTGGCGCCGGGCATGGCGGGCAGCACCATCGGCTTCCTCGGCCACCGGTTCGACACGATGACCGTGCTGTGCATCCTGCTGTTCATCGGTGCGATGGGCAAATCAGCGCAGTTGGGCCTCCACACCTGGTTGCCGGACGCGATGGAGGGCCCGACGCCGGTCTCCGCCCTGAGCCACGCCGCCACCATGGTGACCGCTGGTGTATTCATGGTGTGCCGCCTGTCGCCGATGTTTCAGACCAGCCCGGTGGCGCTGGAGTTCGTCACCGCTATTGGCGCTGCCACCTGCTTCTTTGCCGCCACGGTTGGCACCAGCCAGTGGGATATCAAGCGGGTGATCGCCTATTCCACCTGTTCGCAGCTCGGCTACATGTTCTTTGCCGCCGGCGTTGGCGCCTATGGCGCGGCGATGTTCCACCTGTTCACCCACGCCTTCTTCAAGGCGCTGCTGTTCCTGGGCGCCGGCTCGGTGATCCACGCGATGCACCACGAGCAGGACATGCGGTACTATGGTGGGTTGTGGAAGAAGATCCCGCTGACGTTTGCCGCGATGATGGCCGGAACGCTGGCGATCACCGGCGTCGGCATTGCCGAAATCGGTGGTTTCGCGGGATTCTATTCGAAGGACGCGATTATCGAGGCCGCCTTTGCCCGGGGCACGGAACTGGGGCATGTTGCCAGCATCACCGGCATTATCGCCGCGCTGCTGACCAGCTTCTATTCGTGGCGGCTGATTTTCCTCACCTTCTTCGGCAAGCCGCGCTGGGCCGCCTCGGAGCATATCCAGCACGCGGTGCATGATACGCATGGCCATGACGGCCACGGCTATGAAACCCACGGCGCCGCGCATCACGAGCACGATCACGGCAGCCACGACGATGGCACCGCTGGCTATCACCCGCATGAGAGCCCGTGGGTGATGCTGGTGCCGCTTATTGTGCTGTCGCTGGGCGCGGTGTTTGCCGGCGCGGGGTTCCATGGCGCGTTTGTGGGCATCGAGACCGGCGGAGATTTCTGGAAAGGCAGCCTGTCGTTCGACAAGGGCCTGTTCGAGGCGGCGGAGACCATTCCCGCCTATATCAAGTGGGCGCCCTTCGTGGTCATGCTCACCGGGCTGGTGGTTGCGTGGTATGGCTATATCCGCAACCCGAAGTTCCCGGCGCTGTTTGTCGAGCAGTTCTCCGGGCTGCACCAGTTTGTCTACAACAAGTGGTATTTCGACGAGCTGTACAATTTCCTGTTCGTCCGTCCGGCCTTCTGGCTGGGGCGGCAGTTCTGGAATCAGGGCGATATCGGGATCATTGACCGCTTTGGCCCCAATGGGCTGGCCTGGGTGGTTGCCAAGGGTTCGGTGGGGGCCAAGCGGCTTCAGTCGGGCTATTTGACGTCTTATGCGCTGGTGATGCTGCTGGGGTTGGTGGCAGCGGTCAGCTGGGTGATGGTGGGCTGAATAACATGACGGGTTTTCCCATCCTTTCGCTGATGATCGGCGTGCCGCTGGCGGCTGCGCTGGCCTGCCTGCTGGTTGGTGCGGCCACGGCCCGCTGGGTCGCCTTGCTGGCCACGCTGGTGGACTTCGCCCTGGGCGTGGTGCTGTGGGGCCACTACGAAATTGGTGGCGCGCAATGGCAGTTTACCGAGCACCTGCCGCTGTTCGCCGGCTTCCAGTGGGCGCTGGGCATTGATGGCATCGCGCTGATGCTGATCATGCTCTCGGTGTTCCTGATGCCGATCTGCATCGGCGCCAGTTGGGAGGCCATCGAGAAGCGCGTTGGCGAGTATATGGCCGCGTTTCTGGTGATGGAGGCGCTGATGATCGGCGTCTTTGCAGCACAAGACCTCTATCTGTTCTATATCTTCTTCGAGGCCGGCCTGATCCCGATGTACCTGATCATCGGCATCTGGGGCGGGGCGGAGCGGATCTCCGCCAGCTACAAGTTCTTTCTCTACACGCTGCTCGGCTCGGTGCTGATGCTGATCGCCATGCTGTGGATGGCCAATGAGGCCGGCACGACGGACATTCCGACGCTGATGGCCTATAATTTTCCGGTGAAGGCGCAAAGCCTGCTGTGGCTGGCCTTCTTCGCCAGCTTCGCGGTGAAAATGCCGATGTGGCCGGTGCACACCTGGTTGCCCGACGCCCACGTGCAGGCGCCCACCGCCGGTTCGGTTATTCTGGCGGGCGTGCTGCTGAAGATGGGCGGCTATGGCTTCATCCGCTTCAGCCTGCCGATGTTTCCCGAGGCAAGCGCCCATTACGCGCCACTGATCTTCGCGCTGTCGATGGTGGCGGTGGTCTACACCAGTCTTGTCGCGCTGGTGCAGCACGACATGAAGAAGCTGATCGCCTATTCCTCGGTCGCGCATATGGCCATCGTTACCGTGGGCCTGTTCGCGTTTAACCGGCAGGGCCTGGAAGGCTCGGTGATCGTTATGCTGAGCCACGGTCTGGTCTCTGGCGCGCTGTTCCTGTGCGTCGGCGTGATCTACGACCGGCTGCACACCCGCGAGATCGCGCGTTATGGCGGGCTTTCGATCAATATGCCGCGTTATGCGCTGCTGTTCATGCTGTTCACCATGGCCTCGGTCGGCCTGCCCGGCACCAGCGGCTTCGTCGGCGAGTTCCTCTCGCTGTCCGGCATCTATCAGATGTCCAGTTGGGTGGCATTGATCTCGACCACCGGCATTATCCTGGGCGCGGCCTACATGCTTTATCTCTATCGCCGCGTGGCCTTTGGCGAGCAGGTGCATGCCGATGCCGCCGCCATGGCCGACCTGTCCTTGCGCGAAGTGCTGCTGCTGGCGCCGATTGCCGTGGTGGTGATGTGGATGGGTGTCTATCCCGAAAGCTTCATTGCCCCCATTCGCGCCGATATCGGCCATCTGGAGGCGCGCCTCGTGCAGGCCAAGCCCGTGGGTGACGCGCGGCTGGTCCTGCCTGCCGGCGCCGCGCAGCGAACCACCAGCGCGGGGAGTGCAAACTGATGGGCGCCTGGGCTTCGCTTCGCTTGATCGCGGCTGAGGACATTCTCAGCCTTGTCGGTCTTCTGCTGCTGCTGGTTGCCGGTTGGTGCGGCGACAAGGCCGCGCGTTTCATCACCGGCGCCTGCGTGCTGGCGCTGGCCGCAGCGGCTGTTTTCACCGTTCCCGCCCTGACCAATGGGGTGATGGGGCACGATGCCAGCGTGTTTTTCGGCCAATATGCCGAGGACAGTTTCGCCGCCTATGCCAAGCTGCTGATCTATGGCGCCGCTGCCGCCGCCCTGCTGGTGGCGCCGGCCTTTTTCGAGCGGGTGGGCGCGATGCGGGCGGAATATCCGCTGCTGGTGCTGTTTGCCACGCTGGGCATGGGCATCATGGTTTCGGCTACCGACCTGCTGACGCTGTACATCGGCCTGGAGCTGAACTCGCTGGCGGCCTATGTGCTGGCGAGCTTCCTGCGCAACGATGGGCGTTCGGCCGAGGCCGGGCTCAAATATTTCGTGCTGGGGGCTCTGGCCAGCGGCATTCTGCTGTTCGGCATCAGCCTCGTCTATGGCTTCACCGGCACCACCAGCTTCATCGGCATCCGTGAGGCGCTGCATGGCGGCACCTTTGGCGCTGGCCTGTCGGTGGGCGGGCTGTTTGGCATGATCTTCATGCTGGCGGGGCTGGCTTTCAAGATCAGCGCCGTGCCATTCCACATGTGGACGCCCGACGTTTACGAAGGCTCGCCGACGCCCGTTACCACCTTCTTCGCCACGGCGCCCAAGGTGGCGGCGCTGGCGCTGACCATGCGGGTGGCGCTGTTTGCCTTTGGCACGCAGGCCCATGCCTGGCAGCAGGTGGTGATCTTCGCCGCGCTGGCCTCGATTATCGTGGGTGCGGTGGGCGCCATCGGGCAGACCAATATCAAGCGGCTGATGGCCTATTCGTCGATCAACAACGTCGGCTTCATGCTGATCGGCCTTGCCGCCGCCACGCCTTCGGGCGCCTCGGCGATGCTGGTTTACCTCGCGATCTACACGGTGATGAGCATTGGCGGTTTTGTCGCGGTGCTGATGCTGAAGGATGCCGAGGGCGAACCGCTGGAGACGCTGGCCGACATCGCCGGGCTGTCGCGGCACCGCAAGGTGCTGGCCGGCTGCCTGGCCATGGTGATGTTCAGCCTGGCCGGTATTCCGCCGCTGTTCGGCTTCTGGGGCAAGTTCGTGGTGTTTCAGGCGGCGGTGGCCGCAGGCATGGTGCCGCTGGCCGCCATCGGTATCGCCGCCAGCGTGATCGGCGCCTTCTACTACCTCAAGGTGGTAAAGGTGATGTACTTCGACGAGCCGGCCAATCTGGCGGTGGGCAAGTCGGGGTGGGTGCATCAGGCCATTCTGGCCCTGTGCGCGGCGTTTATCTCGCCAGCCGGCTATCTGCTGACGAAATGGCTGGGCGGCCTGGCCAATCTGGCGGCCTCCGCGCTGTTTCACGTTGCCTGATTGGGCTTGATCGAGACCCTCTCAGAAACCGGCTCCACCAGCGCCGACCTTGCGGCCCGGATTACGGCGGGGGAGCGGGTGGCCGAGGGCCACTGGCTGGTGGCGGATCGGCAGAGCGCCGGGCGGGGGCGGCAGGGTCGCGTCTGGTTCGACGGGCGCGGCAATTTCATGGGATCCACCGCCGTGCAGCTGCGGCAGGGCGATCCTGCCCCGCATACGCTGGCGCTGGTTTCCGGGCTGGCGCTGCAGGCGGCCGTCAGCACCCACGTGCCGCCGCCGCTGCGTGTCACGCTGAAATGGCCGAATGATGCGATGGTGGGGGCGGCCAAGCTGGCGGGCATCCTGCTCGAGCGGGTCGGCGATTGCGTGGTGGTGGGCATCGGCGTAAACCTTGCTGCCGCGCCGCCGGTTGCCGGGCGGCAGACAGTGGCGCTGGCCGAGTTTGGCCCCGCGCCCGATCGCGATGGTTTCGCCTATGCGCTGGCCGCCAGTTTTGCCGCGGAACTGGCGCGCTGGCGCACTGCCGGGCTGGCGCCGGTGATTGCCCGCTGGCTGGCCGTGGGCCATCCGCCGGGCACGCCGCTGAGGGTGGGCGAGCCGGGCGGCGAGACAATGGCCGGGCGCTTTGCCGGGCTGGATAACGATGGAGCCTTGGTGCTGACCTTGCCAGATGGCACGACCCGCGCCATTCACGCCGGCGAGGTCAATCTTGCCTGAGTTCGGGAGACTCGTTCGATGCTGCTAGCCATTGATGCCGGCAACACCAATGTGGTGTTCGCGCTGTTCGATATCACGCCGGACGCCGAGCGCAGGGTGATGGCGCGCTGGCGTATCGCCACCGATCCGCGCCGCACCGCCGATCAATATGCCGTGTGGCTGATGCAGCTGCTCGACATTCAGGGCGTTGCGCGAGACGCGGTGAGCCAGATCATAATCGCCACGGTGGTGCCGCGCGCGCTGCACAATCTGCAGCAGCTGGCGGTGCAGTATTTCAATCTCACCGCGCTGGTTGCAGGCCAGAGCCCGGTGGACTGGGACATGGACATCGACGTGGACGAGCCGCGCTCGCTGGGGGCGGACCGGGCGGTAAACGCCATTGCGGCCCATGCCAAATATCCGGGCGACCTGATCATCGTCGATTTCGGCACCGCCACCACGATCGATGCGGTGGATTTCAACGGCGCCTACAAGGGCGGGATCATCGCGCCGGGTATCAATCTTTCGCTAGACGCGCTGGTGGGCAACACCGCCAAGCTGCCGCGTATTGCCATTACCACGCCGGAGAGCGATAGCGTGATTGGCCGCAACACCGAAGATCAGATGCTGATCGGCATCTATTGGGGCTATGTGGCGATGATCGAGGGGTTGCTCGGGCGGATGCGCGCCCAGATCGGCCGCCCGGCAAAGGTTGTCGCCACCGGCGGCCTCGCCGTGCTGTTTGACCGCATCCCCGGACTGTTTGATATCGTTGACGCAGATTTGACACTTGACGGGCTGGCTTTGATGGCCAGCCGATGGGCCGACCGCAGCGCCAAAGATTCCGGGCGCGGATAAGCCCCAACCCATAAGGAAAAACATAGTGCCAGCGGAGAAAAATGCCAGGCTGAAGCCGGGCAAGGAATTGCTGTTTTGCGCGCTCGGCGGCTCGGGTGAGATTGGCATGAACGTCAACCTCTATGGCTGCGAGGGCAAGTGGCTGATGGTCGATCTCGGCATGACCTTCAGCGGCAACGAATATCCCGGCGTGGAGTTGGTGTTTGCCGATCTCGACTTCATCGAGGAGCGCCGCAAGGATCTGATCGGCGTGGTGCTGACCCATGCCCATGAGGACCACATCGGCGCGGTGCCCTATTTCGCGCAGGAATTGGGCGTGCCGCTCTATGCCACGCCGTTTACCGCGCGGCTGGTGATGGAAAAACTGAAGGAGGCCGGCATCACCCGCGAGGTGGATCTGCGGGTCATCAGCCACCTCGACAACTTCGATCTCGGGCCGTTTGGCATCCGCTATCTGCCGCTGGCGCACTCCATTGCCGAGGGCAACGCGCTGGTGATCGAGACGCCGTATGGCCGCATTTTCCATACGGGCGACTGGAAGCTGGATGACGAGCCGCTGGTGGGCGTGCCCGCCACGCCCGAGGCGCTGACGCAAATCGGCGATGAAGGCGTGCTGGCGCTGGTCTGCGATTCGACCAATGTGTTCAACGCCGCCGCCTCGGGATCCGAAGGCGAGGTGGCGCGCGGGCTGGTCGAGGAAGTGAGCAGGCACAAGGGGCGCCGGGTGCTGATCACCACCTTCGCCTCCAACGTCGCGCGGCTGCAATCGTTGGGCGAGGTGGCCAAGGCAACGGGGCGCGAGCTGTGCGTGACCGGGCGCTCGCTCGACCGGATCATCGCCGTGGCCAAGGCTTCTGGCTATCTGAAGGACCTGCCGGACATCATCTCGGTAGACCGCGCGATGGACCTGCCGCGCGGCGACGTGCTGATCGTCGCCACTGGCGGGCAGGGCGAGCCCCGCGCGGCGCTGGCCCGCATCGCCGATGGCAACCATGATGTGAAGCTGGAGGCGGGCGATGCCGTGCTGTTCTCCAGCCGCCAGATCCCCGGCAACGAGATCGCCATCGGCCGCATCCAGAACCAGTTGGCGGCCAAGGGGGTGACGATCGTCACCGACCGCCAGGGCATGATCCATGTGAGCGGCCACCCGGGTCGCCCCGAACTGCAGGCGATGTATGGCTGGATCCGCCCGGAGATACTGGTGCCGGTGCATGGCGAGGTCCGCCACATGCACGAGCAGGCGCGGCTGGGCACAGCCTCGGGTATCCCGCAGGTTGTCACGCAGAAGAATGGCGACATGGTGCGCCTGGCCCCCGGCAAACCCGGCAAATTCGCCGAGGTGCGCGCCGGGCGATTGATCCTCGATGGCGACATCATCGCCCCGGCCGACGGCGAAGCCATGGCGATGCGCCGCCGCATGGCCCACAACGGGCTGGTGGTCGTGGCCATCGGTCATCACAAGCACCGGGTGAAGGTGGACGCTTTCGGCCTGCCGCTGGTGGAAGACTATGACGCCTTTGTCGTGGAGGCGGAGGACGATGTCATGGCCGCGCTGGCCAAGATGAAGCACGCGGATCGCCATGACGAAAAGTCCGTGGCCGAGGCGGCGCGCCTTGCCGCGCGCAAGGCCGCAACCCGCTGGTCTGGCAAGAAGCCGCAGGTTAAGGTGATGCTGCTGGCAGGAGCAACCACGCCATGAAACCCTACTCGATCCTGGCAATCTACATGCTGTTCTGGGTGCTGAGCGCCTTTCTGGTGATGCCGTTTGGCATGCGGACTCATTCGGACGCGGGCGAGGAAGACGAACACGCCAAGCTGGTGCCGGGCACGGTGGAAAGCGCGCCGGTCAACTTCCGCCCCGGCCGCATTTGCCTGCGGGCGACGGTGCTGGCGACGCTGCTGTTTGGCCTGTTTTACGCCAACTTCCTGAAAGGCTGGATCAGCATGGATGATGTCAGCCTGGTGCATCCGCCGGCGGATCTGATCAAGAAGCAGTATTGAAGATTCAGCGGGAAGCTAAGCTGCGGGGGGAATCGTCCCTCGCGCTCCCAATACTGTCAGCGTGGTGTATGTCCTGCGACGGAGCGGCCGGCCGCGAAGCGACAATAATAGCGCGTGGCGCTTGCGCCAAGGTTGCGGTTGCCCACCGGGCCGACGGTAATGGGAGCGCGAGGGGGGCAGCCCCTCGCATCTCGGTCGCGAAAACCCTGCCCCCTTCAACTCCTCAACCGCTCAATCGCCTGCGCCAGGGCCACATAAAGCTTGCCCATGTCGGAGGAGAGCAGCGTCACGCCCAGCGCCTCGCCGTCGCGGGTGGCCAGGATCTGGCGCAGCATGCCCTCGAAATCGTGGATGTAGTGGCTGACGCGGTCACGGAAGGTATCGTCGTTGCGATAGAGCCGGGCGATGGCCCGGTTTTCGCCGCCATCGAGCAGGCGGACCGCCGCGCGGGTGAAGATGCCGCGGTCGCCCTTCAGATAGGCGGCCCAGGCGGGGTCGGCCACCTGGCTGTCCAGCGCCTTGGCGATATCGATCGCGTTGGAATTCAGCGCCTCGGTAATCAGCGCGGCGCGGCGGGCGAAGCTGTTGTCCACCTGCGCCTCGGCCCGGGCGCGGGCCTCGGCGACACGGGCCTGCAGCGCGGCGAGCTGGACTTCCACCTGCCCAATCTGCTCCGCGATCTGGTCGCCGGCCTCGCGCGTTACGCCGGCGGCATGGGCGGCGGCCTGCTCCAGCCTGCCGGTGAGCGAGGCGGCCTCGTTGCGCATGGCCCGCTCGATGGCGGCGATGCTTTCCTCGCCAAGGCGGGAGGCAATCTCGGCCACGGCCTGCCCACCCTGTTCGCGAATGGCGGAGCCGGCGGACAGGGCCGCCGCATGCAGCCGGGCCAGCGCGCCGGTCAGCTCGTGGTTGGCCTTTTCGGTGAAGGCGGTGCTTTCGGTATCCAGCGCGGCCAGCGACTGGCGCATCGTTTCCAACAGGGAGGAATGGGCGGTGCCCTGCGCCTTCAGCGCTTCGTGGAAGGTGCCAATCTGGTCGATGGTGGCGGCCAGCCCGGCATTGGCGGCGCCGACATGGGCGGCCAGATCCTCGCCGCGCAGGCCCGCCTCGGCCAGCGTGTCGCGCAGGGCGGCAATGCGCGCCTCGCCGTTGGAACCCAGGCTCTCCAGCCGCTCCATACCTTGGCTGAGTTCGCCCACCTGCTCGCCGGCCATGCGCCCGGCGTTGGCAATGGTATTGGCCACGTCCCTTGCCGAATTGGCCAGCACCGGCAGTTGCCCGCGCAGCCGCTCCATGTTGTCGAGAGCGGCGCTGCTGACCGTGCCGATGGTGGAGATTTGCGCGGTATTGTCGGTGATGAGGGCGGTGAGTTCCCCGGCGCTCTTCGTCAGGCGCTCGCTGGCAAGCCTTCCCAGCGTCTCCAACTCGCGGCTTTGTGCTGCGAGAAACTCCCGCGCGATGCTCAGCTCGGAATTGACGGCGGCCAGCCGCGATTCCAGCAGGGCTGCCTCGCGGTGCAACTGGCGCGCCGTGCCAGAGAAGCGCTGCGCCTGCCCCGCGCCCAGCTGATGGGCGAGCAACCAGACGAGCGCCAGCACCGCCACCGGGCCGCTCCACGCCTCTATCCAGCCCAGCCACTGTTGCGGCGTGCCCGCGCCGGGAATATTGGTCAGCACAAACAGCACCGTCCACGCCACCAGCGCCGCGCCGCACAGGGCAGGGGCCAGCCAGCGGCGCCAGCGGGCGGGGGCGGGCGCCTCATGCTCCACCCAGTCGAATGCCTCGGCGTTGCCAGCCAGCGCGGCATGCGCGGCAAAGGCCGCGTCATCGCCTTCGGGAAGTGGGTTTTCACCGTCCAGTGAGAGGACGCAGGGGGTACCAGTCATGTCTTGGCTCTCTGTGATCGCGCGATCATCGCTAAATTCCAGTCAAAGGTTAGCACGGTTGCACGATTTTCATAGTGTGGGCGGGCGAGAAGCCGGCCATGGCAAGAAGCCATTAACCTTTCGCCGGTAAAAAGGGCGTCATGTCATATGAAACCGGTGCCCTCAATGCCACTCTCGCCGCCGCCGCTGGCGACGATCTGGGCCTTTTTGCCGAATTGCGCGGCGCTTTCGTCGAAAGCGTTGCCGCGCAAATCCAGCAATTGACCTATGCCCAGGGCGACGGCGACTGGCAGCTGGCCGCGGTGCGGCTGAAGGGCATTGCCGCGAGTTTTCAGGCCTTCCCGCTGATCGCGCTGGCCGAGGAAGCGGTGGAATCCACCGCTGGCGATCCGTCGATCATCGCCCGGCTCGAAGCGGTTCTGGCTAGCCTGATCGTCGGTTAAGCGCTGTTCGCCGGGCCGAGAACCGGCCGGAACGAAACCGGAAATTCCCGCATCACGCGCCGGGTTCGGGGCCCGCCCGCCAACATCGCTTGGCAAGGCGGCGACGCTCCCCTAGAACGCTCCGTCCCTCCCGGGAGAAGCCGTTTGCGCGTTGCCCTGATATTTGCCACTGAAATCAGCAGTCACGGGCCCGGCCATGCCACGGCGGTGCCGCGCGCCCTGCTGCGCGTTGGCGGGGCGAGCCTGGCGCGCCACCAACTGGCGCTGGCGCTGGCGCTAGGGTGCGAGAGGGTGATCTGCGTCGCGCCGGTGCTCGATGCCGGGCTGGTCGCGCTGCAGCATGTCGCCGAGGCGGGGGCTGCGCGTTTTCACGTGGTCACGGGTGTGCGCGGGCTGGTCGCGCTGGTCTCCGCCGCCGATGAGGTGATCGCCCTGGCCGATGGGCTGCTGGCATGGCCGGAACTGGCCATCGGCCTGCTGCGGGCCGGCCCCGCCGTGCTGGTGCAACCCATCGAGGCGGGGTTGGTTGCCGGCTTCGAGCGCATTGACATCAACCACGCCAGCGCCGGGGCGATGCGGGTGCCCGGCCATCTGGTCGAGCGGCTGGCCGAGATGCCGGCGGACTGCGATGTGTTCTCCTCGCTGCTGCGCGCCGCGCTGCAGGCCCGGCTGGCGCAGCGGATGCTGCCGGCCGAAGTTTACGAGAGCGGCCGCTGGTCGCTGGTGCGCAGCGAGGCCGAGGCGCATGTGGTGGAGCAGGCGTGGATCCGCCTGCATTCGCTGCGCGCGGGTGGCTCCACCCCCACCGGCGTCATCGCCCGCCATGCGGTGCGCCGCTTTGGCCCGGCGATGCTGCATGCCGGCAGCAATGGCGTGGTCTTGGGCGTTGCGGCGCTGCTGCTGGCACTGCTCGGGCTGCTGGCGAGCTGGTTCGACCTGCCGGCAATCGGCTTTGCCGCCTGCGCGATAAGCTGGGTGCTGTTCGCCACCTCGGCCCTGCTCCGGCGTATCGAGCGCGATAGCCTGGGGCTACCAGCGCTGGGTGTCGATCGCGAGATGGTGCTGGGCTGGACCATGGATGGCATTCTTGCGACGCTGATGGCCTCCACCATTCCGCCGGTGATGGGGCAAATCGTGGCGGCGCGGGCCTTTGCCCCGGTTATGCTGTTGGGCCTGGCGCGGCTGGTCTCCCGCACGCTGGCCAGCGAGGCCGGGAGTGCGGGCGGCGCCGGCTGGGCCGGATGGCTGGGCGACCGCGCGGTGCTGGCGCTGGTGCTGGCGGGCGCGGCCTGGGTGAAGCTGGCGGGGCCAGCCTCGGCGGTGCTGGCGGTGCTGTACCTCGGCATCGGCCTGTTCGCCGGCCGCCGGCCCGCAAATGAAGGCCCGCCACCGCCACTTGGGTGACTAACGCCAAGTTAACCGGATGCCGCTAAGGTTCCCCCATGATGGAAGCTGTGGCTGATCCGAACCAGAAAGATTCGGCGGAATCCGTGTTGCGCCATGCTCTGGCGCGCGCCGACACCAGCCTTGCGGGGGTGGCGCCGGTGCTGGCCCATGTGTTGGCGGATGCGCCCAACGCCCTGTTCGCCCAAAGCGTCGTCGCCCGCGTGCGCGCCATGCTCACCGACCTTGCCCGCCAGCTGGTGCAGGCGGCGCAAGGCGACCCGCTGGCCCCGGTGGAAGAGGGTCTGCCCGACCGTCTGGCCGCCAGCCTTGCCGATTGCCCGCCCCTGTTGCGCCATCTGCACAGCCTGGCGATGGAATGGTATGTGACCGAAAAGCTGGTCGCGCTGCTGGGGCTGGATCCGGTGCTCTCGCCGCTGGTGCAGGCGTTGGTGGCCTCCGACGACCCGGATATGGCCGCCACCGCCATGCATCTGCTGGCCGCGCAAGCCCGCTTTGGTCAGAAATTGCGCCGTATGCAAATCGCCCTCACCGAACTGCCCGGCGATGTGCTGCACAGCACGCTGCAGGTGCTGCGCGCGCATCTGGCGGTGCTGGCGCAGGAGGGCAGTGGCAATGATTCGCTGGCCGAGAGCATTTCCGCCCGGGCCGAGGCGCGCATCCGCGGCAGCTATGCCGAAAGCGCCACCCGGCTGGGCCTGTGCGCGCGGGTGATCACCGGGCTGGGCGGCGGCGCCATGGCGGCGCTGGACCCGACCCATGCCGGCCTCGCGCTGTTTGCCAGCGCGCTGGCCGTCCTCACCGGGCAGCCGCGCGAGGTATGTGTGCTCTCCACGCAGGAGGGCCAGACCGCGCGGCTGATGCTGAGCCTGCGCGCGGCCGGGCTGAAGGACGCGGGTGTGGCGGCGGCGTTGGCGGCCCTGCAAACCGGGGCGGTGCTGCCCGATGGTTTTGCCCGCCTGACGCCGGAACGCGCGACGACGATTTTGGCACGCGGCGCGACCGCCGTGCGCGGGAGGGGCTGAGAATGGCCCGCATCGAGCCCGTGGTCGCCCATGCGGCCTGCGATGGCGAGGGCCTCCTGCTCAGCGCCGATGAGCCGCTGGCCGGGCTGCAACTCCGCTGTGGCGGGGTTATCCCCGGCGAGATTGCCGTGCCGGCGCTGCGCATGCTGGTGGCCAGGGCACGGCGCTTCGGGCTGAAACTGGCCCGGCCGATGGTGGCGCGCGATGGGGCGGAGCTGATCCGGGCCTGGGTGGAGGTTGCCCCCGGCCCTGGCGATGGGGGCTGTGCCATCACCCTGCGCAACTGGCAGGCGACGCCGCTGCCCCCCGAGGACGCGCCGGGGAGCTTTTCCCGCCGCGCCGAACTCGACAGGGTGCTGGCGGGGCTGACCGCACACCTCGATTCGCGCCAGCGGGTGCTGGCGGTGGAATGCGACGCGCCCGATCTTGCCTCGCTGGCCGCCACGATGCGCGCCGGGCTGGGCCGGGCGTGGACCGATTTCGTCACCTTTATGGACGATGGCTGGCAACAGCCGATCCATTGGCGCCTGGCCGATGGCGCCAGCGTCTTGGCGGAAGGATCAGCGCGGGTTTGGCGGGTGGCGCTGGTGCCACAGGCCCTCCATGGCGACCAGCCGACCGGGTTCGAACTGTGCCTGAACAGCGATACGCTGCTGGCGCCACATGCCGCGCGCGACACGGGGGGGCATCTGGCGGAAAGGCCCGCGCCCGAAACGCTGGATCTGGGCCGCGAGGTGGCGCCCGTGCTGCGCCAGCCCATTGCGCGCATCATCGCCAATGCCGAGACCATTCACCTGCGCCTGGCCGGGCCCCTGCAGGAGGAATATAGCCGCTATGCCGGCGATATCGCCGCCGCGGGGCAGCATATGCTGGAGCTGGTCGACGATCTTGCCGATTTGGACGTGGTCGAGGCCGACGGCTTCACGACAGCGGCCGACCATATCGATCTGGCCGATGCGGTGCGGCGGGCGGCGGGAATCCTGTCCATCCGGGCGCGGGAAAAGGGCATTGGGCTGGAAGTACCGGGAGCGGACGAGCATTTGCCGGCCATCGCCGAATTCCGCCGCGTGCTGCAGGTTTTGCTCAATCTTATTGGCAATGCCATTCGCTATTCTACTGAAAATACGCCGATTAATGCCATCCGCTACACGCCTGACAATCCGCCGGTGAGGGTGACTCTGGAACGGGCCGGGGCGCGGGCGCGGGTGATCGTGGCGGATAGCGGGCAGGGGCTGAGCGCCGATGAGCAGGCCCGCGTTTTCGAGAAGTTCGAGCGCCTCGGTCGCGCTGGCGATGGTGGTTCCGGCCTGGGGCTCTATATCTCGCGCCGCCTTGCGCGGGCGATGGGTGGGGATCTCACCGTCGAGAGCGCCAAGGGTGAGGGCGCGCGCTTCATTCTGGAAGTGCCGGCGGATTTGGGGGTTTAAGGGGGCATTAGCGAGGGGTTAAGGGCGGGGTAGTGGAGGAAGGTGCGAGCTCTCTTTCCCTGTCGACGTTGGCGCTCGGCTGGCTGTGTAGCGCCTTGCCGCGAAGCGGCCTTAATGCCTGCGGCGCCGCGACCTTGCCCCATGGCCGAACCCGAAGCGCAACAACGACAGTCATGGGAGCGCGAGGGGCCAACCGACTTGCAACAGCAAATCGGTACATCAAACGCCCCTCGCACCTACCCCTTCAAACCTTCAAACCCTCAACGCTTGCCGATTTCCACGTAATCCCGCTCGGTCGGGCCGGTGTAGAGCTGGCGGGGGCGGCCGATCTTCTGGTTGGGATCGGAGATCATTTCGTTCCATTGCGCCACCCAGCCCACGGTGCGGGCCAGGGCGAACAGCACGGTGAACATGGTGGTGG
>CAIXXP010000018.1 GCA_903923465.1 uncultured Sphingomonadales bacterium | reverse complement strand
TTAATCCGCTTGTTGTCGGAAATCAGCGAATCAGGGTCCCCCGCCCGGCGCGGCCCCATGTGGCGCACCAGCTTCTGGTTGGTCACCCGGTCCACCGCATCCAGCACCTCCAGCACCGAGAAGCCCCGGCCATAGCCGCAGGTCATCGTCAGCGAGGCGCCCCGGTCGGCGATCAGCGCCTCCAGCGCCAGCACATGCGCGGCCGCCAGATCGCTCACATGAATATAGTCGCGCACCCCGGTGCCATCGGGCGTGGCATAGTCGGTGCCGAACACCGCCACGCTGTCCCGCTTGCCGAGAGCCGCCTCCACCGCCACCTTGATCAGATGCGTCGCGCCCGCCGTCGATTGCCCGGTCCGCGCCGCGGGGTCGGCCCCCGCCACGTTGAAATAGCGCAGCGCGCAGTAATTCAATGGATGCGCCCGCGCCACATCGGCCAGCATGAACTCGGTCATCAGCTTGCTCATGCCATAGGGATTGATCGGCAGCTGCGGGCAATCCTCGGTCACCGGCGAAACCTCGGGAATGCCATAGGTCGCCGCCGTCGAGCTGAAGATGAAATGCGCAACGCCCGCCGCCACCGCGGCCGAGAGCAGCGCGCGGGTCTTGGCGGTATTGTTGTGATAATATTTCAGCGGATTTTCCACCGATTCGGGCACGATGATGCTGCCGGCGAAATGCATCACCGCCCCATAACCGTTGGCCATGCCCTGCTCGGCAAAAATGCGCGCCAGCAGCGCCCCATCCTCGATATCGCCCTCATAGAACGGCACGCCCTCGGGCACCGCCCAGCGGAACCCGGTGGTCAGATTGTCGACCACCGCCACCGGCCACCCGGCGTCTTTCAGCGCGAGCACGGCGTGGCTGCCGATATAGCCGGCGCCCCCCGTCACCAGAACGGGCACTTTTGCGGATGGAGAGGCTGGGGCGGGCGCGGATGCTGTGCTGCTCATGGCGCGCAGGCCTAGCACAGGGCTGCGACAAAGTAATTAACACAGCGGCCAGAATCGCGGGCAGAATCCGTTCGAATGCCGCCCCGATTCGCCGGTTCATCTGGCCGGTTCATCTGGCCGGTTCAGCCGCGCGGTTCAGCCGCGCGGTTCAGCTTGGGCCCCGTTCAGGCTGAGGCAAGGCGCAAGCCCTAGCGATAGCCCCCAACCCCGGCCGCGCACCCTTGATTCCGGCCCCGCTTCCGGCCCACAGGAGAACCCCATGCCCCGCGCGCCCCACTCCCGCCACCGCCTGCGCCTCGGCATGGCCCTCGCGACCGTGGCCGCGCTGGCCGCCACCCCGGCGCAGGCCCAGGGCCGCTGGGGCGGCGGCTGGGGCAACGATTGGGGCAACGATTGGGGCCCTTGGGGCGGCCCCGGCGCCTATGGCGACGCCCCGCGCGACGACAGCAGCGAGGGCCGCGTCACCGTCGAACGCTTCCCCGCGCCAGACAGCGCCCCCCTGCTCGGCCACGGCGGCATCACCCTGGCCCCGCCGCAACCCGAAGACCATCCCGCCGATGGCCCACCCCCCGGCCCACCCCCCGGCCCACCCCCCGGCGCCACTCCCGTCCCGCCCGGCCTCGAATCGCCGCCTGGCTCTGGCCCCGGCATCGCCCCGGCCCCCGGTTACATCAGCCCGCGCGAGCAGGCGATCTACGAGGCCGCCGTCATCGATGCGCTGGTCAAGGCCGGCTACAACACCGCCCTGCCCGGCAACGCCGCCACCGGCACCCCCACCCCCGCCAGCCCGCAGGTCGTCCAGCTCCGCATCACCCACCACCTGCTGGTCCCGGCCGAGCGGCGCCGCTCCCCGGTCTCGGGCGAAATGGCCGTCGGCGCGTCGAATCGCGGCTCGATGCTGGGCTTCGGCCTCAATATAGACCTGTCCAAACCCCGCCCGGCGCTGATCTCCACCACCCTCACCCTGCGCATCCGCGACGCCGCGTCGGGCAAGCCCCTGTGGGAGGGCCGCGCCAGCATCGCCACCGCCGAAGGCTCGTCGCGCTGGCCCGATCAGGCCATCGCCACACGCCTCGCCACTGCCCTGTTCGCCGGCTTCCCCACCGCCAACAGCGCCCCCACCCGCCGCTAGAGCGCCACCTTTCCGTTCACGCCAGCCTGAACGAAAAAGCGCACCAGCCCCGCCCATCCCCCGCTTGCGCAAAGCCGCCCCGCCCGCCACCATGCCCGCCATGAGCACCCCCGCCCCCAACCCCGCGACCCCCGACCCCATCCGCATCGATTGCGCCTTCGATGGCGGCAACATCCTCGTGCACACCATCGCCGGGGCCACCGCCACCCTCGCCATCCGCCCGGACGAGGCTTGCGATTTCCGCCAGTGGTTCCACTTCCGCGTCGCCAACATCCTCGGCCGAACCCTCACCCTGCGCCTCACCGGGCTCAACGAATCGGCCTATCCCGGCGGCTGGCCCGGCTATCGCGCCGTCGTCAGCGAGGACCGCCAAAGCTGGCGCCGCACCGAAACCCATTGGGATCCCAATGAAGACGGCGGCACCCTCACCATCCGCCACCGCTCCCCTGCCGATAAAGGCAGCGATCTCTGCTGGTTCGCCTATTTCGCCCCCTATTCGATGGAGGCGCACCACGCCCTCGTCTCCCGCATCGCCGCCCGCCCCGGCGCCCGCCACCGCACCCTCGGCACCAGCCTCGATGGCCAGCCGATCGACTGCCTCACCCTGGGCGAAGGCCCCATGCAAGTGTGGCTCATCGCCCGCCAGCACCCGGGCGAAACCATGGCCGAATGGTGGATGGAAGGCGCGCTCGACCTCCTCACCGACCCCGCCGACCCGCACGGCCGCACCCTGCGCCAACGCTGCACCCTGCACATCGTGCCGAATGCCAACCCCGATGGCTCCCGCCGCGGCCATCTGCGCACCAACGCCATCGGCGTGAACCTGAACCGCGAATGGCACGCCCCCACGCCCGAACGCAGCCCCGAAATCCTTGCCATCCGCACCGCCATGGCCGCCACCGGCGTCGGCTTCGCCATGGATGTCCACGGCGACGAGGCCATCGCCGCCTGCTTCCTCGCCGGCTTCGAGGGCATCCCCGCCGCCACCGAACCCCAGCTCGAAGGCTTCCGCCGCTACCGCGCCATCCTCGCCCGCCGCACGCCGGATTTCCAAACACGGCGCGGCTATCCTCCCACCCCGCCCGGCCGTGGCAACCCCGGCATGGCCACCAACCACATCGCCCAAAGCTTCGGCGCCGTCGCCATGACCCTCGAAATGCCGTTCAAGGACCACGACGACCTGCCCTGCCCCGAAGAGGGCTGGAGCCCCCGCCGCTCCATGCTCCTCGCCCGCGACTGCCTCGCCGCGCTGGTGGAATGGCTGGCGACGGGGGAAGGGCCGGCTGGGTGATAAAGGGGGCGTAAAGGGAAAAGGGGAATTACAGCGAAGTAAGCAGGGGCTAGCCCCTGCACCCCTTGACGTCTTCCGGCGAGAGACAGCGCCACAGGCACCCAAGCGCCCAACCTCACCGCGCCGCAGGCTATAAAAGCCGCTTCGCGGCAAGGCGCAATGAGGAGAACCCCGCACCAAGGCCTACAGTAACGGGGTTTGGGGACTAAGGCCCCAAGACTATCCCTTTACCCCTCCCCTCCCTGAAAACCTCAAAAACTCCCCGGCCCAAACGCCTGCGGCAGCAGCGCCGACAGCCGCACCTCCAGCACGCTCTCGGCCCCCACGCACAGCACCAGCGGGTCGCTCCCCCCCAGCGCGGCCAGTTCCCACAGCACCTGCCGACAGCGCCCGCAAGGCGTCACGGGCGCCTCACCGGGCGTCGCACTGCCATCCGCCCCGGCCACGCCGCCGACCACCGCCACGCTCACCAGCCCGCCGCGCCGCCCCTGCGCCATGGCACTGGCCACCGCCAAGGTCTCGGCACACAGCGAGAGGCCGAACGAGGCGTTCTCCACATTCGCCCCGGTCACGATCGCCCCATCGTCAAACCCCAGCGCCGCCCCCACATGAAACCGCGAATAGGGCGCATAGGCCCCCACCGAAGCCCCCCGCGCCGCATCCACCAGCGCCTCCCGGCCCGGCCCGGCGATATTGGGCCCGGCGAAATCGGGCCCCGCGAAATCCGTCATAAGGTCTCCTATCGCTGCTCCACCACCCACCGCAGCGGCTGGGTGCTGGCGGCGGTCATCAGGGCATGGTTGGCGGTCCACAGGGCGAAAGGCTGCCCGGCGTAATCGGGGCTCAGCCGGTCGCGCTCCAGCCACAGGTTGCGGTTGATGGCGTGGGCGATGTGATACCGCGCCTCGAAGGCGGGGCTGATTTTCAGGATCGCCGGCCGCCCGGTGTGGGTTTCAATCTGGTTGAGGAAGGTGATCAGCTCGCTCACCACGGCGGCATCGCTCACCCGCGGGGTGCAGCCATCGGCCAGCGCGTCCAGCTCCACCGCCGGCGGCAGCATGGTGGCATCGCGCGGCACCACGGTCACGAAATTGGCCGCCTGCCGGTCGGCGGGCTGGCACGGGTCATAGCGGTGCATGGCCCCCAGCGTCAGCCCCGCCCCCCGCGCCGCCTCCAGATTGTCGACAAACCCGGCATCATGCGAGGCACTGCCGGACGAGGCGTCAAGATAGGCGAAATCGGCGCCCACCGCCTTCAGCGCGGTCCAGTCCACATCGCCATCGGCGCGGCCGATCTCCACGCCCTGCACCGGCCACTGGTCGCGCGGCGGCTGCCAGTGGTGCATCGCCCACCAGCCCCAGGCGCCGCCCACCAGCGCCAGCAACAGCGCCCCCGCCAGCCAGCGCAGCCGCACGGTGTTGCGCCGCGAATCCGGCGGACGCCGCCGCCCCCTGCCGGTGCTCCCCGTCCGCGCCGCCCCGGTCTGCGAGGAAGGTTTCCGGCCTTGTTTGCGCGCCATCCGGCGATGCTCCGCTTGAAATCGAACAGAATGCCGGCAAACCCGGCGGCGCCCCCGCCCGCACGCGGGGGCTTTGTCAGCCCCGGATATGCAGAACACAGATCAGGGTGAACAACCGGCGCGCGGTGGCAAAATCGGTTGCCACCTTGCCCTCCAGCCGCTCCAGCAACATCTCGGCCGCCTCGTTGTGCACGCCGCGCCGGGCCATGTCGATGGTCTCGATCTCGGCGGCGCTGGCCTTGCGGATGGCCTGGTAATAGCTGTCGCAAATGGCAAAATAATCGCGGATCGGGCGGCGAAACCGCCCGAGTCCCAGAATCAGCGTCTCCAGATGCTGCCCGCCCTCGTCGGCAATCTCCAGCGACAGCCGCCCATCCATCACCGACAGCCGCAGCCGATAGGGCCCCGCATGCCCGGCGGCAAAAGACCGCTCCGGCTTGAAACTGTTTTCCTCGATCAGGTCATAGATGGCAATCCGCCGCTCCTGCTCGATATCGGCATTGCGCCACAGGATCGTCGCCTCATCCAGTTCAATATGCGAGATGCGGGGGGCTGTCATGCGTTTGCAGCCTTCGCAAAAGACGGGGGGAACGGCAAGAGGAGAAGGCATAAAGGCGAAGATGCGAGGGACTCGTCCCTCGTGCTCCCATTGCTGTCATTATTGCGTGCTGCTCACCCTTGGCGCAACGCCTGGGCGCCGCTGGCTTTTAAAGCCGCTTCGCGGCAAGGCGCAATGC
>CAIXXP010000017.1 GCA_903923465.1 uncultured Sphingomonadales bacterium | reverse complement strand
GAGATCTACGCCCCCCTGGCAGAGCGGGTGGGCATGTATGAATACATGCGCGAGATGCACCTGCTGGCCTTCGAGCAGCTCGAGCCCGAAGCCTATGCCACCATCACCGGCCGCCTCGCGCAAATCCGCGAGGCCGGCGGCGGGCAGGTCGAGGAAATCGCCCTCACCCTCAGCCAGGCCCTCACCGCCGCCGGCCTGAAGGTGAAGGTCTGGGGCCGCGAGAAACACCCCTATTCCATCTGGAAGAAAATGGCCGAGCGCCATGTCAGCTTCGAACAGATCACCGACATCATGGCCTTCCGCGTCGTCGTCGACAACACGGCCGATTGCTACCGCGCCATCGGCGTCCTCCATACCACCTGGCAGGCGATCCCCGGCCGCTTCAAGGATTACATCTCCACCCCGAAGGTCAACGGCTACAAATCGCTGCACACCGCGCTCATCTACGAGAACTCGATGCGCATGGAGGTGCAGGTCCGCACCGAGGAAATGCATCGCACCAACGAGATCGGCCTGGCCGCCCACTGGAGCTACAAGCAGGGCGGCATCACCCCCGATGCGCAGGTCGGCTGGCTGCGCGACCTGATCGAGATCCTCGAAGCCAGCCACGATCCCGAGGAGCTGCTCGAACACACCAAGATGGCGATCTATCAGGACCGCATCTTCGCCTTCACGCCAAAGGGCGCGCTGTTCCAGCTCCCCAAGGGCGCCACGCCGATAGACTTCGCCTACGCCGTCCACACCGATCTTGGCAGCATGGCCGTCGGCGCGAAAATCAACGGCCGCCACATGCCGCTGCGCACCCCGCTGGGCAATGGCGACGTGGTGGAGATCATCAAGAGCCGCTCCTCCAGCCCGCAACTGTCGTGGCTCGGCTTCGTCGTCACCGGCAAGGCGCGCGCCGCCATCCGCCGGGCGGTGCGCGCCAAGGAACGCGCCGAAATCGCCGCCATCGGCGCCAAGCTGTTCGAGGAAATCGTCGGCCGCCTGCCCAACAAGATCGGCAAGAAGGCCATCGCCGCGGCGGTCAAGCGCCTCGGCTTCGCCCGCGAGGAAGAGTTGATGGTCGCCATCGGCACCGCCAAGCTCGACGACCGGCAGGTGATGGAGGCACTGGTCCCCGGCAGCGCGCGCGGCCTGCCCGATGCGCAAGCCTGGCCGAAGCAGGAGCGCGCCATCTCCATTCGTGGCCTCACCCCCGGCATGGCCTTCCACCTGGCCAATTGCTGCCACCCCGTGCCGGGAGACCGCATCGTCGGCCTGCGCCGCCCCGGGCTGGGCGTCGAGGTCCACGCCATCGACTGCATGAGCCTGGCCGATGGCGCCGACGCCGACTGGCTGGACCTCTCCTGGGGCGAGCGCACCACCGGCGCCGTCGGCCGCGTCGCCTGCGTGCTGCACAACCGCCCGGGCACGCTGGCCGAAGTCACGGGCATCTTCGCCACGAACCTGGCCAATATCGTCCATCTCGAAATGACCCAGCGCGACGACCGCTTCGGCACCTACGAGGTCGATCTGGAAGTGCAGGACCTCGCCCACCTCACCCGCATCCTCAGCTCCCTGCGCGCCAGCGACGCCGTCGCCCAAGCAGACCGGATGTAGCGGGCCAAAAGCAGGGTAAGGGCAGGGGGATAAGGAAAAAGATGCGAGGGAGGAGCCTGATGTGCCGATTTGCCGAGGCCAATCGGTTGGCCCCCGCGCTCCCCAAACTGTCATTGTCGTGCCAAGGGTTCCACCAAGCGCCACGCCGCCGCGCCGCAGGCCTGAAAGCCGCCGCACGGCAAGCCGCCCCCTCGCAGAACAAGCGCCAACGCCGACAGGTAATGGGAGCGCCAGGGACGAGTCCCTCGCACCTTCCCTTCTTTACGCCCTTCCTCCCCCTTGCCTCCCCTTACCCCCGCAAAAACACCCCCCCATAAGCCGGCAAAGACCCCGCCGTCCCCCCATTCACCGAAAACAGCACCTCGCCCTCCCGGCGGTCCGGCAGCGCAATCTCGCCCGCCCCCAGATTGAACGCGCAGAACACCGCCTCATCCCCGGCGCGCCGCGTCACGCACAGCAAGTCCCCCCGCGCCACGCAGCCCTCCCAGGCCCCCAGCCGCAGCGCCCCATGCGCCCGCCGCAGCGCCAGCAACGCCCGCGTATGCGCCAGCAGCGAATCCGCATCCGCCTCGGCCGCATCCACACCCCGCGCGATATTCCCGGCCGAGAGCGGCAGCCACGGCGTCCCGGTGGTAAACCCGCCATGCTCGGCCCCGGCCTGCCAGGGCATCGGCGTGCGCACCCCATCACGCCCCAGCGTCAGCGGCCAGTTGGCGATGGCTTCGGGGTCCTGCAACAGGTGAAAGGGGATCTCGTCCTGCTCCAGCCCCAGCTCCTGCCCCTGGTAGAGGAAGATATTCCCCCGCAACGCCACCAGCACCGCCATCTCCACCCGCGCCCACGCCTCCCGCGTCTCTGTTTCATTGAGGGGAGGCGTCGCCCCCTGCGGCGCCCAGCGCGAAACCGAACGCGGCGCATCGTGATTCTCGAACGCCCAGCTCGGCCAGCCTTCGCGGCGGCCCTTGGCGTCCGGCCTCCCCGGCCATTTCGCCAGCGCCGCCTTCACCCGCTGCGGCGTCAGGTCCTCGGCATAGAGAAAGGCGAAGCTATAGGCGCTGCACAGCCGATCCTCCCCGGCGGTATAGGCCTTCATCAGCGGCTCCGGCTTCGCGCCGCCCACCTCGGCCACGGTGAAGATCGCGCCATATTCGGCGCAGACCCCGGCGATCCGCTCGATGAAATCCACCACGCCCGGGTGGTCCTGACTGCGCGCCCGGTCCTGAAAATCGAACGAGCGCGTGCGCGGCCCATCATCCCGCGCCACGCCATTGTCGCGCAAGCGCGGGTCGAACATCGCATGGTTCAGCGCGTCAAAGCGAAACCCGTCCACCCCCCGCTCCAGCCAGAAGCGCGTCACATCCAGCAACTCGGCCTGCACCGCCGGATTGTGCACATTCAGCTGCGGCTGCTCCTTCAGGAACTGATGCATGTAATACTGGCAACGCCGCGCGTCCCACGTCCACGCCGGCCCGCCGAATACGGATTGCCAGTTGTTCGGCGGCGTCCCGTCCGGCTTGGCATCGGCCCACACATACCAGTCGCCGCGGGCGTTGCCCTTATCGCCCCGGCTCTCCCCAAACCACGCATGCCGGTCCGAGGTATGGGCAAAAACGAGGTCGATCGTCACCTTCAGCCCCAGCCCATGGGCCCGCGCCACCAGCGCGTCGAAATCGGCCAGCGTGCCGAACATCGGGTCGACATCGCGGTAATCGGCCACATCATAGCCGAAATCCACCATCGGCGAGGTGAAGAACGGGCTGATCCAGATGGCGTCCGCCCCCAGCCGGGCGATATGGTCGAGCCGCGCGGTAATGCCGGGCAGGTCGCCGATGCCATCGCCATTGCTGTCGGCAAAGCTGCGCGGATAGATCTGGTAGATCGTCGCCCCCCGCCACCAGGGTGATGAATCGGCGCTGGGCTGTGGCATGGCGAAATCTCTTTGCGGGCAAAAGACATAGGAGGGGGGAAGGGGCGCGCGAAAGCCCACCCTACCGCGCCGCCCGGCACCACTATAGCGGAATACGTATGGTTTGGCGTCGCGGCAGGGCAATCTTAGGAAAAATGCGCCAAGAACACGGCTGGCCGCTTGTGCACACCGGCCCCTCTGGCCTAGCGTCGCGGTTGGAGAAGTGGAGGAGACGATAACAGCCGTCAGCGGCTGGCAGGCTCTGGCTTGCGGGGGGCGTGCCGGGCCATGGCCAACCCGCGGCGGTGCCCTGCCGGGCGAAATGGCGGGCGGAAATGAGCGGGAGGGGCTCGGTTTCCACCTCGATCCGTCGGGCCAGCCTGGCACCGGTGGCGCGATCTCTTCGGGAGTTTTGACCTTGACCGACCAGCACTCCAAACCATCCTCCGCCTCGCCCGCCGCATCCGGCCCATCATCCGGCCCAGCATCCGGCCCAGCATCTGGCAGCGCCGATGCCACCGGCGACATCCACGCGCTGGTGCTCGATGCGCTGCGCCACCGCGTCGGCAAGGACGAGCGCGCCGCCAAGCCGCACGACTGGTTCACCGCCGCGGCCCTCGCCGTGCGCGACCATATTATCGACCGCTGGATGGATTCCACCCGCCGCACCTACGATACCGGCGGCAAGCGGGTCTATTACCTCAGCCTGGAATTCCTCATCGGCCGGCTGATGCGCGATGCCCTGTCCAATCTGGAATTGACCCGCGACATGGCGCAGGCCCTGCGCGACCACGGCATAGACTTGGCGCAGATGGAAGATCTGGAGCCCGACGCGGCGCTCGGCAACGGCGGCCTCGGGCGCCTCGCCGCCTGCTTCATGGAGAGCCTCGCCAGCCTCGACATCCCGGCCTATGGCTATGGCATCCGCTATGTAAACGGCATGTTCCGCCAGCGCATCGACGATGGCTGGCAGGTGGAACTGCCCGAAACCTGGCTCACCCACGGCAACCCGTGGGAATTCGACCGCCGCGAAAGTGCTTATCGCATCGGCTTCGGCGGCGAGGTGGTGGAAACCGGCTCCGGCGTCGCCTGGCACCCGGCCGAGGAGGTGGAGGCCAGCGCCGTCGACACGCCGGTGGTCGGCTGGCGCGGCAAGCGGGTGAACACGCTACGCCTGTGGACCGCCCATTCGCTCGATCCCCTGAAGCTCGACGCCTTCAACGCCGGCGACCACGCCGGGGCGCTGGCCGATCAGGTCCGCGCCGACAGCCTGGTCCGCGTGCTCTACCCGGCCGATTCCAACGCGGCCGGTCAGGAACTGCGCCTGCGGCAGGAGTATTTCTTCTCCTCCGCCTCGGTGCAAGACATCGTGCGCCGCCATGTGCAGTATGAAGGCGACATCCGCACCCTGCCCGACAAGGTGGCGATCCAGCTCAACGACACCCACCCCTCGGTGGCGGTGGCCGAACTGATGCGGCTGCTCATCGACGTGCACAATCTCGAATTCGACGAGGCCTGGGACGTCACCCGCGCCACCATCGGCTACACCAACCACACGCTGCTGCCAGAGGCGCTGGAAAGCTGGCCGCTGCCCCTGTTCGAGCGGCTGCTGCCCCGCCACATGCAGATCATCTACGCGATCAACAGCCGCGTGCTGCGCGAGGCCCGCCGCGCCGGGCTGGATAACGACGCCATCGCCGCCATCAGCCTCATCCACGAAAACGACGAGCGCCGCGTGCGCATGGCCAACCTCGCCTTCGTCGGCGCGCATAGCGTCAACGGCGTCGCCGCCCTCCACACCGAGCTGATGAAGACCACGGTCTTCGCCGACCTCCACAAGCTCTATCCCACCCGCATCAACAACAAGACCAACGGCGTCACCCCGCGCCGCTGGCTGCAACAATGCAACCCGGGCCTCACCGCCCTGCTGCGCGACGCCATTGGCGACGGCTTCCTCGACGATGCCGAAAAACTTACCGATCTCAACCGCTTCGTCGGCGACACCGCCTTTGGCGAGCGCGTCGCCGAGGTCAAGCGGGCCAACAAGGTCGCGCTCTCGGCCCATCTGCGCGAGCTGACCGGCCACCGTCTCGACCCCGACGCCATGTTCGACGTCCACATCAAGCGCATCCACGAATACAAGCGCCAGTTGCTCAATCTGGTGGAAACCGTCGCGCTCTACGACGAGATCCGCAGCCACCCGGAGCGCGACTGGGTGCCCCGCGTCAAGATCTTCGGCGGCAAGGCGGCGGCCAGCTATCACAACGCCAAGCTGATCATCAAACTGGCCAACGACATCGCCCGCCGGGTGAACACCGACCCTTCGGTGGCCGGCCTGCTCAAGGTGGTGTTCGTGCCCAACTACAACGTGTCGCTGGCGGAAAAGATCATCCCCGCCGCCGATCTGTCGGAACAGATCTCCACCGCCGGTATGGAGGCTTCGGGCACCGGCAACATGAAATTCGCGCTCAATGGCGCGCTCACCATCGGCACGCTGGATGGCGCCAATATCGAGATCAAGGATCATGTCGGCGATGATCACATCATCATCTTCGGCCTCACCGCCGACGAGGTGACCGAGAAGCGCGCCGGTGGCTATAACCCGCGCGAGCTGATCGAGGGTTCGCGCCGCTTGGGGCAGGCGCTGTCGGCCATCGCCTCTGGCGTGTTCAGCCCTGATGATCCCGACCGCTACAAGGAACTCATCGGCGGCATCTACGACCACGACTGGTTCATGGTCGCGGCCGATTTCGACACCTATTACACCGCGCAACGCGGCACGGATGCCCGCTGGCTGGACAAAGCCGGCTGGCGCGCCAGTGCCATCGCCAATATCGCCAATGTCGGCTGGTTCTCGTCCGACCGCACGATTGGCGAATATGCGCGGGAAATCTGGGGCGTTTTGTGATGTCGCAACGACAGGGCGGTTTCGGGATTCTACCCGTCGTCACAGGCCGTGTTGCCGCCGCCACGCGCCCATAAGGAATTGACGTGAAGCCACCCCAATCGGCCATTACCGCCCTGCTGGAGGGCACCCATGCCGACCCCTTCTCGCTGCTGGGCGTGCATGAGGGGCCGGGTGGCGGCTTTGTCCGGGCGGTGCTGCCGGGGGCCGAGGTGGCGGTCGCCTTCAGCCTTGCCGGCGAGGAGCTGGGCGCGCTGGCCCTTGTCGATCCGCGTGGGTTGTTCGAAGGCGCGGTGAAGGCCCCAAAGGGCGCCAAATCGCCACAGCCGGTGAAATATCGCGCCGGGGCACCCTCGAGATTCGGGGGAGGCGCCGAATGGTGGGTTACCGATCCCTACAGCTTTGGCCCGGTGCTGGGGCCAATGGACGACTATCTCATCAACGAGGGCAGCCATCTGCGCCTGTTCGACAAGCTGGGCGCCCATTGTATCACCCATGAGGGCGCGAGCGGCGTGCATTTCGCGGTCTGGGCGCCCAATGCCTGCCGCGTGGCGCTGGTGGGCGATTTCAACGATTGGGATTCCCGCCGTCATCCCATGCGCCACCGGGCCGATATCGGCGTGTGGGAGATCTTCCTGCCCGATATCGGCACTTCCCGCGCCTATAAATACCACATCACCAGCGCCGATGGCACCGTGCAGCCGCTAAAGGCCGACCCTTTCGCCTTTGCCAGCGAATTGCGCCCGGCCACGGCCAGCATCACCGCCCATCCTGAAAAGCTGGACTGGGGCGATGCCGGCCACCGCGCCCATTGGGCCAGCGTTGATCCGCGCCGGGTGCCCATCAGCATCTACG
>CAIXXP010000016.1 GCA_903923465.1 uncultured Sphingomonadales bacterium | reverse complement strand
GGTACCCGGCGGCTCCACCATCACTACTCCGTCTGGCCTGAAAGGGTTATGCGGAGGCCCCGTTGTCGCGGGGGTGTTGATGGGGCCGAACTAGGATCGACGTGTGTTGAAAAGCACTATTTTTGCCCGGGCTGAGTAACCCGTTCAAGGCTCAAAACTCACAAGTGCCAACGACAACGAAGCACTCGCAATCGCCGCGTAATTCTAGGACCTAACGGTCTGAAGTTACAGAGCAATGCGCGGTTGGGCCCACCGGGCAACAGAAGGGATTCCAGCGGCCCGGGGTGGGCCGGGCAACAGAACCACCCCACCTAACATGCGCTGTCGTGGCCAAGCCCGGCACGCCCCATCTTCGCAAATGCGCGTGGGCCGGGCAACAGAACCACCCCACCTTATTTGCGCTGTCGTGGCCAAGCCCGGCACGCCCCCACCTTCGCAAATGCGCGTGGGCCGGGCAACAGAACCACCCCACCTTGTTCACGCGGGCCGGCTCCGATTACGTCAATTCTTGTCGGCGGCGACCCGCGCCATTGCCTCATATTTCAGGCAGTCGAGGATCTTGGCGCCCGCCATCAGCACCGAGATCATGCAGGCGCCGAACAACAGCTTGCCGCCCACCCCCGGGAAGTGCGCCAGATAGACGCTGCCGCGCTGGGCCGCGCCGGTGGCCAGCGCATAGATCACGCAAAAGGCCTCCCCACGGGTCTTGATGGTGAACAGACGGGCAAGCTTGGCGCGCATGATGGGCCTTGTGCGACAGCGGGAAGGGCCTCCACCATGCCATCCGCGCGCATCACCGCAAGGGGCTGGTGAGGTCTCGTTAACCCCATTGTGTGCGGATTCGGGAATGGGGCCGCCTGGCCGATTGTGCCGGCGGGCGGCCAATCCGCCGGTTGCCAACCCAGGCTGCATGGGCCATAGGCAAGCGCCTCCCCTCCCCGGAGTCTACGCGCAGTTTCCCGTGCGGCCCATCAGGCGCCGCGCGGCTTTAGCCATGGTGAGATGAAATGAGCGATTTGGTGCTTCGGTCGGGACTTTCGGTGGATGCGCGGCTGGCCGCTTTTGTGGAAGGGGAGGTGCTGGCGCCGCTCGGCCGCGATGTGGCGGGCTTCTGGCAGGGCTTCGCCGCGCTGCTGGGCGATCTGGCGCCGGTGAACCGGGCGCTGCTGGCCAAGCGGGACGATCTGCAGGCCAAAATCGACGCCTGGCATCAGGCTCGCGCCGGCAAGCCCATCGAGCAGGCCCAATATCAGGCTTTCCTGCGCGAAATCGGCTATCTGGTGGCGGAACCCGCGCCCTTCACCATCGCCACGCAGAATGTCGATCCCGAGATCGCGACGATGGCCGGGCCGCAATTGGTTGTGCCGGTGCTCAACGCCCGCTTCCTGCTGAACGCGGCCAATGCCCGCTGGGGCAGCCTCTACGACGCGTTTTACGGCACCGACACGCTGGACGCGCCGGCTGCCCGCCCCGGCGGCTATGACGCCGCCCGCGGCGCCGCCGTGGTCACCCGCGTGCGCCAGTTCCTCAACGAGACGCTCCCCGGCTGGGAAGCGGCGCTGACCGGCGGCGAGTGCCCGCACGCTTTCGCCACCAAGCCGGGCGGCGTGATGTTCAAGCACAACGGCCTGCACATCGAGTTGGTCATCGACCCCAAGCATGCCGTGGGCGCCACCGATCCGCTGGGCATCGCCGATGTCATCCTCGAATCGGCCCTCACCACCATCGTCGATCTCGAAGATTCTATCGCCGCCGTGGATGCCGAGGACAAGCTGGCAGCCTATGCCAACTGGCTGGGCGTTATCCGCGGCGACCTCGTCGATACGTTCGAGAAGGGCGGCAAGACGCTGACCCGCGCCCTGGCGCCCGATCGCGAATGGACCGCACCCGGTGGCGCCAGCTTCACCCTGCCGGGCCGCAGCCTGCTGTTCGTGCGCAATGTCGGCCATCTGATGACCAACCCCGCGATCCTGCTGGCCGATGGCAGCGAGATCCCCGAAGGCATCATGGACGCGGTGATCACCAGCGCCATTGGCGCCCACGACGTCGCCGGCCTCGGCAAATACCGCAACAGCAAGACCGGCAGCATCTACATCGTCAAGCCCAAGATGCACGGGCCCGAGGAAGCCGCCTTCACCAACACCCTGTTCGACCGGGTGGAAGATCTGCTCGGCCTGCCGCGCCACGCCATCAAGGTCG
>CAIXXP010000015.1 GCA_903923465.1 uncultured Sphingomonadales bacterium | reverse complement strand
CCCATCGGCAACATCCCGCCCGCCGAAGCCGAACAACGATACTACGCCATGCTGGACGACGCCCCCATGGCCGCGTAACTTAAACCAAATGGCCTCCGGCAATCCCGGGGCGGTTCAGTGTTTTTATGTCAAGGACTAACCCGAGATGCGACTTCACACTTGTGCTGAACTCCCGCCAGCATTTACTACGGGACATAATGAACCCGTTGAACGATCTGAATTACGGGTGTTTTCTCAGGATGTTGCTCCCGTAATATCGACAAAAATCCGGACTTTTAAGCCGCCCGCCATGACATCAACACTGTTGCCCGATGGCTACAATGCCGCGCGGAAACGACTCGATTTGCGGGCAGCGGGAACGTAACCGCCGAGACTGCGAAGCGCTGCGGGACGCGATACCCCGCAGCAAATCGGCGAAAGGGAACGGGCCGGGGGTGGCGGCAGATGGCGATTGACGGGGCGCGGCCTTTGTCTCAGTCTTCGCGCCACGGATGTCGGGCTAGCCGACACAACCATGCGCGACGAGAGGATGCACCGATGACGAATTATGCCGCCCCCAACGATCTGACGGCGATTTCGAACCTCAAATATACCTATGGCGAAGTTATCGACCGGCTGGTGCGCGATGGTGGCAAGGGTGATCCCAGCGGCCTGCTGTCGGTCTTCACGGAAGATGCCTCGCTTAACCTTATCGAGGCCGGGCTTATCCATGTGCACGGCCACGATGCGATCATCGATCTGTTCACGAACACGCTGCCGCCCGCCGTCGCCTGGATGTGGCACGCTTTCCACAATCCGCTGATCACCATCGACGGTGACAAGGCCACCGGCCATTGGCTGCTGCTCGCCTATTCAGCGGAAACCGCGGGCGCCGCGCCGCGCGCCACGGTTGGCCGCTACGAAGAGGAATATGTCCGCACCGCGCAGGGCTGGCGCACGAGTGCGGTGACGTTCAAGCTGGGGGCGCTGTACAACACGCTGCCGGGTTGACCCCCAAGCCCGGCCCTTGCCCCCGCGAGGCAGGGGCCGGTTGCTGAAGCCGGCACCAACCGGCGGCGATCGTGCTCCTGTCCCGTCTTCGACGCGCTTGCGTGCGTCCCGCAGGCAGTATCGGCATGGGCAGCCCCAACCGATTCGCCCGTTCTCTGAACTTCGCCCGTTCTCTGAGCAATGATTCAAAATCCTGTGCAGGCGTCTCCACTTACCGGCCCATTCGTGAATATTTGCAATTGCCGATATCTGGGGATAGAAAAGCTGCCACAGCGATGAATACGGCCCTAATGGCCACGACGATAATCAAACGGACACTTAGCGACGTTTCGTGCTTTTTATGCGCAAAAAACGCTTTAACTGTTACGACAAGCCGAATGGTTTTTCAATTCTCGCCATTGCCGGCCTATAGCGCAGTACGATACATGGAAATTTCAATAGTCGACTTCATCTCATGTATATTTTCGTGAATTTTTTAAGAAATTATTCATTATTTTTCGCGCGCAGTGACTTTTAATAAAAAATAACGAGATTCATAAATTTATACATTCCGCACAAACTTGCGTAATTTTTTTATGAAAAGGGAAAAGGGTTATGAACGCAGAATCCAAGGTGCCCGTGGCCGGCGAGCGGGTGAGGGTGCAGCCCAAGGTAAAATTCCTGCCCGTGAACGGTGGCCGGGCCTTTGCCGCCCCGGGGGCCACCATCACCTTCAAGGAGGAGCCGAGCGAGACCGATGGCCGCCTGTTCCTGTTTGAATTGCGCTTCGGGCCGGGCCTTCGGATTTCCCCGCATGTTGAGCGGATCACGGAAGGATTTTTCATCCTTGAGGGCCAACTCGACGCGGTGATCAACGGCGTGCCCTATTCGTTGAAGCCGGGCGAGTTCCTCAGCTACCCCGCCGGCACCCTGCACGAGTTTCACAACCCCGGCCCGGATGTCATGCGCTGCATCGCCTGGGCCACGCCCGGTGACGACCATGCCGCCTTCTTTGAAGGCGTCGCCGTGCCGACGGACGATCCCGCCAATGTTCCGCCGTATTATCCGGCAACTAACGACGAAATGCGGTTCATGGGTGAAGTCGCCGATAAATGTAACATGAAATTCAAGTTCACCTTCAACGAGGAATGAACCTGCCTGAGTTGGCGCGCCCCGAAACGGTGGCGCGCCAACGGCGGCGCCTGCCCCCATTGGCGCCCCCCATTGGCGCCCCCCATTGTCGGCCCCCCATTGTCGGCCCCCAATTGTCGGCCCCCAATTGTCGGCCCCCAATTGTCGGGATAACCGGCATTTTCAGTCCCGGAACGGGCCAGGGCGCAGCCGCTATTCGGGCCGCGCGGCATGGGGCACCGTGATTCCCCTCCGACGGGATAGAGCCATTCATCGCCACGAACCGCATAATCTGCGTTTGCGCCTTGACTCCCGCCCAAATTGATCCACATTCGGGACAAGTTCACATAGGTGAACATGTTGCGGGTCGGAGAGCGTCACATGGCAGCACAACCCTGTCTGGAAAGCCTGAGTCTGGGCGGCGTGACAACCGACGTGCTGCGCGCCGGCAGCGGGCGTCCGCTGCTCTTCCTGCATTCTGGCGCGGGGCCGGATTGGCACTCCCGCGACCACCTCGGCCTGTTGAGCGCACGCTTCGAGGTGATCGCCCCGTTCCATCCCGGCTTCGGCCGTCACGAGCGGCCACGGCATTTCCGTTCGGTCGATGATCTTGCCTATTTCTATCTCGATCTGCTGGAGGCCATGAGCCTGGAAGACGTTGTCCTCGCGGGGGCCGGTTTCGGGGGCTGGATCGCCAGCGAGATAGCTGTGCGCTCCACCGCACGCCTCGGGCGGCTGGTGCTGGCCGCGCCCTACGGCATCAAGGTCGGCGGGGTCGAGGACCGGGATTTCGTCGATTTCCACATGCTGGAGCCGGCAGAACGCACACGCGCCGAATTCGTCGATCCGCGCTACGCGACGCTCTCCTACAACGGCAAGAGCGACGAGGAACTGACCGTTCTGGCGCGCGGGGCGGAATCCGAGGCTTTCTATGGCTGGTCGCCGTTCATGCATAATCCGCAGCTCATCCATTGGCTGCACCGCATCGATGTGCCGACGCTGATCCTGCGCGGCCGCGAGGACCGGTTTATCACCCGTGCCAATCACGACGCCTATCTCGACCGGATAGCCGACAGCCGCATGGTGCTGATCGACCAGGCGGCCAGCCATCCACATCTCGATGCTCCACAAGCATTCGCCGCCGCCATTGCCGAATTTGCCGGAACCGGCGCGCCGGCCACGGTTGCCGCCTGATCGCAGGGCCTGATCGAAGGAAACGCCGATGCGCGCCTATTATTTCTCGGAATGCCCCTATCCCGATGTCTGGCCACGGTCAGACCACGAGTATATCCGGGGCACGCTGCCAAACACCTACTGCGATCCGCGGGTCGCCGCCGATCTGATCAACTACCGGCTCGACGAATGGCTGCTCGCCGACGAGATCGGCATGGACATCATGATCAACGAGCATCGGTCGAGCGCAACCTGCATCACCGCCTCCTGCATGCCGCCCGGCGCCATGCTGGCCAAGATGACGCAGAAGGCGCGCATCCTGCTGCTGGGCCCCACCATCGGCATGCGGCGCGACCCGGTCGGCATTGCCGAGGAGCTGGCCTACATCGATGTCGTCTCGCGCGGGCGGCTGGAATTCGGCCTGCTCAAGGGCTATCCGGCCGAGGTTGCCCCGTCGAACATGAACCCGGCCAGCCTGGCGGGCCGCTATGTCGAGGCCCGCGACCTGATCCTGAAGGCGCTGACCTATCGCGATGGTCCGTTCAACTGGGAGGGCGAGCATTTCCACTACCGGCAGGTAAACATCTGGCCGCGCCCCTATCAGGACCCGCATCCGCCCGTGTGGGTGACGTGTTTCTCGCCGTTCAGCGCGGTGGAGGTGGCCAACCAGGGCTATGTCTGTGCCGCCAGTGTGGATGCCAATCTGGCGCTGGCCATCTTCAACACCTATCGCCGGCGCTGCGCCGAACTGGGCCGGCCCAACCCCAATCAGGACCGCTTCGCCTATATGGCCCTGATCGGCCTGGGCAATACCGAGGAAGAGGGGCTGGAGCGTCTGGGCAAGGTGCGGGGGTGGACGTGGTCTTCGGGCATCACCCCGCCGCAACTGATGAACCCTCCCGGCGCCATGCCGATTCCCGGGGCTGTCGCGGCGATGAAGAAGTATCCGGACCGGTCAAACTGGGCCACACGCGCCACTGGCCTGGATGGCAGCGTCTACAACCCGTCCGCAGATGCCCCCAAACATCTCATCTCGTCCGGCATGGGTTTTGGCGGCACGCCGGATCAGGTGTTCGAACAGATCAAGGCCTGCTACACCTATCTGGGCGGCTTTGGTCACCTGAACGCGATGATGCATGGTGGCGATCTCAGCCACGAAGACACCACCGACAGCATGCGGCTGTTTGCCCGCGAGGTCTTGCCGCGCCTGAAGGAACTCGTACCGCCGGAGCCGGTGGACTTTCGCGCACAAATCGAGGCGGCGCGCGTCTGATGCTTCAGGCGGTCTCCGTGCGCAATGCGCGGCAGGCTGCCTGAAGCTGGGCGACAATCGCCCGGTCCAGCTCGGCATTGTATCGGCTTTCGGGCACCGCAACGTTGATGGCCCCGGGCGTGGCCCCACTTCTGGGCAGGGCGACCGCGATGGCGATAACCCCCGCCGCATACTCGCCAAAGGCCCGGCCGACGCCCGTGCGGCGAATATCCGCGATCTCCGCCAGCAGCCGGTCCCGATCAACCACGGTGCTGCCGGTATAGGGTATCAGCTCAATCGAGCGGAGGTAGGCCTCCAGTTCCGCGTCGCTCAGCTGCGCCAGCAGCACCTTCCCACAAGCACTGGCATAGGGCCGCGAGCGCTCGCCGATGCGCATGGAATAGGACAATTGCTGCGTGCAGGGTTGGGTTTCCACGCATTCCATCTCGTCGTCGCGCCATTCGAAATAGCCGGTCGTCTCGTTCAAAGCGCGGTTTATCCCGCGCAGAAACGGCATAACCCGGGCCACCGCACCGCGCGCCCGGCTCACCTGATCGGCAAAGCGCTGGCTGGCCGGGCCAAGCCCGAACCCCCCGCGCGGACCGATATGCCGCAGATAATCCCGCTGCACGAGCGTTGTCAGCAGCAGGGACAACGAGCTTTTCGGAATGGCCAGTTCTTGCGAAATTTCGGGAAGGCTGGGGCAGGTCGGCGCGTTGGCGACAAACTCCAGAATGTCGAGCGTGCGGGTCGCCGATTTTACGGAAGAATTGTCGGTGCTCTTCACATCCACTGCCATCGTCGCCCTACCCCCTTGCGCGCTGTCCGCAGCTCAGCGCGCGCATCGCGCTTGAAATCTCCTTATGCATCTTCGCGGCGTTGGTCATCCCGATAACATCGTCCGGTCGACGTCGCCCGCCCGCTCATCCCCCCGCCACCGAGCCCGGGAATTCGCATAGGCGAATTCCCGGCGTGCTACCGGCGTTTCAGCTTGACCCTGCGCCCGGCGAGGAGAAACCTGCGCCAAAGCCTACCTCAGGATGCGAAAGTGCAACGGTCATGACAGATGCAGCAGAAGCCACCAAGCCCGCAGTGGCGCCACACCCCGAGGAGGGCCTGACGGAAGCCGTTCTGCTGGCGCGGCTGGAGGCCATGGTACCGGACCTGCTGGCGCGGGCACCCGAGACCGAGCGGCTGCGGCAGCTCCCCGAACAGACCATGATCGACGCCCGGGCTTCCGGCTACCTCTCCGCCTTTCGTCCGCGCTATTTCGGCGGCTCGGGGCTGGGCCTTTCGGCTCTGGCCAACAGCTCGCGCATCCTGGCCCATGGTTGCGCCTCCTCCGCCTGGACGCTGGTGTTTCTGGCGCAGCATAGCTGGATGTTCGCCAAGGCGCCGCTGGCCCTGCAGGAGGACCTTCTGGCCGGCGAATTCCCCGGCATGATGGCAGGCGCCCTGGCCAAGCTGGGCACCGCCGAGAAGGTGGAGGGCGGCTATCTCATCACCGCGCGTTCCGAATGGAACTCCGCGATCATGCATTCGGAATGGGTAAACATGAAGGTCGACGTCGATGGCGTTGTCCACCTCGCGGTGCTGCCGGTCAAGGATGTGGTCGTCGAGGATGTCTGGCACACCTCCGGCCTGCGCGGCACGGGCAGCAACACCGTGGTCGCGGATCGGGTGTTCGCCCCCGCCCACCGGGTTGCGCCCAACGAGGCGATGATGGGCACGCAGGCCCATCCCGTGCACGATGACGAACCTTTTGCCAGCTATCCCTTTTTCCCCACCGTGCTGATGACGATTTCCGGCATAGCGCTGGGCTCGGCCGAGGCGGCGGTCGACGAGTTCCGCGACACGATCAACAAGCGCATCATCGCCTTCACCGGCGGCTCGCGCCAGGTCGACCGCACGGAATCGCACCTGCGGCTGGGCGAGATCATCGGCACCTTGCGGCTGGCCCAGACGATCTGGCACGATTCGATCAGGCAGATTGTCGATGCCTATGAGGGCCGGCAGGGCATGGAAATCCCCCAGCGCGTCGCGATCCGCCAGAATGCCAGCCGTGTTGCACGCATGGCGGCCGAAATCCTGCAGAAGATCACCCTGTCCTCGGGCGGGTCGAGCTATTTCGAATCCTCGCCGTTGCAACGCCGGCAACGCGATGTCGAGGTGCTCAAGAGCCACGCCATCATGGATTGTGACCGCGCCGCGATCATGGAGGGCAAGGTTGCGCTGGGCCTGCCGCTGGAAAAGACCGATATGGTCTGAACCGCGCACCGGCGGGCATCGCCCCGCCGCGCAAGCCCCTTGCAAAAACTGCAACGGTGTGGTCAGTTGGCCGGTAACGCCGCGCAAAAGCGGCGATAACGGGAAAGTGCTGGGGCAATGGCTAGGGCAGCGAACACGTTCCCCGACGATGGCGCCGGGCGGCGGCAGCGGGGTGAGCCACGCGTCAAATCCGGGGCGCGGGTGGCAGAGGTGCTCGATCTTTTCCGCCGGCTGAAACGGCCGCTGCGCGGGTGCGAGATCGCCGAGATGCTGGATCTGGCACCTTCCAGCACCAACGATTTGCTAAAGACACTGGCCGAGGTTGGCTATCTGGACTTCGACAGGAAGCTGAAGTCCTATTTCCCCGGCATCAGGGCCGCCTTGTTCGCGCAATGGCTGGCCAGCGTTCACCCCAATCCGCCGCATCTGCCGCGGCTGGAGGCTTTCGCCAATCTGCTGCGCGACCGGAGCGGCCAGAATGTCGTGCTGTTTGCGCATCAGGTGCATCAGGTTCAGGTCATCTCGGTCACCCCGGGCGACGTCCCTCCCCCGGGCAATATTTACGAAGGCGCCACGCTGCCGGTGTTCGGCACCGCCGCCGGCGGCGCGGTGATGATGGTCAAGTCGCCCGGGGAACTCGACGAGATCGCGCGCCGGGTTTTCCGCAGCAGGGCTTGCGGCCGGGCGGCAGCCTCGATGAGCGAGATCGTCCAGACGTTCAAACGCCGGGGTTATGCCTCTTCGCTGCGCGAGGACATCATTCCCGACAACTGGGCGATTGCGGTACCCCTGCCCGCGATTCCCGGGCATCCGGCGCTGGTTGTCGGATTGGGCGGGCCGATTGCGCGCGTGCGCGAACAGGAACCGGTGCTGGCGGAGCTGGTGCGCAGCACGATCAACAGCTGTTTCGGCCGCAGCAGTTTCGGCCAGCCGCCTCTGCCGCAATAAGGGCCTTCCCCAGGCCGCTGGCCCCCCAAGCAACACATATGCGCGGGACATCGGCCAGGTCATTTGATCCAGATCAAGGTTCGCGGCGCCTGCGCGCCCACACTCCCGGGCAGAAAATAACCCCGAGGAGATGCCCGTGAACAAGACCCCCGATCGGTTCGAGCCGCCGGTCCCCCCTCATCACACCGCTGGCCCGGGCCTCGACCTGCAGGCGGTGCTGCGGGCCGACAGCGTGCCGCCGCCCGCCACGCTGCTGGAGCGATCGGACTATGTCATGCCGGTCGTGCCGATCCCCACCGCGCGTTACACCGATCCCGCCTATCACGAGCTGGAGGTGAAGCACATGTGGAGCCGGGTGTGGCAGTGCGCCGCCTGGTCCTTCGACATGCCCAACCCCGGCGATACCATCGTCTATCGCAATGTCGGCCAGTCGGTGGTTCTCGTCCGTCAGCATGATGGCTCGATCAAGGCGTTTGAAAACAGCTGCCCACACCGCGGCATCGAACTCTGCGCCAGCGACAGCAACATCCACCATATCCGCTGCCCCTATCACGCCTTCACCTGGAGCATTGAAGGCGATTGCCGCTGGATCCCCACGGAATGGGACTTCCCGCAGTTCGATCGCAACAATCTGCCGCTGCGCCAGGTGCGATGCGAGACGTGGAACGGCTTCGTCTTCGTCAACTTCGACGACAATGCCAAGCCACTGCTCGATTATATGGGCAAGATGGTCGAGCAGTGGGAATGCTGGGACTTCACCACCAGCCGCTATCGCGCCGTCACCGCCATCGTGAAGTGCAAGACCAACTGGAAATCGGGCATGGATGCCTTTCTGGAGACGATGCACGTTACCGCCACGCATCCGCAGGCCATCCAGTTCGCCGCCGACACCGCCTCGCAATATGACGTGTGGCCCGATGAACCGCATTTCAGCCGCTTTCATTCGATGACCGGCTTCGTCTCGGACAATTCGCTGGACCCGCTGGCGGAGCAGGATGGGTTCGACCTGTTCACCGGCATGTATCTGCCCGAATCCTTCGGCACGCCCGACGGTGACCTGCTGCCCGGCGAGACGATTCGGGATGGCATCGCCCGGTTGACCCGCCAGACCTACAAAGAGCGGATGAACATCGATACGACCAATGTCTCGGAGGCCGAACTGGTCGATGGCAACGAATATCTGCTCTTCCCCAACTTCGTCCTCTGGCCCTCCTGGTCGAACCCGATCTTCTACCGCTTCCGCCCGGGCAATGGACCAGACGAAAGCATCTGGGAAATCTCGCTGTTCGTGCCCTATGAGGGCGAGCGCCCGCCGAGCGGCCCGATCATCGAGCTGCCCGAGGGCGGCAAGCTCGCCGACCTGCCGGGGTTTGAATATCTGGGCTTCCTGCTCGATCAGGATGTGGCCAATTTCCCGCAGATCCAGAACGGCATGAAGGCCAACCGCTCGGGGGTGCTGAACCTTGCGCGTTATTCCGACCAGCGCATCCGCCATTACCACGAGACGCTGGAGCGCTATATTCAGGGCACCATCTGACGGTTGGCGGCATGGCCTATCAGGTGACCCTATTGCCCTCCGGCTTCACCTTCGAGGCGGAGGCGGGAGAGCGGCTGTCGGCGGCCGCGCTGCGCCATGGCATCCGCTGGCCCCGCGTATGCGGCGGGGTCAGCGAATGCGGCGTGTGCTATGGCGAGGTGGTGGGCGGACTGGCGGACGACCCGCCCGCCCCCGCCGAGCGCCTGCTGCTGCAGCGCGTGCCGGCGGCCACGGTCATGGAGGGCGAGATCCGGCTCGCGTGCCAGGTCTGCGTCAATCGCGACATGGAGGTCTATCGCTTCGGCGTCCGCACGCCAAAACAGGCCCCCGCCGATTCGCAATAGCGGCGCGTGTCGGTCTCATGGAACGATTGCGACGATTTAGGTTGCCGCCAAACGGCCTTGGTCGGTACGCTGGCATCGGTGAGAGATCATGCGATGCCAGCGGAAGGTCATAGTGGATGAAAAAGCCCAGGCTCATACTCCTGCTCAGCGAAAGCTGGACGATGACGGATCCGCGCGATCTGAAGGCCATCGTCCGCTTTGCCCGCGAGGCCGAGGATGCCGGCATCGATGGTTTCATGATCGGCGAACACGTCGTGATGGGGCCGAACTCCTGCTTCATCGCGCCGCCCGTCAATCCGCGCGACTGGCTGATGGCCGGCAATCAGGTGCCGGACTATCCGCACCCCAGCAACCTGCATCTGTTCAGCGCCATTGCCGCGGTCACGTCGCGCATCCGGCTGCTGGCGGCATCCGTCATCGCGCCGCTGCGTCACCCGCTGATGCTGGCCAAGGAGATGGCCACGCTGGACCTGTTGAGCGAGGGGCGCCTGATCGTACTGCCCAGCGTGAGTTGGCAGGAAGAGGAATATGCGGCGCTCGGCGTGCCGTTCCACCAGCGCGGCGCCATCCTCGATGAGCAGCTCGACATCTGGCAGCGGCTGTGGACCGAGCGCTCACCGGTCAGCTTTGCCGGCAAGCATTTCGCCTTCCAGGATATTTCCGTGGTCCCCGAACCCTATCGGCTGGGCCGCGGCGTCACCTTGTGGACTGGCGGGCGATCGCTGATTCCGGCCATACAGCGCCGTCTCGTCACCCATTCGCAAGGGTTGTTTCTGCTGAAGCCGCCATCCGCCGAGGAACTGGGCCAACTCGACATCGCGCTGCAGGCGGCGGGCCGCAGCCTCGACGAGATCGAACTGGCGGCGATCGTCTCCGACAGTTTCACCGGCGCGGACGACCGGCTGGAGGTGGGCCGCGTCGTGGAGAATTCGATACCCTTGCAGGAACGCGGCTTTTCCACGCTCATCATCAAGCCAGCGCAATTCATCGACGATAGCGCGCAGATGGCAGCCTTCTGCCGGGAAACGATGCGGCAGTTCGGTGCCTGAGTCCGGCGCCAAACAGCGCTTCGATCGCCAGTGCGCCTAGGCTGCCGGCTCCAGGGTGAGGGCGATCGCCCGCTCCAGATGGTGGCGCCGGTCACCCAGATGCGATTCCCAGTGCTTGGCCCGGCGCGTATACATCGAGAGGTCGTAGTCCTCCATGAAGCCGATGCCGGCATGCACCTCATGGGCGCTGAAGGTCATCACCGCCGCCGCCTTGGCCGCCATCGCCTTGGCCAACGATGCCTCGCGCGCGACAGGCAGGCCCCGGTCGATGCGCCAGGCGGCATGCAACGCTAGCAGCGCCGTGTGCCGCTGCGCCACGGCGACATCCGTGCACAGATACTGCACCGCCTGATGCTTGCCGATGGGCGTGCCGAACTGAACGCGGTTCTTGGCGTAATCCACCGCGATTTCGAGCACCCGCTCGCCGGCGCCGGCCACCATCGCCGCCTGCAGCACGGCGGCCTTGTCCAGCACCGCCTCCAGTGCCGGCCACGCACCCCCGGCCTCGCCCAGCAAGCCTTCGGCCCCAACTGACACATCCGTGAAAGTGACCGCGTAGAGCGGATAGCCGGCGATATTGGGCAGCTTCTCGCGCGCCACGCCCGGGGCGGCGGCGTCGATCAGGAACAGGCTCACGCCCTCGGCGCCGGCAATGCGGGCCGCAACAACAAGCAGGTTTGCGGCACCCGCCGCCATGACCAGCAGTTTGGTGCCATTCAGCACATAGCCACCATTCGCGCCCCGCGCCTCGGTCGTGATGTCCTCGGCGCCGAAGCCGCCGGTATCGGTCAGCGCCGGGGCAATCAGCAACTTGCCTGCCACGACCTCTCGCAAAATCGCCTGCTTCTGCTCCACACTACCCAACGCCGAGACCAGCCCTGCGCCGACGACCACCGCATCCAGATGCGGTGCCGGCACCAGAAAGCGCCCCATCTCGGGATAGAGCACATAGAGGTCGAGGAAACTTGCCCCCAGCCCGCCGAATTCCTCCGCCACCGTGATGCCCAGCCAGCCCATGTCCGCCATGCCGGCCCACAGCTCCGCGGGAAAATCCTCGGTGGCCTTGGCGGCGGCGCGCACGGCGGCGGGTGGACAATGCTTGCGGAAGAACTCGCGCGCGCTGTCGCGGATCAACTTTTGCTGTTCGTCGAAGTGAAAATCGATGGCCATACACCCTCCTTGATGGGGCTGGTATTGCAACGGGGCAGCCGCAAGAGGCCGCTGCCCGGAACGGATGCTAACGGGGCAGACCCAGCCCTCTGGTGGCGGCGGTCATGCGCTTCAGCTGCGCGGTGCCGCCGGCATGGTTGCCGAAGGAGCCACGGAAGTAGTGTTCGATGCGGCCCTGCAACTGCGCCCAGCGCCCACCCTCGATCTGCGCCAGCGGCCCGACGATATCCATGCAGACCTGGGCGAAATGGGGCCAGAACTCGCGGTAGTGGATCTGGTTGAACACGCCGCCGAGGGGGTTCCACCCTTCCGCGGTGCCATTCACCAGCGTGCTGTGCAGCTCAAAGCTTTGCAGCTTGATGATCTCCATCCCCTCCACCAGCTCGGCCAGTTGCAGGCGCACCACCGGGTCCTCGATCAGTGGCTTGCCGCCGCGCTTTGTCTCCCGGCAGAAGGTGAAAACCTCCTTCAGCGTGCGCAGCATGCGATATTCCATGACATCGGGCGCGTGGCCCGGCTGATCGAGATTTTGGCCGCCCTGATGGAACCAGATCTGCGACCAGGCCTGATTGACGTCGCCCACCAGATTGGCGTGGGGCACCCGCACGTTCTCGAAGAACGTCTGGTTCTGCTGGCCGCCGGCCATATTGTGCATCGGCAGCATCTGGATGCCCGGTGTATCGAGCGGCACGAGGAAGCAGCTGATCCCCTCGTGCGGGCGGGCATTGGGGTCAGTGCGGGCGAACACCGCCATCCACTGGCACTGGTGCGCCGCCGTGCCGAAGGTCTTCTGCCCGTTGATGATCCAGTCGTCGCCATCGCGATGCGCGCGGGTGGTCAGCGAGGCGAGATCCGAGCCCGACGACGGCTCCGTATAGCCCTCGCCCCACAGGATGGTGCAATCGGCGATGCCCTTGAGGTGGCGCAGCTTCTGCTCGTGCGAGCCGTGGCGCAGCAGGAACCACGACACCGCGTGGCCGATGACCGGAAAGCCCGGCGCCGGCCAGTTGGCGAACTCTTCCCACAGAATCCAGCGCTCGATCGCGCTGCGACCCAGACCGTGATATTCCTTGGGCCAGGTCAGGCCGATCCAGCCCTTCGCGCCCACCTTGCGCCAGAAATCGAGCGATTTTTCCCAGCCTTCGGGGCTCTCGTCGAAGTCATAGTCGAAATGCATGCCGCCGGGGACCACCTCGGCCAGAAAGGCGCGCACCTCGGCCCGCCATGCGCGCAGCTCTGGCGTATCGTCGGGAAGAAAGTCGATCACGTGGCACCCCTCCTGGAATTATGCTCTCTGTGCCCGTCCTGAATCTGCGTTGCGGGGCCAGCGGCAGACGTTACCTGCGGCAGTTCCACCATATCGTCCAGAGCCAAAGTGCAAGGGGGCACCGCGATATCGGGAATGTGTTGTGCGGCGCAGGCGGATGCGGCATCGTCCCGGCGTAGAGCATCACACCACACCGGGAGCAGCACGATCATGCAAAAACGCCAGCTGGGCGCGTCGGACATCGCCGTGTCTATCGTCGGCATCGGGGGCAACAATTTCGGCGGCCGCACCGATCTTGCCACCACCGCCCGCATCCTGGATGCCGCCCGCGATCTGGGCGTGAACTTCATCGACACCGCCGACATGTATGGGGGCCACTTCGGCGCCTCGGAAGAAGTGCTTGGCGAGGTGCTGCAAGGCCGCCGGGGCGACTTCATCCTGGCCACCAAATTCGGCATCAACCCCACCGGCTTCAAGCCCATCCTCGCCGACCCGGCCTATGTGGCCAGCGCGCTGGAGGCCTGCCTGCGCCGGCTGCGCACCGACACCATCGACCTGTTCCAGTTGCACTTCCCCTCCGCCACCGTGCCGATCCTCGACACGCTGGACGCGCTGGACAAGGCCGTGCGCGCCGGCAAGGTGCGCGCCATCGGCTGCTCTAACCTTTCGGCCGAGCAACTGGCCGAGGCGGCAGGCATTTCGGGCGCGCATAATTTGCCCGCCTTCATCACCAACCAGTGCGAATACAGCCTGATCTGGCGCAAGCCGGAGGCCGACATCATCCCCCGCATGCGCGAGCTGGGCATGAGCTTCCTGCCCTATTTCCCGCTGGCCAGTGGCTTGCTGAGCGGCAAGTACACGCGCGGCGCCCCGCCGCCGCCGGGCAGCCGCGGTGCCAAGGCTCCGGCGATGCTCAGCAAATATGAAACGCCCGAGAACCTCGACCTGATCGACCGGCTGAGCGCCTTCGCCGCCGCCCGTGGCCACAGCCTGCTCGATCTCGCCTTTGCCTGGTTGCTGGCGGATCCGCTGATCGCCTCGGTGATTGCCGGGGTCAGCAGCGGGGAGCAGCTTGCCGCCAATGTCGCCGCCAGCGCCTGGCAATTGACCGCAGAGGATCGCGCCGCTCTGGCACCTCTGTTCGAGACCGCCTGAGCGGGCAACGGCGGCCGGCCCGACCCGGCGGAGTCCGCCAGAGACACCGCGCTCAGGCACGTGCGCCACGGGGGCATCCCGGACCCACGGAGACCCCTTGCCTCGCGCCGGGGAAGCGATAGACTGCGGCAAAACATATAATCTGGAGGATGCTGATGTCGGAGACACTTGAAGCGCGCCCCGCCCCCCTGCCCGATCATGTGCCCCCCGCGCTGGTGTGGGACCACGACCTGGCCCTTTTCGCCGAATCCCGCCACGCGGACCCCTATGTCGAGGTGGCGGAGGAACTCCACGCCGGGCCGGATATCCGCTGGACCGCCAACGCCCACCCCGGCCGCCCCGCCTGGCTGATGACCCGCCATGCGCTGATGGAAGAGGTCATGCAGCGCCCAGACGTGTTCTCCAGCTCCACCGCCACCGACCTCAGCGACGTGCTGGGGGTAAGCTGGCGGCAGGTTCCGCTGGAAATCGACCCGCCCCGGCACATGGGCTTTCGCCAAATGCTGCAACCCTGGTTCCAGCCCAGCGCGATAAACCGGCTGGAGGAGATGCTGCGCCGCGACTGTCAGGTGCTGGTGGACGGCATCATCGATCGCGGCTCGGCCGAGTTCATGAGTGAATTCGCCCAACTGTTCCCCTCGACCGTTTTCCTGCGCCTGATGGGCCTGCCGCTCGAATTGCGCGACCAGTTTCTCGAATGGGAACACCAGCTGGTGCGCAGCGAGGGGCTGGCGCGGCTGGAAGCGCTGCGCACCATCGTCGACTATCTGAGCGAGATGATGCTCGAGAAGCGCCGCAACCCCACCGAGGGCGATCTGGCCAGCCACATCGCCACCGCCAGGGTCAATGGCGAGTTGATGGAGGAGGGCGAAATGTTCGGCATGGCCCTCACCCTTTATGTCGGCGGGCTCGATACGGTGGCGAGCAGCCTCGGCTGGTATTTCCGGCACCTGGCCGGCGACCAACCGCTGCAGCAGCGGCTGCGCGAGGACCCCACCCGCATTCCGGATGCCGTGGACGAATTGCTGCGCGCCCATGGCGTGACGGCGCAGTTGCGGCTGGTCACCCGCGATATCGAATTCCACGGGGTGCACATGCGCGCCGGCGACATGGTCAGCATTCCCACCTTCCTGGCCTCGCGCGACGACCGGGCCTATGCCGACCCGCACCGCATCGACATCGACCGCAAGCCGCGCCACCTGACGCTGGCCACCGGCCCGCACAATTGCCTCGGCATCCACCTGGCCAAGCGCGAGATCAAGATCGTGCTGGAGGAGTGGCTGTCGCGCACCAGCAGCATCCGCATCACCGAAGGTGACTCCTACCGGTGGCAGAACCACGGCGTGTGGGGCGTTTCCTACCTGCCGCTGAGCTGGGAGCGCTAGGCCCCCGCTCCCCCCCGGCTAGCACTCTAACCTCTAGCGCTCGAAGGCCCGGCCCATCGCGCGCAGGGAATCCGCCTCGGCGCGTTGAGAGACGGACGCGTTTTTAACCATCGTAAAGCCGTGGAAACAGCCGGGGTAGACGATGAGCTCCACCGGAACGCCGGCCCGGTTCAGCCGCGCCGTATAGGCTAGGCACTCGTCCACGAACAGGTCCAGCGCCCCCACCATGATGTAGGCCGGGGGCAGGCCGAAGAGATCGCTGGCGCGCGCCGCCGAAGCATAGGGCGAGACGTCACCGGCCAGATAGGCGGCGCGGCAAAAGGCGCTGTTTTCCGCCCGCCAGATGAACTCGCCCGTGGTTGGGTTGGGCGGGTCGGGGAGCAAATCATCCAGCCGCGGCATCTCCAGATGCTGGAAAGCGATGGTGAACTCGCCGCGGTCGCGCGCCATCAGGCACAGGCATGCCGCCATCGCGCCGCCCGCGCTTTCACCGCTGACCATGATGCGGGTGGTATCAATGCGCAGGTCCCCGGCGCTCTCGTGCAGCCAGCGCAAGGCCGCATAGGCATCATCCATCGGGCCCGGAAAGGGTGTCTCGGGCGCCAGCCGGTAATCGACGGTCAGCACCAGGCATTGCAGCGAAATCGCCCACTGCATCAGCTTCGGCCGGTCCATTTCCGGCACACCCAGCACATGCCCGCCGCCATGAAACCGCAGGATGACCGGAGCATTGTCCGGCAACTCTGCCGGCTGGATGGCCAGACAGCGGATCAGCCGGTCCGGCTCCCCGGACGGGATATGCAGCTCGCGGCAGGTAACCGCCAGTGCCGGCAGCGCCTGCGCCGCCACCTGCGCCGCCGCCCCGGCCCGAATGACCGGCAGCAACTCCGCCGTCAGCACGATCGGGGGAAAGCTGTCGATCAGCGGCAACAGTTCGGGATCAACGAGGTGGCGCGTCGTCATTGCGGCACTTGCCCTTTCATCGAATATTCGGCCCATGCCGGGTATCAGGCTGCGGAACGGCAGCCACCATGGGGGCGCGCCATTACCAGTCCGCTATCACCGGAAGCACTTCCTCGGCAAACATCTTCTGGCTCTCATAGGCATGGCCGCGCAAATCGGTGCCGGCATGGCCGCCAAACACGATGATATCGCTGACCCCCAGATCGTCCTTCATCTGACGGATCGTCTCCAGCACAAGGTCCTTGTCGCCGATAAGTTCATTGGCGCGATAGGATTCCGGATCGATCTTCGCGCCCGCCATGCCCACCGACAGCATGGGGTCGCCGAGTTCCTCGCGGATCTGCCGGTAGAAGTCCCATTTGTAGAAGCTCTGCTCGCGGATCCGCTGCCATACCGTGTCAGGATGCTCCTTCGTCATGGTCAGCGACAGCGACATGGCGGTGCGGAACTGGGCCGGGTCGTGGCCGGCCTCCTCCAGCGCCGCGCGATAGGCGGCAAAAGCCTCCGGATCAGTCGTGCCGGCATAGAGATGGGCGCCGAGCCGTCCCGCGCGAACAGCCGCCGCCGTGGTCGTTGCGCCCACCCATATCGGTGGGTGGGGCTGCTGCAGCGGGCGCGGCTCGATGATCACGTTGTTATATTTGTAATACTGGCCATCGTGGCTGAAGGGGCTCTGCGTCAGCGCCTTCTTCAGGATCTCGAAGCCCTCCTCGAAGCGGGAGCGCCGCGTCTTTTCCGACATTTGCATCGCCCGGAATTCAGCGGCGCGATGCCCGAGCGCCACGCCGATATCCAGCCGCCCACCGCTCAAATGGTCGAGCACGCAAATTTCCTGGGCAAGCTTGGCCGGGTTGTGCAGCGCGAGAATCTGGATCCACGAACCAATGCGGACGGTTTTGGTGCGCTCCGCCAGCACCGCCAGAAAGATGGGCACGGACGGCCCGTAACCATCGTCGGTGAAGAAATGCTCCTGCACCAGCAACGAATGAAAGCCCATCGCCTCGCCCTCCGTCAGCAGGAACAGGCAGTCTTCCCAATGCTCTTTCCAGGGCTTGCGCCATTGCGGGGGGTTTCTGAAGTCCAGCGTCAGCGATGCACGCATGTCGGGCCCTTTCTCTCGATCCTCTAATCCCCATGGCTGCTCAGCGTTTGTAAATCAGGCTTCGCCGGCGCCAATTGACGGGCAATCTGCGCCTCAAGGCGGGGCCTGTCCAGTCGGCGCGGGAAGCCCCCCTTGCAGATGCACCCATCTGCAGGATGAGGGTCAAATCGGGGCCGGGCATGGAACTCGCTGTTTATGGCGCGTGGTTGGGCCGGGTCGCGCGGCCGGTGCCGGCGGCCCATTCCTCGATCAAGCCATCGTAGAGCGGGTGGTCGATCAGCGCATATTTCTCCGGGAATTCCGGGAAGGCGCCGGTAACCTGCCCGGTTTCCATCAGTTCGCGCGCCATCTTCAAATGGTTGACGGCGGCGACAGCCCAGCCGCCGGTGTGCATGTTGAAGGCGGTGTCGGGCAGGGAGAAGCCCATGGTTGAAACCGGAATGTTGGCGCCCAGCCGCTTGACCAGCTCCGGCACAAAGTCCGGACGCGGCGGATAGAACAGCACATCGGCCCCCGCCTCCATATAGGCACGGCCACGCTTGACCGCTTCGTCCATCGAGCCGGTGCCGCCGCCACCCATTTCGCTGGAATAGAGTTCGTCGCACCGGGCGATGATGACGAAATCCTGCCCGCTGTCGCGCTGCGCGCGCCGGGCGGCGTCGATCCGTGCCTGCTGGTCCTCGATCGACCACAGGCCGTTGACGTGCTTGGAATGCTTGGGGTTGCGCTCGTCCTCGACATGGAAGCCGGCGATGCCCTGCTGGATGTAACGGCGGGTGAAATGATAGGCGTCCGCCACGGTCTCGCCCAGCGTATCGGCATCCGCGATCAGCGGGATATTGATGACATTGGCGATGCGGCTGGCCTGCTCGATCTGCTCCACCTGACTGAACACGCCATTGTCCGGCACGGCATAGTGGAAGGCGCTGCAGGCGTGACCACCAAGATAGGCCGCGGGAAATCCGGCATATTCCACGATCCGCCCGGTGATGGCGGAAAAGGTGTCGCCAACGACGAAATGCTCGCCCTTTTCGATCAGGTCACGCAGCTTTTTGCCCATGTTGGCCATTGTTGTCTCTCCCTTGAAGCCTTGCCGGACTTCCCCGCCGCACCGCGCGGGTTCCGTTCTTGCCTGGCATGATAGGCAGGGTTTTGCGCGATTGTAAGACGCGTAAAATCGCCAAGCCGATTTATCCGGCCGCCGTTTTCAGCAGCACAAACGCCGGGGCACGCGCCACCCTTCAGCGCCAGCCCTTGGCTCGCGCCTCCCGCTCCTGACCGGCATCGAGTGGATCGCCCTTCGCCATATCCTGCGCAAGGGTCATAAGCGCGGCATCTTGCGACCCGGCCTGGCGATAGGCTTGGCCCGGCTCGGTGCTACCGGGGAGCACATGCTGCAACTGCCAGCCATTTGCCGCATGGCAGGCAATGCCAGAGGCCATCGCGCCCGAAAATACCCGGCAAACATCGTTGTCCGCCCGGCGAAAGCTTCCCAAAATCCGGACCGGCGCCCCATCCTGCGCCGAGGCAAGCTGGGTATCGAGCGCGCTTGCGAGATCCCCCGACGCCACCAGAGCGCCATCGCGCGCGACAATCGGCCCCCCGCCCCCCGCACCCTGCCACGCGATGCCGACAAACACGCCCAGCACCAGCGACGCCGCCATGGCCGCGCCCGCCCACGGGCTGTGCCACCAGCGCGGCGCGGCGCGCCCGCTCTCGGCCGCCTTGCGCACGCGGGCTGCCGCCAGATCGACTACCTCGCCGCCGGGGCCCGCGGTGGCGCGGCGGATCGATTCCGCCCATGCGGCCGGCACCGGCGCCTCGGCCAGCGGCGCATAATGCGCCTGCAATTGGCGGCGCAGGGCACGCTCCGCCGCGATGCGTTCGGCCAGATCGATGTCCACCAGCGCCGCCAGTGTAATGCGGTTGCGCGCGCCCTCCTCCAGCTCGCCATCGACATAGGCGATGATCTCTTCCGGGGTGATCGTCACGGCGTTTCTCCCAGCTCGCGCATCAGCGCCTCGCGCCCGCGCACCAGGCGCGAGGTCAGCGTGCCCATCGGGCAGCCGATGACCTCCGCCGCTTCCTTGTAGGCCAGCCCCTCGACCAGCACGAGCATCACCGCCTCACGCTGCTCCGGGGGCAGGCGCCGCATCGCGCGGTCGACATTGCCCAATTCCACCGATGCCTCAATCGCCGCGTCGCCGGCGCTGCTGACATGCTCGCCCTCTTCCTCGGGCGCGAAGGTCTGGCGGCGGCGGTTGCCGGCACGGGCCTCGTCAATCCAGATGTTCCGCATGATCCGATATACCCACGCATCAAGGCGCGAGCCCTCCTGCCACTGATGCGCGGCTTTCAGCGCCCGTTCAATCGTCGCCTGGCAAAGGTCGTCGCCATCGGCCGCATCGCGGGCGAGCCCCCTGGCGAAGCGCCGCATGCGCGGCAACAGCTTCACAAGTTCCTCGCCGAAATGGGCCGTTGCCACGTTTTTTGCCTTGCTTGGGGATGAAACGGATGCAGTGCTGCGTTTCATCCCCTGTAACTGCAATTTTTTCGGATCGGGAACAAGCCAATGCGGAAATGGTCGGGCATGGGGGTGGCGCTGCTGCTGGGCGTCTCGGGCACGGCCAGCGCGCAGTTGGGCCTGCCGGGTCTTCGCGGCGTTCTGGGGCGGGTGGATAATACGCTGGAGACGGTGGGGCACCCCGCCGCCGCGTTACTGCGGGACGTCGGCGCCCTGGCGAACGAACGGGTGCAGCGTCTCGACGATTTCGTTCACGCAAACCGCGCCTTTGTCGAATTCGACGATGCCGACCAGCCCGCCCGCGCGCGCGAGGTGCTGATGCTGGATCCGGACGCCGCATCGCTGACGCGGGCGGCGGCTTCGGGCTATCGCCTGATCGAGACGGGCGAGCTTGATGGGTTGGGCGTCGCCTATGCCCGCCTTGCCACCCCGCCAAACGTTAGCCTCGCCTCGGCCACGCGCCAGTTGCGCCGGTTGCTGCCGGCCAAGGAGATCACCGCGGACCAGATCCACTTCGCCAGCGGCGCAACCCGGCCTGGCCCCGGCGGGTCGGCACCCGGTTCTCCATTGCCGCACAGGGGCACGGTCGGCATCATCGACGGCGGCACCTTGCCGGGCGGGCGGATCAGCGGCGAAGCCGGCTTTGCCCGGGGAGCCCCGCTGCCCAACGCCCATGCGCAGGCGATCGCCTCGCTGCTGGGCGGGGCGGGGGCCGAGCGGATCTTCGTTGCCGATGTCTACGGTGCCGATCCGGCCGGGGGCAATGCGCTGGCGATTGCCCGGGCGCTGGCCTGGATGGCGGCGAAAAACGTTCCCGTTATCTCCATCAGCCTCGTCGGCCCGGCCAACCCCCTGCTTGCCCGGGCCATTGCCGCCGTTCAGGCCCGGGGCATCATCGTGGTCGCCGCCGTCGGCAACGATGGCGCCGCCGCGCCGCCATCCTATCCCGCCTCCTATCGCGACGTGGTGGCGGTCACGGGTGTCGACGGGCGCGGACGCGTGCTGTTCGAGGCGGGCCGGGCCAGCCACCTCGACTATGCCGCGCCCGGCGCCGACATCACCGCCATCGGGCTGGATGGCCGGCCGGTGAAACTGCGCGGCACGTCCTTCGCCGCCCCGCTCGCCGCAGCCAGAATCGCGGCGCTGGGCCACGCGGGGGAGGCACCCGCGGACAGGCTCGCCCGCGCGGACGCCGAGGCCCGCAACCAGGGCCCGCACACCGGCCGGGGCGTGCTGTGCGGCGACTGCCGCCGGGGCATCTGAAAAAAAATCGCGCCGGGGCGGATTAAACGCGCGGCGGCACTCGTTCCTCCATCAGCAGCCGGTTGTAGCGCTCTCTCGCCGGCTCGGTCAGATGAAGGAGATTTCTCATGGCTAAATTCTTCCACGCCGCCGCCGCCACGCTGGCTATCGCCATTACCCTGGCCTCCCCGGCCCAGGCCCAATTGCTGCGTGGCGGCATGGGCGGCGGCCTAGGCGGCGGGTTGGGCATCGGCGGTGGGCTGCCGATCGGTGCGGCGGGTGCCCATGGCGATTTTGGCGTCACCGGCGATGTGACCCGCGGGGTTGATGCCACGACGGATTCCGTCCGTTCCTCCACCCATGTCACCCATTCGCTGCGCACCACGGTGAAGACGCCCGAGGTGGCCGTGCCCCCGGTCCACGCCAATATCGTCGCGGTGCCGACGGTAAGCGCACAGACGCTGCGTGTTGCCACCGTGCCGGTGGGCCGGGCCGTCACGCTGGTTCCCACCCTTCCGCCCGCCATTCCCAATGTCGCCATCCGCCGCACCGCCATCATCGAGGCCGGCATCGCCCCCATCGCCTATGTCGATGTGCCGGCCTATGTCGACCAGGAGTATGGCGTGCTGCAGGATGAATTGCGCGGCAGCGGTATCCGGGTCGAGCGGCAGGGCCAGCAGATCTTGCTGGAAATGCCCAGCGACGTGACCTTCTCGTTCAACAAGTACAATATCCAGCCCCGCTTTTACGGCGTGCTGAATGCCGTTTCCCACACGCTGGCCAAATACCCGGCGACCTATATCGACGTGAATGGCCATACCGACGCGGTGGGCTCATTCAGCTATAATCAGGTGCTGTCGGAAAAACGCGCCGACAGCGTGGCCGATTATCTCGCCACCCGTCAGGTCAACCCGGCCCGCATGTCGGTGCAGGGTTTCGGCAAGACCGAACCGATTGCCAGCAATGCGACGATCACCGGCCACGCCGCCAATCGCCGCGTGGAAATCGTCCTGACACCCTACGCCTCGTAACAGCCCCGCCGCAGCGCGAGGCAATGCCCCGGATAGGCGCCGGCCTTTCCGGGGCATTTGCTTGCCGGTCTGCGGATGTCGCCCATTCGCCACGCCCTGGTGCCGGGAACATTCCGGCAAATCCGCGATTTGGAATCGTCGCTGCCCGAGGAGTGCCAAACCGATGTCGACAATCCGGTCTCGCAAGCAAATTGGCGGTCTCAGCCCATGGGCCTTGTCGCTGCAGAATGAGTTGGCGGCAAAGGCGCTCGCGGTGCACGCCGCTTTTGCCTTGGGTGATCTGGCCTGCGAGGTGAGCGAGGGCCGCGATTCGCTGTGGGTGATGGTGCGGCGGCCGGGCTGCGGCGGCCTGGCCCTGCGGCTCGCCTTTGCCCCCGGCGGCATTCACCGGCTGCACCGCAAGCGGCCCCGCCCCGGCGAGGCGTTTCGCGGCTGGGTGGATAGCGCGGTCGGCCGCCACACGGTCGTGCTGCGAACCGACGGGCTGGATTTGCACCGGCTGCGCGCCACGGTGGAATTGACGCCCCGCGCACCGCTGCTGGTGCCCTTCATGCCGCGCGACATCTATCCGCTGGATGCCGATGACGACCCCACCGGCGCCACGGGTCTGGTGGAGGCGGGCCAGCGCGGCCTGAACAGCGGGCTGCTCTATTTCCACCTCGACCAGCCGGCATTCGGCAGCGTGCTGTATTTTCAGAACCTGACGGCGATGAACGCCTATTACCGCGCGACAGAGACGAAGCCCGATGGCGCCGTCGGCGGCGAATGGCCCGAGCTTGGCTATCTGCCGCCCACCCCGCCGCAAAGCGGCACGCCGCCGACCCATGCCCTGCCGCAAGGCGAGACGGTGACGATCTCCGACGCGATCATCGTCATCCGCGATTCCACGCCGCCCGAGGAACGCGATTCCGCGCGGCGGTTCATCCAGATGCTGGGCGCTGCCTATACCGCGCTGGACCTGCCGCCGGTGGAGTATCACGACTGGGTGGACCGGGCCGAGCGGACAATCGCCGATCTGGCCGCCTCGCCGAAAGCGACCATCCGGCACTACGGGCATCGCTATGCCCACCCCTACACCGACGCTGAATACCCGGACAGCATGGTGCAGCTGGCCCTGATCGCGCCGATGCACGATTTCGCCCATTGGCGCCGCCAACCCATCGCCCTGCAGGCCGACTTCGAGGCGGGCCTCGAGAAATTCTTCGATCCCGAACTCGGCTCGATCCGGCGCTATCTGCCGAATGTGGGGGCGGACAAGGATGCCGACGCGGTGGACAGCTGGTATCTCTACCATCCGCTGATGAACCTGGGCCGGCTGGCGATTGCCGGCAACCAGCGCGCCAGAAGCCTGTTCGAGCGGTCCATCGATTTTGGCATCAAGGCCGCGCGCCATTTCAAATACAAATGGCCGATCCAGTACAAGGTGACGGACTTCTCGGTCATTACCGAAATCGCCGGCGCCGATGGCCGTGGGCAGACCGACGTCGGCGGCATGTATGCCTGGGTCATGCTGCAGGCTTATGAGTTGACCGGCAGCGAGCGCTACCTCCACGAGGCGCAGGTGGCGATCGCGGCGGCCGAGGGCATGCGCTTCAACCTCAATTATCAGGCCAATCTCACGGCCTGGGGGGCGGCGGCCTGCATGCGGCTGTGGCGCATTACCAACGTCGACCGCTACCGCCTGCAAAGCTATGTCTATCTCGCCAGCTTTTTCCACAACAGCGCCATCTGGGAATCCGAGATTGCGCAGGCCGTGCATTATCGCAATTTCCTCGGTGTCACCTGCCTGCAGGATGCGCCTTACATGGCCGTCTACGAATGCTTCGACAGCTTCGCGGCCTTTGAATGTTACCTGCGCGACAGCGGCCCGGAACTGGAACCAGCGGCCCGCATGCTGGTCAGCGAATATTGCAAATACGCGCTCGACCGGGCCTGGTTCTATTACCCGGACGCGCTGCCCGGGGAGATGCTGGCCGACACGATCCGCAATGGCCACATCGACCGCGCGCTCTCGTTTCCGCTGGAGGATCTCTATGTGGATGGGCAAAAGGCCGGGCAGGTGGGTCAGGAGATCTATGGCGCCGGCGCGGCGCTGGTCTTTGCCACGCGCGCTTTCCACACGGTGCATAGCGCCCCGTTCTGGCTGTTCTGCGACCACTTCATCATGACCAGCGAGCGCACCGGCGAGCGCGCGATCAGCATTCGCCTGGATGGTGGCGAGACCTGCACAGCCATGCTGGCGGTCATCCGCGAGGGGCGCCGCCGCTTGCCCAAAATGACTGTGGTAACCGCCGGCGGCGATGTGATCCGCGCGCGCAAGACCATGGCCGAACGGGTTGAATATCACGTTCCCGCAAATGGGCGGCTCATCCTCAGTTGGGATGAAGCCCGGCGCTGAGGCGTCCTATCCCCAGCCTGACAGAGACCATGGAACCCGGGCCCCGGCCATTCGTTGCAAGCACATCAGGAGGCCTTACCCATGAAAACCATGCAACATCTCGTCCTCGCCATTGGCCTTGCACCGGCCTTTCTTGCCGCGCCGGCATTCGCCGCCAGCGACGCCCCCTTCCTTGCCGAGGCCATGAAGGGTGACAACAGCGAGGTGGCACTGGGCGCCCTTGCCCAAAAACGGGGCGCCACGGCCCAGACCCGTCAATTCGGCACCATGCTGGTGCATGATCACGGCGCCCACCGGATAAAGCTCGCCAGGCTCGACCGCGCCATGGGCCTGCGCCCCACCACCGATCTGTCGGACGAGGGCGCGCAGGCCAGAACCATGTTGCTCGGCCTGCATGGCGCGGCCTTCGATGCCGCGTTCAAGCATCACATGATCGAGGATCATCGGCAGGATATCGCCAAATACGAAACCGAGGCGCATGCGGCCGGCTCGGCCCAGGTTCGCCGGATGGCGCAAGACACTCTGCCGACCCTGCACAAACACCTCGACGCCGCCAACGCGCTGTAGCGGCTCCGGCGGCGTCAGGGTCAGCCGTCAGACGACATCAGCTCCCGCAACTGGGCGGCTAGTGTCGCCATGGTGAAGGGTTTGGACAGCACCGCGAATCCCTCGCCCGTCGCCGAATTGGCGGCCGAGCTGTAGCCTGTCATCAGCAGTATCGGCAGGTCGCTGCATCGGCGGCGGAGCTCGCGGGCCATTTCCAGCCCATTGTACATGCCGGGCATCACCATGTCCGACAGCACGAGATCCACCGCCGCCCGGTCGAAGCTGCGCAAGGCATCCTCGGCGCGGGGTTGGCGACACACCGTGCACCCCAGTTCGTCGAGCATTTGCTCAACGAATTCGGCAACGGCATCGTCATCCTCGACCAGCAGGACCCGCCAGTGCACCGGGGCATCGTCGGCGGGCGCAATCGCCGGCTCCGGCTCCGCGACGGGCGCCGCGTGCTCTTGGCGCGGCAGCAGGATCTGGACGGTCGTGCCCATGCCCGGCCTGCTCTCGATCGCCACCGTTCCCCCCGCACCATGCACGAAGCCATACACCTGGCTGAGGCCCAGCCCCGTGCCGCGACCCACGCCCTTGGTGGTGAAGAAGGGCTCGAAGGCCCGCTCGATCTGCTCCGGCGTCATGCCGCCGCCCTCGTCGGCAATGGCGATGCTCACCGCGTCGGCGCCATTGATGGCCCGGTCCAGGTTGCGCGCGCTGATGCGGATGACCCCACCCTTGGGCATGGCGTCGCGCGCATTGACCGCGATGTTCACCACCGCGACGTCGAACTGGGACGGATCGACCTCCACGGCCCACAGCGCCGGATCGAGATCGTATTCGACGACGACATCCTCCCGCAAGGACCTCTCGAGCAGGCTGGAGAGGTTCGCCAGGCGCTGGCGGATGTCGAACACCTCGCGGTGCAAGGGCGCGCGCCGCGCGAAAGTCAGTAACTGCTGGGTCAGCCGCGCGCCGCGATCCAGCGCCTCGCGAATGCCGCGCTTCAGCCGTTCGGTGCGCTGGGGGTCGGCACTCTTCTCCAGCAGCTCCAGCCCGCTGGAAGCAGCCATGAGCATATTGTTGAAATCATGCGCCACGCTGCCGGTCAACTGCCCGATCGCCTCCATTTTCTGTGCCTGGCGCAGTTGTGATTCCACCGCCTCGCGAGCGGCGATCTCCTCCTGCAGACGCTGGTTGGCGGCCGTCGCCGAGGAATAGGAGGCGCCCAGCGCCGCAACCAGAAGCGCCGCCATCACGAGAACGGCGCCGATACCGAAATAGCGCGAGATCCGCCGCGTCCAGGGCTCGACCGTGGCGCGGATATAGACATTGCCCAGCTTCAGCGTGCCCTGCGTCACCGGTTCCACCACCGACAGCGCAAGGCCGGCAATGGCGGGCGGATGGGGCCGGACGTGGCGCGGCAGAGGATCGCCCTGCTTCACATAGCCGGCGATCATCTCGCCCTGCGCGCCGTATACCCCCGCCGCCTGTATGTCGTCGTTCAGCTCCAGCGCGTTGAGCAGTTCGCGGGCGGTGCTGCGGTCATCGAAGGCCAGTGCCCCGGCCACGCCTTCCGCCAGAATCTGCGCCTGCACATTGATCTGGCGCGACCGTTCGAGTCCCGCCTGACGCTCGGCCTGCCAGGCCAGCACCAGGCTTACCGCCAGCAACAGGACCGCCAGCACGCCCGTGGTCATTCGGTAATCGCGAAAGAGGCGCCCGCCGGAAGTGCTCATGGCTCCACCGACACGGCAACCGCGAGCAGCTTGGAACTCAGCACAAGCTGATGCACTTCGCTGGACTGGCGGTGGATGGTGAAACGGATATTGCCGCCAACCAGGACGAATTCGATGATGCCGCCATGGGTGCCCCCGGCGCGATCGGTGACGGTGAGCACGGGTGCCTGCGCGATCTGCGCCAACATGGCGGGAACCGCCGTCTCGCCTTCGCCGAGGTAGAGGATCTGGCAGTGCGCCACCGTGTCCGGCCGGGCCGGATTGACGCTTTCGGCCGAGAGATGGCGCCCGGCGGCATCCTGCCCGCGGGTCAGCCCGTCGACCACATGATAGACGTCCGGCCGGCCGGCAATACAGATGCGCAAGGGTGCGGCGGGCTCAACAAAGGCGGAATCCGGCCACCGCACGAAGGAGGCCAGCTTGTACAGATAGGCCGCCTTGATCTCCGCCTCGGACACGGCCGACAGCGCCGGCGCGGCCATCATCAGCACCAGCGCCGTGCCGAATATCTTGGCGCATGCGAATACCCGCCATCGCAAGGCGCGCGCATGGGTCAATACCGCAGCTCCAGACAGGCGAGCACCTGGCGCGGTATCAGATCCCCGCCCGGATATTCCTGGTGGCGCGCGTGCAGCAGATTATGCCCGCTGATCGACACAACAACGGCGGGCGAGGGGATCCAGGCGAACCGCCCGCCCAACTCGCGATAGCCACCGACAGCAGAGCCGACCAGCGCGCCCACGGCGCGAAAATCGGCGTCCAACCGGAAATGCGCGCCCAGATTCATCGCGGAGCGCAGCTTCACCTGATAGGAAGGATCGTTGCCGATCTGGGTCGTGCCGAGAATTCCGGATGCGCCGGGGGCGAAATGGAAATGCTCTTCCAGCCAGGAAACCCCGGCGGACAAGGTCCACCAGCGCGCGGTCCGCCAATCGGCCCAGGCGTCCACTCCGTGGCTATTGCCCTGAAGGCCATTGCCCCACATCAGCGTGAGGCCCGGCCCCGGCACGATCTCCACCGTCCGCAAGTCATCATAGGTGTTATAATACCCGTTGACCGAGAAGGATACCGTTGAAGCCGGTTGCACGCGGGTGCCCAATTCAAATGCGGTCAGCTTTTCGGTGCGGAAATTGGGGTTGCCGCTCAACGAAACAATGCCGGCGCGCTCCTGCGCATCCACATCGAAAGGAGTTGGCGAACGCACCGCCCGGGAGATCGCGCCCCACAGCAGCGTGGAAGCACGGGGCTTCCAAGCGATCCGCCCCTCGGGCAGCAGCGATGTGCCTGAATAGGGGTCACTTTCCAGCTTCAGCCCGCCGGTCAGCGTCAGCCGCGGGGTGATCTGGAAGCTGTCCTGCGCAAAGCCATTGGCAAAGAACAGGTTGCGAGCAGAGGGATCAAAGAAGAAGCTTGTGCTGCCGTCAATGTGGTAATCGGCCAAGCGCAGGCCCCCGCCCCACATGAACCGGTTGCGATCATCCAGCGCGATATTGTGCTGCACCTCGGCGTCATAGGTATCGACGAAGAAGCTGCCGGAATTGGGCCAGCTCGCTCGCGAGATGCGGTCATAGAACGCCTGCACCTGCACCGCGTTGCTGTCGCTGGCGCCATGGTTCCAGCGAAGTTGAAGGCTGCGCCCCGCCGTCGCTTCCGAAGCATCCGTGGATTGATAGAGATGACCGCCGAAGGCCTCGCCGTCCATGCTCACCGCATCCGCCGGCCCCGGCTGCCAATCAAGCCGAAAACCGCCGCCCGTGCGATTCTGGCCATTGCCGGCCGGCAGCCCGGTTGCGGCGAGGATGCTGTCCGCCTGCAGCCAGCGGGCGTATATCCGGTAGCTCAGCCTGTCATTCACATTGCCACCCAGCCGCACCCCGGCGGTACGCTCGTCCGAACCTTCGCGGAAGCTGGCGTAAACGCCGGTGCTCTCGGAAGCCTTGCGGGTGATTACATTGATCACGCCATTCACCGCATTGGCGCCCCACAGCGTTGCGCCGGGGCCGCTGATCACCTCGATCCGGTCGATATCGTTGGGCATGGGATCGGGCAGGTCCCAGTAGACGCCCGAAAACAGCGGCGTATAGACCGTTCGCCCGTCGATCAGCACCAGCAGCTTGTTCGAATAGCTCTGGGCGCCCGCGTTGCCATTCATCCCCCGCGCGGTGACCACCCAACTGCCGGGATGCGCTTCATAGACCTGGAGATTGGGGGCAAGTTGCAGGATTTCCGGCAGCGTCACCGCGCCCGAACGCAGGATGTCCTCGCGACTGATCACATAGACCGAAGCGGCCGCGTCGCCCAGCGGCTGTGCCGACTTGCTGACCGAGGTGACGCTGACGGCGGCAAGGTCCTCGATGGACATCTCGCGCAACTGTTGCAGGGATTGGGCCTGCACCGGAGGGGCCAGAACACCGCATGCCCCGCACAGGGCCAGAAAAAGCATCGGGAAGCGAGGAAGAAATCTGGCCGCGGGCTGGAGACGGGGAACGGCAAATTTGCATCGGCCAACCATGAACATGTACACGCCCCCTTCCCCGGTCGCTGCATCCCGGAAGCTGCCGCGGTGGAAGAAATGCAAAAGGGCGCGCTTGGTTCCGGCAGAAAGGGGCCGAGTTACATATTAATACAAGCCGCTGGCCCACGCCGCCTGTCTATCAGGCCCCGACAACGGGGCCGTGCACCGCCCGGTTCAAGCGGATTTGATCTTCAGCCCCCTGTCCGCCCCCTGCGCGCCCAGCCGGAACAGCAGCTCGCTGCGCGCCTGCGCCGCCGGGGTGTCGTGCGTCGCATAGAGCCTCAGGCTGAAGCCCCATTGCCCCTCATCGAGCGTGGCCAGGTAGATCTGGGGCGCCGGCTCGCTTCGCACCAGCGCGCAGCCCTTCACCATGTCCAGGATCGCGTCGCGCGCCTGCGCGGGCGTCGCGCAGCCTGTCACCGTCAGCGACAGATCCAGCCGGTCGCACATCATCGCATCCGCATTGTTGGTGACGTTGGCCGAGATGAACGAGGAATTGGGCACGATGACGGTGCCGCCGTCGGCCATGACCAGTTCGGTGGCGCGCACCCGGATCTTGCGGATGGTCCCCTCCGCCCCGGAAACCGCTACCCAGTCGCCGGGCTTCACCGGGCGTTCGATAAGCATGATGACGCCCGACACGAAGTTCTGGATGATCGACTGCAGGCCAAAGCCCACGCCCACCGACAGGGCGCTGGCTATCAGCGTGATCTTTTCCAGCTGCAACCCCAGCATATTGGTCGCGCCGAGCAGGGCGATGATGATGCCGACATAGCTGAGGCCGGTGACGATAGAGGTGCGCGCGCCGATGTCGAGCGAGGTGGAGGGCAGGAACCGCTTTTCCAGCCAGCCACGGACAATCCGGGTCAGCACGATGCCGAAGATGAGCACGAACAGCGCGGTGGCCAGCGTGGGTGGCGAGAGGTGCAGCGATTCCATCGAGCGCATCAACGCGCCGGGAGTGATCTGCTCGATCACCACCGCATGCGCCCCGTAAAACGGCGCGGCAACCAGGCTGATGGCGAATAGCCAGACCAGCGTGGTCAACAAGGCACTGCCCAGCAACGTCACCTGCTTCACCCGGGCGCGGCGCAGGCCCACCACTGCCGTGGCGAACCGGCCGACCGTCCATTCCGTGTCGAACATCTGCCCCAGCAGCGCGTCGATAAAGCCGGTCAACAGCCAGGCAATGGTCAGCACCAGGGCCGCCCACAACATGTCTTGCAGAACCAGCGTGGAAAAGCGCGTGTGGCCGAACAGAAACGCCCCGCCACTGAGCGCGAGAGCCCCCCAGCCCAATGCCGTGAGGCCGAAGATTGCGGGCACCACCGGGCGCTTCCGGGTCTTCGCCGCCGTCTGGATCTCGCGCTCGCGCGCCTGGCCGGCCAGTATCAGGAAACGGATGATCAGCAGCGCTTCCAGCACCACAATCAACGACTGGGCGAGCATCCGGCTGGAGCTGGCCGCGTTCAGCACACGCGCGCCCTGATCGACGAAATGGGTGAGGCCCAGCATCGCGCCGGCAAGAAAGGGATAGAACGCGATCACGCTGCCAATGCCGGAGGGCAACTGCATGGGGCGCAGGCTGGTATCGTCGTGCGAGCGCAGCGCCCGGCCGACCCCCATGCCCAGCCCGGCGGCGCCGACCGCCTTGGCCAGCGACGTCGCCAAGACGCGCACCTCCGGCAGCAGCGGGAGCGTGAGATCAAGGCCGGCGAGCGCGATCTGCGCGGCGCCCGCCACCAGCACGGTCGTGAGCACCACCGTGCCCACCGCCTTCGCGCTGATCAGCAGCCCCTGCTCCATCGGCAGCGCCCGCAACAGCGCCGCCATGCGCGCCAGCAGCCACAGACGCGCGGGCCACGCCAGCGCCACCGCCAATGCCAGCATGGCCAGCAGCAATACCGGGCCGAACGGCTGGGTGAACGGCACGGCGCATTGCCGGTCGAGCAGCCCCTGCGCCGCCATGGCGTCGCGCAGCAGCGCCGCCCCCATCGATGGTTGCGCTTGCCCGGCAATCTGGGCCTGAACCGTAATTGCCATACTGGCGCCGCCCGCCAGCAGCGCCGCCCCCCAACGCATCAGGCGACCGGCTCGGGTGACGCGCGGCTCGGACATCGGCTACCTTCACCGCGTTGCCGCCACCGCTGGCGCAGGCAGGGGGCCCACGCGCCAAGGGCCGGCGATCGGACATTCTGGCAGGTTTAACGCTCGGGCGGGGGTTTGGTTCGCCCTTTCGCGCGCGACTGGCAGGCGCCCGGAGGAGGGCAACAGCGGTTAAGGGCAGGATGCCGCCTCATCTCCGCGCCCCGCGCGATGGAGCCCCGACGTACCGGCGGCTTATCGCCGGCAGGCAGGGCCGGTTTCGCAAGCGGCAGGCGTGCCTCAGGTCATCGCCAGCACCAGGTTGCGCACCTGCGGATAGATCTGCTTTTCCCATTTCGAGCCGGAGAACACACCATAATGGCCAACGCCGGGCTGCAGATGGTGGCGCTTCAGATGCGGCCGCAGCCGGTTGCACATCAGATGCGCCGCGGAGGTCTGGCCGACACCGCAGATATCGTCGCGCTCCCCTTCCACCGTCAGCAGGGCGGTGTTACGGATCGCGCCGCAATCGACCAACTGGCCCCGGTGGCGCATTTCGCCGCGGGCCAAGGCAGCGCGCTGGAACACCAGCTCGACCGTTTCGAGATAGAATTCGGCCGAGAGATCCAGCACGGCCATATATTCCTCGTAGAACTCGTGGATCTTTTCGGCTTCGGCGGTCTGCTTGTCCGCCCGGTTTTGGTAAAGCTTGCGGAACTGTTCGAAATGGCGACCCATGTTCATCGACATGAAGGCGGTGAGCTGCAGGAACCCCGGATAGACCCGGCGCCCGGCGCCCTTGTAACGCCACGGCACCCGGTTGATCAGATTGCTTTCGAACCAGCCTATGGGGTGGGCATTGGCCAGTTCGTTCACCACCGTGGGCGCCTCGCGAACATCGATCGGCCCGCCCATCAGCGTCATGGTGCGGGGCTGGCAGATGTCGTGGTTGGCGGCCATTACCGCCACGGCCGCCAGGGTCGGCACGCAGGGCTGGCATACCGCGAGGACATGGCTACGCGGGCCCAGATGCTGCAGGAAGCGGATTACGTAATCCGTGTAATCCTCCAGCCCGAAACGCCCCTCCGCCAGGGGCACATCGCGGGCATTCCGCCAATCGGTGATGTAGACGTCATGGTCGCGTAGCAGCACCTCGACGGTGTTGCGCAGCAGCGTGGCATAATGGCCGGACAGCGGCGCCACCACCAGCATCTTGGGCTGCGGGGTCAGCACATCGGGTTTATCGAAATGGACGAGGTCGCCAAAGGGCAGGCTCAGCACGACCTCTTCGATCACCGGCACCGTCTCGTTGCCGACCAGCGCGGTATCCACCGCGAAGGGAGGGTGCGTATGGGTGATGCCGCTGACCAGGAAGGTTTCGCACACGGCGTGCGCGCGGCGCGCCCAGTCATTCGAATCGGCTTCCGGCCAATAGCGGTCTCGCGCATCCAGCGTGGCGCGCGCGAGGCGGCGGGCGGGCGCCAGCATGTCCGAGAAGGTCTGATAGGCTTGATACAGCATGTTTTCACCCTGATGTAGCCACTTGCCCGGTTTGCACCTGCACAGTCCAATGCGGGAATGTACGATTCGCCTTTGAAAGCAGCCTTGTTTTATGCATGCTGCGATGCAAGATAGCTCTTGGCAAGCTCTTTGCTGCAATCGCAAATAAATCGGCCCTCGGCGGCCGGTCCCACATGTCTGACCCCAATGTCCACAAGGAACGCGCATGCCCCAGGCCACGCTCACCATTTCCAGCAAGACCTATTCGGCATGGAGCCTGCGCGGCTGGCTGCTGTGCCGCCTCGCGGGGCTCGATATTACGGAACAGCGGGTGGAGCAGGATGCGAATGACCGGGCGGAACTGCTACTCCTCAGCCCCTCCGTGCTGGTGCCGCGCCTGACCCACGAAGGCGCCAGCGTGTGGGATACACTGGCCATCGCGGAATATCTGCACGAGCTCTATCCCGATGCCGGCCTGTTGCCGGCGGACCGCGTGGCGCGGGCGCATTGCCGCTCCATCTGCGGTGAGATCCACTCGGGTTTCACCAACCTGCGCTCGGCGCTGCCGATGAACCTGAAGGTCAAGCACGAGCGCTTTCCCGTGTTTTCCGGCGCCAGGCCCGATATCGAGCGTATCGAGGCCATCTGGCAGGAGTGCCTCGCCCAATATGGCGGCCCGTTCCTGTTTGGTAAGGCGCCCACGGTTGCCGACGCGATGTATGCCCCCGTCACCACCCGCTTCGTCTCGTATGCCGTCGCGCTCAGCCCGCAGAGCACGGCCTATTGCCAGACTATCGCCGGCTGGGCCCCCATGGTCGAATGGCGTCAGGCCGCCATGGCCGAGGCCGAGGACATCGAAGATCTGGATGTGGAATTCTGAGCGGAACCGGCGCCCCGACCTAGCCGGTGATGAAATAGACCGGCGTGCCGTCGATTGGAATGGTGGCCGGGGCGGGGCGGCTCGAACAATTGGCCATCCAGTCGCAGACCCGCGCGCCTGACGGAACCGCCAATCGCGAGCTTCCCGCGTAATCCCACGCGACGGCGATTTCGCGCCCGCCGCGCCGGAAGCGGTAACCAAGCTGCGTGCCCGACAATCCGGCCATCGGCCCTTCCGAAACACTCCCGTCCAGCAGCCATGTCATGCCCGCATAGGCCGGGGCCGCGATCTTTGGCCCCAGCTTGTCCGTGCCGAAGGCGATCTTCGGATTGAGATTCCAGTAGAAGCCGTAGGTCTGCGCCGAATCGATCGCGTGGCCAGACCAGAAATCAGCCACATAAAAGCCGAAATCGAAGCGGGCACCCTCACCCAGCATCATCAGCGTCGTGCGAATATCGTATTGCGCCTTGGCCAGATTGCCCACGCCAGTCGATGTAAAACCATGTTCGGTGCCGATCAGACCGACAGGATGGCCGGCCGCCTGTGTGACAGCTTGCATTTGATGGCGGAGAATGGGGATGAAGTCGGCTTTTTCGGGCGGGGCCGATTGAACATAGGGATGCACCGAGAGGATATCGATGTATTTTCCGAGGCCCGCGGCCAGAAGCGCATCAAGCTGCGTGGAGGATGCCCGATCGATGAACAGCGTGGGCCCGGCGATCAGCGCGTCAGGGTCGGCCTTGCGGATCTCGTCCACGCTCAGCGCGTAGATGTTGACCAGATCCTGCGGCGATCCGCCAAAACACCAGCCCGCGGCGGGTTCCCAGGTTATTTGATAGATGCGGGGGCTGGTTTGCGGATTGCTGGCGGCAAAGGCACTGGCCTCCGCCCGGGCGAACGCGCCGAGCGACCTGGCGCCAGCATCGTTCAGCCCACCAAAACCCTTGCAGATTTTCCCGGTCGTCCCCGGCTGAATGGCCCAGGCCGGCAAACCCGCCGAGGTGACCTGGGCCAGGGGATACATATTCCATGGCGTGCCGTTCCAACTCAGCGCTGCCAGCGACGGCGGGTCGGCAAAGGGCCGGGCGACCGGTCCCGCCCGCGCGGGATCGTGAGCAAACTGACCGGGCCGCTGGGCTTCGAGATGGGCCCAATCATGACCGTATAGATAGTAACGCACCCCGAGATAGGGCTCGACCAGCGCCTTCGGGCTGAATCCGCCCTGCAGGCCAAAACGGCTCAGTTTCGGGCCGTAATCCACGCGCTGCCGGGGGTCTGGCACGATGGCGTAGCTGGCGATTCCCGCGGGGCGCGTGCCGAGTGAAGCAATGGTGGTGCCATCGTCCAGCCTGGCGCCCACTTCGTAATAGCCCATTTCCCGGGCGGGAGGATTGAAGGTTGCGGCGGCCTTGCCCGTGTCGTCGGCCACCAGCGCAACCGGCTGCGTGGCGAGCAATGCCCCCGTCGCGTCGCGAATGGTGATCGCCACATGGTGATGCGAACGGGGCGCCACACCGGCCACCGCGATGCTCAGCTGAACCGCCTCGCCCAGGGCAAAGGTGCTGGACTCGGGCCGGTTCGTTTCAACCGACAGCACCGGGCCAGCAGTCTGGGCCGAGGAGGTTGTTTGAAGCATCAGCCAGACGGCCAATGCCGAATTCAGCAGCGGTTTCACGGAAATGGCCTTGCCTCCCTGATAGAGCATCACAGAAGACGCGCGGGCTGCGGCAATTTAGGCATGGCGCTATTGAACCTTCGGTGAACGTCTCACAGCCACGTGCCACGCATCGGTCCGACTCGCCGCAAAGGGCTCGCGCGAGCCATCGCGAAATGAGCGACGCCAATGTTAGGTGCAAATCCCGAGGGATCCGGGTAAATTGCCGGCATGCGCCGCATCCCCGTTTTCGCCGCCCTCCGCAACCGCCGCAAGGTGCTGGCGGGCATGGTCGCCACCAGCGTTCTGCCGGCAGCGGCCTGGGCTGCCGAGGAAGCCGGCAAGGACAGGGGGCCGGTTGCCGGGCGGGGGGCGGCGCCATCCCCCACCGGCGTCAACCTCGCGGATGTGGCGGGCGCGGCCGCCGTGGGCGCCAATGACAAAAGCGGCGGCTCCCTGTTCACCACGGTGCAGGGCTTTGTCAGCTATCTGCTGTCGAGCGTGGGCGCGGGCCTCGTGGGTTTTGTGCAGGCGGGAAGCGGGGCCACCGCGCGCTCGGTGCAGAGCAAGTTGCGCGATTCGGTCAGCGTGAAGGATTTCGGCGCGACGGGCGACGGCACGACGGACGATACCGCCGCCATCAATGCGGCAATCGCCCATGCCAACAGCCTGCCGAACGGTGGCGAGGTCTATTTTCCCGTCGGCGCCTATGCCGTTTCAGAAATCAACGCGACGGCTGCCAGCCCGACATTTGCCGCCACCCTGAAGCTTCGCGGGGCCGGGCGCTGGATGACGCGCATCATTCCCATCGCGCCGGGCAGGGTGTTGCTCAACCTCCTCGGCCGCGACGACTTCATCCTGGAGGACATCCAGTTCGACAGTTCCGCACTGGTATCGCAATGCGCGATTTTCATGGCCCGCTCGACCACATCGGCGCACTGCAACAACAACAAGTTCAGCGGCGTCTTCGTCGATGGCTCCTATTCCGTCGCCAGTGTCGTCTGCAATGGCTCGGAAAGTTCGGTCTGGAACACGTGCCGCTTTGCCAACGTCAATGCCGCTGCCGCCTATCGCTGCTTTTGGAGTGGCGGGGGCACGGGCATCAAGGCGCTTCAGGGCATCACCGTGGCCAACGGCGGCACGATTTTGGATTCAGACAACCCCAATACCGACAACAGGATGTTCGGCGTTGAATTCTATGCGCCATTCAGCCGCGCCACGCCGGTGCGATTTTCGATATCCGCCGAGTACCAGATGTTTGGCTGCACCGTCGCCTGCGGTTCAACCGATCACTGTCGCCTGGTTGTCTATGGTGATTGTACCGACGGCATCTTCAATGGCCCGGTTGCGTGGTCGGGCTGCCATTTCGAGGTGTACGGCACCGGCAATGTCGTTCACTATCTGGATTGCACGGGGTCGACCGGATACTTCGCCGGGATCAGCAGCTACGGCGGATTCTACAATACCTGCGCGCCCGGTATGAGCTCTGCTGCCGTCGTGGATTTTGACCGCACGAATGTGGCCAATCAGCCCATACTGCAAGGCTCGACCTTCACATCGCCCGGCACCCCCAGCAACACGACGGACACCAAATTCTATGTCTACGGCTTGTTTGGGTGCAACATTTCCATCCAGCCCAACCACGCCGATGGCACGGTGTTTGTATTCGGTTACATAAATTCGGGCACCGTCGTGAATGCCCATACCTTCAATGCCGGGGCCACGCGCTATGTCGCCAGCCTGTACACGAGTGTCGCAAGCGACCTCCCCACCAGCGGCAACTTTACCGTCGGCCAGACCATCCAGCGCGAGACGCCCGAAGTGGGGCAACCGCTGGGGTGGAAATGCACGGTCAGCGGCACTTTGGGCACGCTCGGCGGCATAACCGGCAGTATCGCGGCCGGCTCGGCGGTCCTCAGGCTCAACAGCGCGGCGGGTGTGGCAGAGGGGCAGCGGATCACGGTGACGGGCTCCGGCAGCGGCCCCTATTACATTCGCCAGTTGGCCGGCACGACCGCCTATCTGGACAGCGTTGCCCACGCCACCGTCACCGGCGCGGCCGTCGCCTTCAGCAATGCCACGCTGGTACCGCTGGCAAGGCTTTAGCTGCCGCCCTGCCCCGGCGCCTTCATCACATTGTTGGCCCGGTTCTTGTCCGGTATGGCGTGGTCAGGATCGATCGTGGCGCTGACGACCGTTTTGCCCGGCGGCACAATGATGCTGGTGGTGGCATTAAGGATCCAGCTTTCGGCGGGCAGGCGATAGTCACCATGTGACCCATCGGCGAAATCGACCCGCAAGCGCGCCGGCATCACCAGCCTGTCGTGGCTGCCGATGGTGATCCTCGTGCCCTTTGCCGGGTCGCCGTCCACCGGGGCGATCGCATCCACCGCCAGGTCGAGCGACCAATTATTGGCATACCAGCCGCGCCACCACCACGAAAGATCCTCGCCGCCCGCGCTTTCCATCGCGCGGAAGAAGTCCGCCGGCTTGGGATGCTTGTAGGCCCAGGCGGCGATGAACCGGCGGAAGGCGGGGTCAAAGCGATCCGGCCCCAGGATCTGCTCGCGTAGCAGCACCAGGCCCAGCGCCGATTTGAAATAGCTGACCGGGTGGCGGTATTTTCCGGGAATTGAATCCGCGCGCGTCAGGATCGCCGGAGCATCCGGGTCGGCGAGAAGCGGGAGGATCTCGTCCACCGGATTGCCGCCCCCGGGTGTGTATTCAGGATCGCGCTTCGGGGCATATTCGCCGTGGTTGAAATCGTCGGACTCATAGATGTCGATGAAGGTGTTGAATCCCTCGTCCATCCAGGCATGGCGGCGCTCGTCAAACCCGACGATCATCGGGAAATAGCTGTGGCCGATCTCATGCGCGGTGATCCAGAACAGTTGCTTGCCCCTGCCCTCGATACTGTCGAATATGATGCCCGGATATTCCATGCCCCCAACCGGCCCGGCGACGTTGATCGCCACCGGCCATGGATACGGATACCAGCGCTGCGAATAGCTCTCCAACGAGGCCTTGAGATATTCGGTCGAGCGGCCCCACGCGGCCTGCCCGGCACTCTCCGCGGGATAGAACGACATGGCCAGCGCCTGCCTGCCACCGGGCAGGTTGATCCGCGCCGCATCCCACACAAAGGCCGAGGAGGCGCTGAAGGCGACGTCGCGCGTGTCGTTCATGTGGAAGTGCCAGGTTCGATCACCGTGGTTCGCTACATCGCCCACTTCGTCGGGGCTGCGGATCATCACCGTCGCATCGCTGCCGCGCGCCCGGGCCAGCTGTGCCTGCTGTTGCGCCGTCAGCACCTCTCGGGCGTTCACCAGTTCGCCGGAACCGGCCACCAGCATGTCGCCTGGCAGGGTGATGAAATAGTCGAAATTGCCATACTCGAGATAAAATTCCTGGGCGAGATAAGGGAGCGTGTCCCATCCGCGAATATCATCATAGACGGCCATGCGCGGGTACCATTGGGCCATGTCGTAGATCACCCCGGCCTTCGCCATGCCCGCGCCCATGCGGCCGCCCCATTTCGCCGGGATGGCGAAATGCCAGGCAATGCGCAGCCGCAGCTTCGCACCCCCGCCAGCCAGCGCCCGGGGAAGCGAGACCCTCAGCCTTGTGTCGCTGACAAGGGCGGGTGCCGCCGCGAACGCGCCGCCGGTTTCGACTTCCACCTTGTCGAGCACGAAGCCCTCGCCCGGTGGATGCGGCCATCCGCCCGCGAAGGCGGCGCGGCTGTCAGGCTTGTAGATATTCTGGTCCAGCTGAAGCCACAGGTCGGCCAGCTGATCCGGGCTGTTATTGGTATAGGTGATAACCTCGGAGCCGCTGAGTGTTGGCGCGTTGGCAGCGGGGGTCAGCTTCGCATGGATTTCGTAATCGGCACGGTTCTGCCAGTATTGGGGGCCCGGCAACCCATTGGCGGACCGGTAGCCGTTCACCGCCTGCTGCATGTCGAAAGGCGCGAAGGCCGCGCGCGGGTCATATTGCGCCCGCGCCGGGTTGGCCGAAAGGAGCAGGCAGGCCAGAAGCAGGAACCGCACCACCACGTGGCGGGCCTGACGCACAGGAAGGGGCATGGTTGACGGATCTCCCTGTCGTTGCAAGCCTGCCATTGCTGGCGCGCCGATTGTGCCCCGCCGCTGGCCATGCGGCAAGGCCGTATCCGTGCGGAAGGCAGAACCGGCCCCGTTCGCCAAAGGCATTTTTCCGCGGCTGATTGCAGACCGGGCATTTTGGCTTATGCAAGGGCGAACAAGCGCGAACATCGCGCGGCGCGAGATGCGGCAATGGAATGAACCGCACCGGCCAGGGGGATGAGACGATGACAGGCGATGGCACAGGCAATGACGGGGCGCGGGAGCGTTTGGCGCGGCAGGTGGCCGATATTCTGGGTGAGGCGAGCGTTACCCTCGAAACCTTGCCGCCGGGCAGCTCGCGGGGGGCGATGCGGGTGCTTTCGGCAGGGGGCCAGCCCATCGCCTTTCTGCGCATCGAACTGGGCGAGAAAGCGGATGGCGGCGCCTCGGCCGATAGCCGGCCGCTGGCGGAAGAGATCGCCTTGGTACGGCACGCCCATGCGCTGGGCTTTCCGGTGCCCCGGGTCTTCGGGCTGCTGGAGAATGCATCCGTGGCGGTGATGGAACTGGCCGGCGGCACCGCGCGGCCCGATGCGGCGGAGGCCGAAACGGTCGGCCCGGAATATATGGGCCATATCGCCCGTTTGCATCAGATCTCGCCGGCCCGTTTCGGCCTGCCCACCGCCGCCACCGTTACCGAGGCGATCACGGAAGACCTCGATGCCTGGGTTGCCGACGGGCGGCGCGGCGGGGTGATGGGCCTGCCCGTCATCCACTTGGCCGAACGCATCCTGCGCGCCTATCTGCCGCAAAGCGACGCGCCACCGGCCATGCTGCACGGCGATGTCGGCGCGGGCAATTTCATGGTCGCGGACGGGCGTATATCAGCTATTCTGGATTGGGAGCTCGCCCATGCCGGCGATGTTCACGAAGACTTGGCCTGGCTGTGGATTCGCGGCGCCCACACCCCGTTTGGCGCCCCCGAGCAGCGGATCGCCGAATATGAGACGGCGGCCGGGCAGCGGCTCGATCCCGAGCGGCTCGCCTGGCATGTCGCCTTCGTCACCTTCAAATCGGTGGTGTCGCTGCAAAGGCGCATGCACGCCCCCGGCGACGACCCCGGCCTGCTGCTGATCCAGATCGCGGTGCTGACCTATGAGACCCTGCTGTGCGCGGCACTTGCCCGCATTCTCGGGCAGCGGCTGGCCTTGCTGGATGAGGTGCCGGTGGAGGCGGTGGACGCCGAAACGCAACTGCTGCGCCTGACGGAGATGCTGGCGCCGCCAGCAACCCGCGAAAGCGAGATCCTGATGGCCCATCTGCGGACAAACGCGGCGCAGCGGGCGTGGCGCGACCGGCGTCTGGCAGAAGACGCCCGCGCCTTGCTCGGCGTGCCGGCGGACGAGCTGCCCGCGCTGATCGGGCACGCCCCACCGGAACGCTTTGGCGCCCTGCTGGCAGTGCTGGGCGCCGCCGCCGGGCGCCGCTGCCAAGCGCTGCCCAATGCCGAACGGCGCGTGCGGCGGGCATTTTCCATCGGCCTTGGCCAGGCTTGATCAGAGGGACAAGACATGAGCACGACCGCGCGAGCAGACAATACCGGCCAATGGGGCATGACCGATGCCGACGATCGTCTGCACCCGCACCCGACGGACGAGCCGGCATGGACCGAGACTCTGTGGTTCGCCTTCATCGTGCCGGAGCGCAAATTGCTCGGCTATATCTATCCGGTATTCCGGCCGAACATGGGCATTCAACTGGGCGGGGTGCAGATCAATGAGGGCGTCACAGAACTCCCCTGGGAAATGCCGATCAACCATTGGGACCATTACGGCATCATGCCGGCCGGGCTCGACCTGCGCGACTTTACCCTGCCGAGCAGCCTTGGCGTCAAATGCCTGAGGCCCGGCGGGCATTATCACCTGACCTATGCCAGCGATGAACTCGGCTTCGACCTGACCTATGAGTCGATCATGCGGCCGATGGTCTCCGACAGCGCCACTGGCGCCTTCGTCCAGAACGGGCATATAGACCAGCCCGGCCGGGTGCGCGGGCAACTGGTGCTGCATGGCGAGACCATCCCCGTCGATTGCTTCGCCATGCGCGACCGAGGGTGGGGCCCGCGCAAGGCCGGCCGTCAGGTGCAGATGGGTTATGTCTATGCCATCGCCTCGCCCACTTCCGCCTTCCTGTCGGTTTCGGGCACGGGCCGCAGCGGGGTGGACAAGGTGATCAGCGGCTTCCTGATGCGCGATGGGCAATGGGCCAAACTCGCCTCGGGCCGCCGCGAGGTCACCCGCGATGCCCAGGGTCGCGCCAGCCAGATCGACATCGCGGCGACCGACGAACTGGGGCGCGAATTCACCGCCCACGGCGTGGTGGAAAGCCGATTTATGAGCCTGAACCATCCGAGCATGCTCGTGTGGGGCAATCTGGTGCGCTGGAGCTTCGACGGGCAGGAATGCTGGGGCGAGGATCAGGATTGCTGGGGCCCGCGGCTGTGGCGCGATTTCGCGCGGGATCTGCGCGCTGGCTAGAGTGATGTCGGGAACCCGCGGCGGTTCCATCGGGAGGAAAATGACCATGACGAAATCAATCGATTTGACCGGAAAAGTGGGAATTGTGACGGGCGGCGCGAGCGGTCTTGGCGCCTATGCCGCCCTTGCTCTTGCGGAATGCGGCGCCGATGTCGTCATTGGCGACATTGACCGCGCGGAAGGCGAGAAGACGGTTGCGGCCATCGAGGCCATGGGCCGTCGCGGCGTGTTTGTCGAAATGAACGCGCTGCATACCGACCAGATCGAGGCCTTTGTCGCCCGGGCGCGCCAAGAATTCGGCCGCATCGATTTCCTGATCAACAATGCCGGCGGCCTGTCACGGCGCAACTTCATGGATACGGTGGAAAAGAGCTGGCGCAAGCATATCGATATCAATCTGGTCAGCATGCTGGCCGCCACCTATGCGGTCGTGAAGGTGATGCGCGAGACAAAAACCGGCGGCGTCATCATCAATGTCTCGTCCGTGGAGGGCCTGCGGGGCGCGCCGGGGTGTTCGGTCTATGCCGCCTGCAAAGCCGGGATGATCAGCTTTACCCGCTCCATGGCCGCCGAGTTGGCTGACGACCGCATCCGCACCTTCGCGCTGGCGCCAGACATTGTGGAAACGCCCGGCATGGTCAAATTCGGTGCCATGGGGCTCGAGCACCATGCCGCGCGCGAACGCTATATCCCCCTGCGCCGCATGGGCAATGCCGATGAGTACGGCAGCCTCGTCGCGTTCCTCTGCTCGGACATGGCAGCCTACCTCACCGGTATTGACATCCGGGTGGATGGCGGCGCGCTGGCGGCGACCGGCTTCCAGCGCTCGGCCAAAACCGGCGAGTGGGAGCTGTTGCACCCCTAGTCCGGCTTTTCGGCCCGGGCGGGGGCGGCGGGCGGGGGCGGGCGCTTACCCCGCCGTCCATCCGCCATCAACCGGCATGCCAATTCCGGTGACGAAGCTGGAGCGCGAGGAGGCGAGCCACAGAATCGCTTCCGCGACGTCGTCTACCCGGCCGAACCGGCCGATCGGGTGGAGCGCGCTCAGCGCCTCCAGAAAGCCCGGTTTAGCCGCCCGTTCCTGGATCAGCGGCGTGTCGATAACCCCGGGGCAAACCGCGTTGATCCGGATGCCCAGCGCAGAATATTCGAGCGCCGCCGATCTGGTCAGCCCCATGACCGCATGCTTGGTGGCGACATAGTCGGCCGAATTGGCGCGCCCCACCAGCCCCATGGCCGAGGCCAGATTGACGATGGCGCCGCCACCGCCCCGCAGCATCACCGGGATCTCGTGGCGCATGCATTGCCACACGCCCTTGATGTTGGTGCTCATCACCCGGTCGAAGTTGTCTTCCGGAATCTCGGCCAGCGGCACGCCGCTGCCGCCAATGCCGGCATTGTTCACCGCAACGTCAAGGCGGCCATGGCGCTCGACCACGGCATCGATCATCGCCGCAACGGCGGCACCATCGCGCACATCCAGGGCAAAGTGCATGGCGCCGATCGCCTCGGCCGCGCGACCGGCTGTCTCGGCCGAGAGATCGCAGAGCGCCACCGCCGCCCCCTCTGCGGCGAAGGCCCGCGCCGTCGCCTCGCCAATGCCCGAGCCGCCACCCGTGACCAGCACAACCTTGCCCGCGAACAGCCCGCGCCGCGCATCGTCACTTCCGGTATCCGCCATTTTGCTCACCCTCCCATTATTCACCGCGCAGTTGGCCGCGCGGTTGCTGGCCCGCCCTTTATGGCCAGCCCATGGCGCGCTTGCGCTCCCCCTGGTGCTGCGCAGTCACGCTGTCAGCTGCCGGCGAGCAATGGCGTCAGCCGTGGCATCACCTTCGCCTTGAGCAGTTCCAGGCTCTCCCAGCCGAGTTCCGGCGCCAGCCCGCCCAGCAGCGGCATGAAGTTCAGCCCGCCAAAATTGGCCAGCACGGCAGGGGCATTTGCCACCACTTCGTCCGGCGTCCAGCACACAAACAGGCCGGAGGCGCGGATAATCGCTTCATTGTCGAGCCCGGCGAAGGGAGAGTTCGACACATCCTCTTGCGCCGCCCAATCGGCATAGGCCTTGCACACATGCACGGCATGGGGCCCCACCTGTGCCCAGGCGCGATCGGGATCTTCGGTGATGTGAATGCTCAGTGGCAGACCGGAGGAATATTTCCGCCCGGGTGGTTTGCCAAGCTTCGCGCATTCCGCATCGTACACCGCGAACAAATCGGCGCGCAGTGGCGAGAAGCCAGCGCCGGCCCGGGCCGCCCGCCGCGCCGAAGCTTCCACGCCGCCGCCGAGGATGACGATATCCTCCGGCTGTTGCAGCGGCAGCGGGCGGATGAATATCTCGCGGCCGCCGGCGGCAAAGCGCTCGCCACGCAGGGCGCGCATGATGATATCCGTGCCTTCGTCCATCAACCGGCCGCGGTGCTTCAGCGACACGTTGAACATCTGGAACTCGGAAGGAACATAGCCCGCGGCCAGCACCACCTCCAGCCGTCCGCCGCTCATGATATCGAGCACGGCGATCTGTTCAGCCACCTTCACCGGATCATGCAGCGGCAGGATGACGGCGGTGATGGAGATGCGGGCGCGTTTCGTCCGCGCCGCCACGCCACCGGCCAGAACGAAGGGCGCGGGCAGATAGCCATCCTCCGATCCGTGATGCTCCATGACACCGATGCGGCTCACCCCGATCTCGTCGGCGAATGCGCTCATTTCCAGCATGGCATCGTAAAGCTTGGTGATCGGCGCGCCAAAGGCCGGCGCACGCATATCGAACATGACGGATACTTCGTTGCCGTTCATTGTAGCTCTCCCGATTTTTGCGCCGAATGCATGCCACCAACCGTCGGCGCCACCAAATCAAATACGCGGCCACGGTTGGGGCACGCTCCCCGCCCCCTAGCTGATGACGCCTTCCATGCGGAGCGCCTCGACGGCAACGGCGCGGGCGCCATTGGCGGCGGGGAAACCCGCATAGCCGGTGGAATGATAGATCACTTCCTCGATTTCCTGCACGGTCAGCCCGTTCGCCAGCGCAATCAGGATGTGCACTTTCAGCTCGGCATGGGCCTGCAGCGCGATCAGGATGCCGAGCGTCAGCAGGCTGCGCGCGCGCTTGTCCAGGCCCGGGCGGATCCACAGGCGCCCGAACACGTTCTCCATCGCCAGCGGCATGATTTCACTGGCGAAGTCTGTCTTGCCGGCCTCGGCCGACATCTGCGCCATGGCCTTTGAATTGAAAGTGGCGAACAGCGCGTTTGCGGCTTCGCGTTCTTCGTCGGTCAGCATCATCTCTTCTCCCGGTTTTGAACATAGGTGCCATTCAGGGGCGATCAGCCCGCCTTCATCACGACGTGGGGATGATCGATCCGCTCTTGCAGAAAGCCGTCCCAGTCGGTGGCGCGGTCGACCAGCAGGGGGCGGACCTGCTCGTCGGTGGGCACCATGAACCGGTTGTGGCGGATGGCATCGACCACCAGCTGGCCCACTTCGGCAGGCTGTTTCAGCCCGAACCGCGCGTCCGGCCCCAGCGTGTCGGTGGGCGGGCCGAATTCGCGCATGGATCGCATGATGCCGGTCTGCACCGGCCCCGGGCACAGGCAGGTGACGCCAATGCCCTGCGGACGCAGATACAGTGCCAACCCTTCCGAGATCTGGATCACCGCCGCTTTCGCCGCCGCATAAGGCAGACGATCGAACGCATAGGTGTAGAGCCCGGCAAAGGAGGCGGTGTTGACGATATGGCCATGGCCCTGCGCGATGAACAGCGGCAGAAAGGCCAGATTGCTGCGCACCACCGACAGCAGGTTCACGTTCAGCACGCGCTGCCACTCCTCGACGGGAATGTGCTCGGGCAGCCCGCGGATGATGCCGCCGGCATTGTTCATCACGATATCGACCTGGGCAAACCGGGCCAGCGTCGCCGCCTTCAGTGCCTCCAGCGCATCGTCCTGGGCGATGTCGCAATGGATGGCGGCGGCCTCACCACCCCGCGCGGCAATCAACGCCACGGTTTCCGCCGCGCCCGCGTCATCGATATCCGCAACCATGACCCTGACGCCCTCCGCCGCCAGCGCCTCGGCCGCGCCGCGCCCAATGCCACTGGCGGCGCCCGTGATGACGGCAACCCGCCCCTTCAGATCCTGCATCGCTCTCTCCCCCTGTGGCATTCCGCTCTGTTAATCCGGTGGCGGTTCGTCGCCGCGGGCAGTTTGTGAGGCCTTTGTACGATCTTGCAGCGTTTGACGGGCCCCCGCCAGAATGATTTCCACCATCACGCGCACAAATTCCGGGCCATTGTCGAGCATAGCCTGCCGCAGGCTACCGGGCGTGGAAATGATATGATTGACGATGCCGCCAATCAGCAGATCCATGATGACACCGGGATTGGTGGCGGGCGGCAAATCGCCACGCTGCACCGCCTTGCGCACGATCGCCCGCCCGCGCAGCACCAGCAGCGCGCGGTAAGGCTCGGCAAACTCGCGAACCTCGGCGAAACTGCGCGCGTCTGCCCGCAGCCGCAACGCCACCTCGCCATAGGGGCCGGCGAAGGTCTCAAAGGTGCGCTGCCCCAGTTCCAGCAGGTCAAGCCGCACATCGCCCTGGTCGATCAAGGTGATCCAGTCCCACCTTTGGTGCAGGGCATCGCGCAGCAGCGTCTCGCGGCTTTTCCAGCGCCGATACATGGCATCCTTGCTGACCCGCGCCCCGCGCGCCACCGCGTCGAGATTGAAGCCCAGCCAGCCCTGCCGGCCATAGAGGGTGAGCGCCGCCTCGAATATGCGCGCCTCGATCAGCGGGTCGCGCGGGCGCCCCCGTGCCGGCGCGGGCGCGGCGCTGTCTTTTCCCCGCGGCTCGGCGGTCCTGTGTTCAATCGGTTCTTGCATCACGCCCTTGGTCAATATACCGACGGTCATCGTCTGGTAATTAAGAATGCCGGTTTGTCACGAGGAGATTCGCATGACGATGATCGGAATGGAAGAGCGTGCGGCAATTCGCGAGGGCTTTGCCCGGCTTTTGTCCGACAAGGCTGACGACGCGGCCCTGCGCCGCATCATGGCGACGGAAAGCGGCCACGATGCCGAGCTGTGGAAAGCCATCGGCGACATGGGGCTCACCGGCCTGCTGATCGATCCCGCGTATGGCGGCGTCGGCGGCAGCATCGTCGATGTCGAGGCGATCATGGAGGAGGCCGGCGCGGCGCTTCTGGCCGGGCCGCTGCTGTCGAGCGCGGTGATGGCGGCCGCGCTGATTTCCGATTCCACCGATGCCGCTGCCAAGGCGCGGCTGCTGCCCGGCATCGCCTCGGGCGAGACCATCGCGACCGTGGCGGTGACGGGCGACAAGGGCCTGTGGACGCGGGACGACATCGGCGTGAGCGCGGACCGGAACGGCGTGCTGCAGGGCGCGGCCAATTATGTGCTGGCGGCCAATGTCGCCGATGTCCTGCTGGTTATTGCCAAAACCGGCGACGAGCTGGCGGTTTACGAGGTTGATCCCAAGGCCAACGGCATATCGCTGCAGGCACTCAAGAGCTGGGACAGCACGATCCGTCTGTCGCGCGTCGTGTTCGATGCCGCCCCCGCCACCCGCATCGCCGGGCTGGATGGCGCGGCGGTGGAGCGGATGCTCGATCTGGCGCGCGTGGCGCTGGCCGGGGAGCAGGCAGGCGCCAGCCGCCGCATATTCGACATTACGGTGGAATATGTGCGCACCCGCGTGCAGTTTGGCCGCCCCATCGGCGGCTTTCAGGCGATGAAGCACATGGCCGCAGACCTGCTGATCGAGGTGGAATCGGCCACGTCCGCCGCCCGGGCCGCCGCGCAGGCGCTGGCCGCTGGCAGCACGGAAGCCCCGGTGCTCGTCAGCCTTGCCGCCTTTGCCTGCGCCGATGCCTTCCATCAGGTCGCGGCCACCTCGATCCAGATGCATGGCGGCATCGCCTTCACCTGGGAGCATTCCGCGCATCTTTACCTGCGCCGCGCGCGGGTGGACGCGCAATTGTTCGGCGCCTCGGATTACCACCGCGAACGCTATGTTTCGGCACTGGAGAAGGCAGCATGAGCCGCACCGATATCAAGACCGAAGTCGAAGCCTTCCTGACCACCCATTGGGACAGCGAGGCGCGGCGCCCCCGTGAGGGCACCTCTCGCGATTTTGCGCAAAAGGTGTTCGAAGCCGGCTGGGCGGTTGCCAGCTGGCCGCGCGAATGGTTCGGGCGTGGACTGGACAAGGACGACAGCAAGATCGTCGCCGCCGCCTTCCGCAAGGCGCGCGCGCCCGGCGCCGGGCAAGACCGCACCAACATCGCCGCCGCCTCGCTGATGAATTTCGCCTCCGACGAAAGCTTCAAGCGCGAGATACTGCCGCAGCTGTTGACCGGCCGGCTCGCCATCTGCCTGCTCTACAGCGAGCCGGGCGCCGGTTCCGATCTGGCCTCCATCCGCACCCGCGCCGAGCGCAATGGCGATGTCTATGTGATCAACGGCCAGAAGGTGTGGACCTCTGGCGCACGCACCGCCGACTATGGCCTGCTGCTCGCCCGCACCGATTGGGACGTGCCCAAACATCAGGGCATCAGCTTCTTCGTCCTGCCGATGCGCCAGCCGGGCATCGACATCCGCCCGATCAACCAGATCACCGGCGACAGCCACTTCAACGAGGTGTTCCTCGACAACGCCACCGTGCCCGCGAAAAACCGCATCGGTGCCGAGGGCGAGGGCTGGAAAGTGCTGCAAACCGCGCTGGCGGTGGAACGCCTGGTCATGGGCGAAGGCGCCGGCGAACGGCGGCAGGGCTCGAGCAAGAACAACGTCGTCAGCCTGATCGACATCGCCCGCGAGGCAGGGCAGCTGCAAGACCCGCTGATCCGTCAGAAGATCGCGCAGGCCACCGCCTATCGCCAGCTCAACGCGCTGAACATCGCGCGGGCGAAAGAGGAACTGGCGCAGGGCTCGTCCTCGCCGATCATGTCACTGGGCAAGCTGGCCATGTCGCGCATCCTGCACACCGATGCCGCGGTGATGACGCAAATCCTGGGTGCGGCCAGCATGCTGGATGGGCCGGAGCATGAACGCGCCGCCGACATCAACTACCGCACCGCCAACGCCTATATGACCTCGATCGGCGGCGGCACCGACCAGATCCAGCGCAACATCATCAGCGAGCGCGTGCTGGGCCTGCCGCGAGAGGTCGAACTCGACCGCGACGTGCCCTTCCGCACCTCGCGGGCGGTTACGGGTTGAAGCGCAGCACCTATCCATTGGCATGAACAGGTTCCCCTGAAGGAGGATTTTATGATCATCGATGCCGCGGTTGCCCATGGCAGCCGACAACCCCTCGCGCTTGAGCAGGTGGAACTGGACGCCCCGCATGCGGGTGAAGTGCTGGTGCGCATAGTCGCCACCGGCATTTGCAACACCGACATCGGCATGATCGACCATGTCCCGCTACCCTGGCCGGCCGTGCTCGGCCATGAAGGGGCGGGCATTATCGAAAGCGTGGGCGAAGGGGTGACCGGGCTGAAGCCTGGCGACCATGTCATCCTCACCACCACATCCTGCGGAAAATGCGCGAACTGCCTGAATGGCCAGCCTTCGTTCTGCCTGTCGTTCCAGGCGCTGAACATGTCTGGCGGCCGCCGCCGAGACGGAAGCTGCACCCATCAGCAACATGGCAAGACGATCTTCGGCAGCTTCCTCGGCCAATCGTCCTTCGCGACCTATTCCCTCGTCACCGAGCGCAGCGTGATCAAGATCGACAAGGATCTGCCGCTTGACGTGATGGCGCCGTTCGGCTGCGGCATTCAAACCGGCACGGGCGCGGTGCTCAACACCCTCAAGGTGCAGGCCGGCAAAAGCTTCGCCGTGTTCGGCGCCGGCGCGGTTGGCCTTTCGGCGCTGATGGCGGCGAAGATCGCCGGCTGCGGCCCGATCATCGCGGTGGATACCAAGCCCGAGCGGCTGGCGCTGGCCCTGGAACTGGGCGCAACCCGCGTGATCAACCCGCTGGAGGAAGATGCGGTCAAGGCGCTGCGAGCCGATGGCGGCGTCGATTATGCCGTCGAGGCTACCGGCATCGCCGCCGTCATGGAAAATGCCATCAACGCGCTGGGGTTCAATGGGGCGGCCGTGCTGGTGGGCGTCGCGTCGGGCCAGAAAGTGTCGATTGATCCAACCGCGGTGCAAAGCCGGGGCCTGACGATCAAGGGCACGCTCATGGCTGGCCGGGACGCGGTGCCGGCGCTGTTCGTCCATCAGCTCATCGCCTTCTGGAAAGCGGGCAAGCTGCCGGTGGAAAAGCTGATCCGCTATTATGACTTCGCCGAGATCAACGAGGCGATTGCCGCATCGAAGGACGGCTCGGCGGTGAAACCCATCCTGCGCCTGATGGGAGAGAAAGCATGAGTGAGGCCGCCATCGACCACGCCGCCATCGCCGCGCTGTTCGCCAGCCAGCGCGGCAACCGGGTTGCCCTGAAGCGCCGCACCGCCGACGAGCGCATCGCGCGGCTGCAGGCCCTGCGCGCGGCGATCGTGGCGCATACCGACGAAATTGACCAGGCGCTGCACAACGATCTGCGCAAGGCGCTGGCCGGCGCGCGGCAGGGCGAGATCACCTCGGTCCTGGCCGAGATCGACACGGCCTGCGCCGAACTGGCCGGATGGATGGCGCCCGAGCCGATCGAGCCCTCGGCCCATTTCGCCGGTAACCAGACCTATATCCAGTATGAACCGCGCGGCGTCGTGCTGTTGCTCGGCCCGTGGAATTTTCCCTTCGCGCTGATCTTCGCGCCGCTGGTGCCCATTCTGGCCGCCGGCAATGCCTGCATCGTCAAGCCGAACGAAATGCAGCCGCACACTTCGGCCGTCACGGCCAAGATCATCAAGCAGGTGTTCCCGGAAAATGAAGTCGCCTGTGTCCAGGGCGGCGTGCCGATGGCCGAGGCCCTGCAGGACCTGCCCTTTGACCACGTGTTCTTCACCGGCAGCCCGGCAGTGGGCAAGCGCGTGATGGCGGCGGCGGCGCGGCATCTCTCAACCGTAACGCTGGAATTGGGCGGGAAATGCCCGGTGATTATCGACGCGGCCTATCCCATCGTCGACGCGGCGGCCAAGATCGCCGGTGCGCGCTTTGCCAATGCCGGGCAGATCTGCCTCTCGGTCGACCACGTCTGGGTGCCGCGCGCGCGGCGCGACGAGCTGGTCGCCACGCTCGGCGCCGTCATCGACAAGATGTTTTATGCCGACGGGGTGTTGCAGACCAAGCGCCTGCCCCGCATCGTGGATGCCCGCAATTTCGCGCGCGTTCGCGGCTATGTGGAGGAAGCCGTGGCCCGCGGCGCGCGCGTGGTCAAAGGCGGCGGCCTGGATGAGGCCGACCTGACCATCGAGCCGACCGTTCTTGTCGATGCCCCGCTCGATGCGCGGCTGATGCGGGAGGAAATCTTTGGCCCGGTGCTGCCGGTCCTCGCCTACGACAGCGTGGACGAGATCGTCGAGCAGATCGACGCCACCGGCAAGCCCCTGGCCATGTATGTCTTCAGCCACGACGAAAACTTCGTCGCGGATGTGCTGGAGCGGTCTTCTTCGGGCGGCGTGACGGTCAACAATGTGCTGATGCACTATGCCGAGAACCGTCTGCCCTTCGGCGGGGTCAACGGCAGCGGCATGGGGCGCTACAAGGGCGTCTATGGCTTCCGCGAGTTGTCCAACGCGCGGTCGGTTTTCGTCCAGAAAAGCTGAGCGGCCGGAACAGCGGGCGACAGATGGTGCCGCGTGCGAAGAATGGGGAGAGCGACTGTGACAGATAGGCCATTGCAGGGGCTGGGGGTACTCGACTTGGTGACCGGCCCCATGGCGGCAATCGCGCGGCACTTTGCCGAGCTGGGCGCCGATGTGATCCGGCTGGAGCCGCAGACCGGCGCAAGTGACCGCCGGGAAGGGCTGATGGTCGATGGCCTCAGCCTCGATTTCGCCGCCGCCAACCTCGGCAAGCGCGTGGCTCCCGCCGACCAGCTGAATGCGCTGGCGACGGAGGCAAACATTTTGATCGCCCCGCGCGACGGCGTCGATGTTGCCGCACTGCGCGCCGCAAACCCCGCCCTGGTCGTGCTCAGCGTGTCCGATTTCGGCGATACCGAGGGTTACCGCGAGTGGGTTGGTTCGGGCCCGGTCTATCACGCGCTTACCGGCGAACTGTCGCGCTCGGGCATTCCCGGGCGCGAGCCCTTGCTGCCCCCCGGCGATCTCGCGCTGGCTTGCGCCGCGGTTCAGGCCGTCTATGGCGTGCTGCTGGCCCATTACAACGCGCTGAAAACCGGGCTCGGAGATCACCTCGATTTCTCGGTGCTCGACGGGGCCGGCCACGCGCTCGATCCAGGCTATGGCATTGCCGGCAGCGCGACGGCGGGGGTTCCGGCCTATCAATTGCCGCGCGGCCGGGCAGAGGCGCGCCACCAATACCCGATCATCCCCTGCAAGGACGGCTTTGTCCGCCTCTGCGTGCTGGCGCCCCGCCAGTGGCGCGGCATGTTCGAATGGATGGGCCGGCCGGAGGAATTTGCCGACCCTTCCTTCGATGTGCTCCAGACGCGCTTTGCCTCGACCACGCTGATCCCCGCCATCGGACGTTTCTTCGCCGACAAGACCCGCACCGAGCTGGAAACCGCCGGCCAGCGCTTCGGCGTGCCGACCGCCGCCGTGCTCGATCTCGACGAAGCGCTGGTGAGCGAGCAGATCGCCGCGCGACAGGCCTTCGTGCCGGTCGAGATAGCGGCGGGCGTCGCCGCGCCCTTCCCCGACGGCGTGCTCGAAATCGACGGGGTTCGCATGGGTATTGCCGGCGCGGTGCCGGCGCTTCCGGACGGGCCGATTGCCTGGGCCCCGCGCGAGGCGCAGGCGCACCCTGCGGCCGCCGGCGACCGGCCACTGTCCGGCCTGCGCGTGCTCGATTTCGGCGTGATCGTGGTGGGGGCCGAGGGCGGGCGCCTGCTTGCCGATCAGGGCGCCGATGTCATCAAGGTCGAGAATGCCGCGTTCCCCGATGGCTCACGTCAGAACCGCACCAAGGATCTGATCTCGGCAACCTTTGCCACCGGCCACCGCAACAAGCGCAGCCTCGGCCTCAATGTCCGCGATCCCGAGGGCAAGGCGCTGCTGCTGCGGCTGATCGAGAACGCCGACGTCCTGCTCTCCAATTTCAAGGGTGGCACGCTGGAATCGCTGGGGCTGGACTATGCCTCGCTCAAGGCCATCAACCCGCGGATCATCGTCACCGAAAGTTCGGCCTTTGGCCCGACGGGGCCGTGGTCGAAGCGGCTGGGATACGGCCCTCTGGTACGCGCCTCGGCGGGGCTGACGATGCAATGGCGCTATCCGGGCGAGGCCGCCAGTTTCAGCGACGCGATCACCGTCTACCCCGACCATGTGGTGGGGCGCATCGGCGCAATCGGCGTTCTGGCGCTGCTGATCCGGCGCCTGCGCACCGGCAAGGGCGGTTCCGTCAGCGTCAGCCAGGCGGAGGTCATGCTCAGCCATATGGCAGCGCGCATCGCGGGCGCCGCGCTGCAGCGGGCGGGCCACCAGGTGACGGAAGAACCCGCAGCATCCGCCGTCTACCCCTGCGCGGGTGATGATGAATGGTGCGTGGTGACATTGCGCCACGAGGCCGACCGGGTTGCGGCCATGCGGGTAACCGGAGGCCGGCCGCTCGGCGAATGGCTGGCAGGGCAAGAACCCCGCGTGGCGATGGCGGCCCTGCAGGCGGCAGGCGTGCCCGCCGGGGCGATGCTGCGCGTGGCGGACCTGCCCGACTTCGACTACTACCAAAGGCGTCACTTTTTCCGCGAGGTGAGCCATCCCCATATGCGCCGCCCGTTCAAGATCGAGGCTGCCCCGATCCGCTCCGAGCGCCTGCCCGACCCTCCCGAAACCCCGGCCCCGCTGCTGGGCGAGCACACGGCGCAGATCATGCGCGACGAACTCGCCCTGGGCGAGGCCGAGATTGCCCGCCTGATCGAAGCCGGGGTGTTGGAGCAATATATCCTGCCGGAGCGGGCGAGCTGACCGGCTGGCCGGAGATCTTATCCCGCCGGCTGGGTTGACGGACGCCCCGGCAGCGCCAGAT
>CAIXXP010000014.1 GCA_903923465.1 uncultured Sphingomonadales bacterium | reverse complement strand
GAGATGAACGCCGAACAACTGTGGGAGACCACGCTGGACCCCGACAACCGCGCGCTGCTGCAGGTGAAGGTGGAAGACGCCGACGTGACCGACGAAATCTTCACCCGCCTGATGGGCGATGTGGTGGAGCCCCGCCGCGAGTTCATTCAGGAAAACGCGCTGAATGTGGCGAATTTGGACGTTTGAGGGGTTTTAAGGGGTAGGTGCGAGGGGGTTACCCCCTCGCGCTCCCATTACTGTTGGCGTTGGCGCATAACCTCGGCGCCGTGCTCTGCCGCGAAGCGGCTTTATAGCCTGCGGCGCGGCGGCCTTGCGCCGAGGCCGAACCCGTGGCGCGACAATGACAGGGAAAGGGAGCGCGAGGGACGAGTCCCTCGCATCTACCCCTTCAATCTCCCTACCTCTTTCACGCCCCCGCGAATCTTCGCCCGGCCGTTGTCGAACACCACCACGTCGCGATCCGGCACGCGCACGCGCAGGGACACGGCATCGCCATCGACCCACAGTTCGGTGACGAGGCGGTCGCCGGGGTAGACAGGCGAGCTGAACTTGCCGTCGAGTTCCAGCAGGCGGGCGGGGTCGTAATCGAGCAGCGACTTGAGCAGGGCGTGGCCGACGAAGCCATAGGTGGCCAGACCGTGCAGGATGGGGCCCTTGAAGCCGACCTTGCGGGCGGCGACGGGGTCGATATGCAGCGGGTTCACGTCGCCCATCAGGCGGTAGATCAGCGCCGAGCGGGTAGATACCTGCAGCTCGCAGGTGAGATCGGGCGCGCGCTCGGGCACCTTGTGGGCGGGCAGCGAGGGCCGCTCCGGCCCGCCGAAGCCGCCATCGCCGCGCGCCAGCAGCGAGAGGATCTGGGTGGAGATGACGCTGGCATCGGCATTGTCGATCAGCTTGCGCTCGAAATAGAGCATGGCGCCGCGGTCGGCGCCGCGATCGACCACGTCCTTAACGCGCATTTCGGAGGTGACGGTGCCGGCGGCCGGCATGGATTTGTGGATGACCATGCGCTGTTCGGCGTGCACCACCTTGGCATAGGTCATGCCGATGTCGACATCGGCGAAGCGCGTCCAGGCCAGGGTGGAGGCGCTGGTGGGCATGGCCAGCAGGTCGCGTTCCCACAGGAAGCGGAGCTGGCGCTCGTCGTCGTGCTCGGCGCCAAGGCCCACGCCCAGCGCATAGATGATCGAATCGCGCGCCTCGTAGGTCTGCTGCTTGATGATGGGCGGGAGGGCGAGAAGCTCGTCGTAGGGAAGCAGGGCCATGACATGTCCTTGGTGGGAAAACAGGAGGGTGTGAAGATTGCGGCGCCGGCGAGTGGCCCGGTCGGCGCGGGGCCGGGTCAGCCTTGCAGGGCGTCGGCCATGCAGCGGTGCATCAGCTCCACCAGCTCGCCCACGCGGCCGTCCATCTGCTCGGACGGGCTGGCGATGGCGAGCGCCAGCGGCGTGCCGGAGAGGCCCGCCGGCACCGGCATGGCCAGCACGGACATGCCGGCGGAAAGGCGGCTGGGCCCATGATAGTGGCCGTTGCGCCGCACCGCCGCGACATCGCCCAGCACATCGGTCAACTTGCGCAGCTCGTCTGGCCGGGCATCGACATTGACGCGGCGGACGATCTTGCCCAGCTCGATATCGTCGATGCCGCTGAGCAGCGCGTAGCCGGGGCCGGAGCTGGTGATGGTGCGCATCACACCCCGGGTTAGGTGCGGGATGGGGTCGGTGCGCGACTGCACGACATAGATATATTGCGCATTCAGCCCATTGCGCGACGCCAGCACCACCGTCGCCAGCGCCTGCTCGTGGATGCGCTCCATCAGGCGGATGATCGCGTCGTTCTCGAACAGCTTCGGCTCTATCCAGTCGCCCAGCAGGCGGACGCGGCTGGTGGGGCGATAGGTGCGGGTATAGCGGTCGTAACCGAGGTAGCCCATGGTCACCAGGCTGCGCAGCAGGATGGAGGCGCTGGATTCCGGATAGCCGAGGGCGCGCGACACATCCGCCAGATTGGCCTCGCCACGCGTGTCGTCGAAATATTCGAGAATTTGCAGGGCCCGCCCGGCCGATTTGACCACGCTGGCGGGCAGGCTGGGCCAATCCGCCCCGGCAGCCTTCTTCTTGACCAGACCGCCACGCGCGGATGCGATGGGCATGCCCCTGTCCGAAGGCGACCTTCGCGCGTCCGCGGAAGCGATCTGTCCCATGGCGATTCCTCTCAGCCCCGTGATTCTAACGGCTGTAAGGTAAATTGAGGGCCAGTGTCAATCGGCCCGGCGGCGGGCAGGAGACGCGGGGCGCGGGCGGCCCGATCGCGGCGCTTGCCCATTCACATATCCGCAGAATTGCCAGGGTGATGGCCAAGGGCGCGCGGCGGCGCTATCGGGGGGCGCTATCGGGGCGTGCTGCGCCCTTTGATCCGCGTTTTGGGCCTGCTATTGACCGGGCCGGCAATCTGAAAGGCAAAAAAGATGACCGTTTCCATGTCTCTTGAAGGTAAAAACATTGTGGTGACCGGCGCGGCGCAGGGCATCGGCCGCGCGCTGAGCGAGATGGTCATCGGCCTTGGCGGCAATGTCGTCGCCGTGGACATGAACGAGGCGGCGCTGAACGACCTGGCCGCCGCCCACCCCGGCCGGGTGCTGGCCGCCGCCGGCAGCGTGGCCGATGCCGCCTTCGCCGGTGAGACCATCGCCCGCGGCGTGGCCGAGTTTGGCGCGCTGCACGGCCTGGTGAACAATGCCGGCATCGTGCGCGCGGCGATGATCGTCAAAATGTCGACCGCCAACTGGGAAGACGTGCTGGGTGTGCACCTGACCGGCTCGTTCAACTTCCTGCAGGCCATTGGCCGCCACTTCATCGAGCGCCAGAAGGAAGGCGACAAGAGCAGCTGCTCCATCGTCAACATCTCGTCCGACGCCGGCCGCCGGGGCACCATCGGCCAGATCAACTATGGCGCGGCCAAGTCCGGCGTTCTCGGCCTGACGATGAGCGCGGCGCGCGAATGGGGCAAATACGAGATCCGCGTGAACACCGTCTGCTTCGGCATGGTGGAAACCCAGATGACCGAAACCATCCGCAGCGACGAATTCCGCGACCGCTATCTGGCGCAGATCCCCTTCGGCCGCTGGGCGCAGCCGGAAGAGGTGGCCAAGCCGGTGTGCTTCCTGCTCTCCGACGCCGCATCCTATATCACCGGGCAGCATCTGTCGGTGAATGGTGGCTATCAGATCGGCATGTAAGCGGCAGGGAAAGGGATGAGTCTTGGGGGTGTTACACCCCCAAACCCCCATTACTGTCGGGCTAAGCGCAATGCATCGACGTTGTGAGGTGCCGCAACGCGGTTGTGATAGCCTGCGGCGCGGTGAGGTTGGGCGGAAACGATGCCATAGGCGCAACATCGCGCCGGAAGACGATAAGGGGTGCAGGGGCTAGCCCCTGCGAAACCTTCCCTCCGCCTAAATCCACAAACCAAAAGGCGGCGGCCCGGCAATCGGGCCGCCGCCTTAGTTGTGTCAGCCCGGCGATTTCGCCCCGTTTACTTCGGCAGCCCCAGCACCCGCGTTGCCAGAATGTTGCGCTGAACCTCCGAGGTGCCGCCGTAGATCGTGGTCGGGCGGGCCAGCAGGAACTGGTTCGACAGGAACAGGTTGTCGTGCTCGACCAGCGGGTCGAACAGGCCGGCGATCTCGCCGCCCATGTCCATCATCGCCTCGGTGATGCGGTGGTAGAGTTCGGTCTGGCTCAGCTTCAGCAGCGAGATATTCGCCGGGTATTCGCCGGTGCGCACCACCTGCTCCAGCGCCGCTTCGTAGAGGGCGATGTGGTCCTCCAGATCGAGCTGGAACTGGGTGAAGCGGTCGACGGCGGCCTCATCGTCCCACGCGCCGGTCAGCGTCATCAGATCGTGCAGCCGCGCGAGGCCATGGGCGGAATGCTTGGGCAGGCCGACATAGACCCGCTCCAGCCCGAGCAGCGAGGAATTCACCGCCCAGCCCTTGTTCAGCTCACCGACCAGATTGGCGTGGGGTACGCGCACATTCTCGAAGAAGGTGTGGCACAGTTCCTCGCCGCCGGTCAGGTCACGGATGCCCTTCACGGTGATGCCGGGTGAGTCCATCGGCATGAGGAACATCGAGATGCCGGCGTGTTTGGCAACGGTCTTGTCGGTGCGCAGCAGGGCGAAGATCCAGGTGGCATCGTTGGCGCGGGTCGTCCAGATCTTCTGGCCGTTGACCACCCATTCGTCGCCATCGCGCACCGCTTCGGTGCGCAGGGAGGCGAGGTCGGAGCCGGCGCCGGGCTCGGAATAGCCCTGGCACCAGCGGATTTCGCCGCTGAGGATTTTCGGCAGGAAGAACTGCTGCTGCTCCGGCGTGCCATAGCGGATGAGCAGCGGGCCGACCATGACCACGCCCATCTCGTTCATCCGGCAGCAGCCGAAGCGCTCCTGCTCCTCGACGATGATCACCTGCTTCATGATCGACAGGCCGGAGCCGCCGTGCTCCACCGGCCAGCCGGGGGCGAGAAAGCCGCGGGCCGACAGGGCGTTGTACCACGGGCGGGCGTAATCGAACGAGGGGCGGATGCGCAGGTTGCGCTCCAGCATGTAGGTCTCGGCGATCCAGTCGCGCACGACGAGGCGGAATTCCTCGTCGGTGAGGGCGGCGTCGGCGGCGGCGCGAGCTATGTGCTCAGTGGTCATGGGATCAGTGGTCATGGGTCAGGTCTCGAATGATGGGGTTCGTTCCGCGGCCAAAATTCACGCGGCCAGCCGGCTGTTGCGCAGATCGGCCAGCCGGGCATAGCGGCGGCGGTGCCAGCCGGCCGAGCCATGGGCGGTGGCGACGACCATCGCCTTGCGCAGGAACAGGCCGACATCGCAATCGTCGGTGTAACCCATGCCGCCGTGCATCTGCACGCCCTCGCGGGTGACCAGCAGCACCATGTCGGAGGCACGCGCCTTGGCCCGCGAGACGGCGCGGGCGACCTCGGCATCATCGGCGCCCTCATCGATGATGCGGGCGGCCTTGGCGATGGAGACGCGGGCCAGCTCGATCTGGAGATAGGCATCGACCATGCGGTGTTGCAGCGCCTGAAACGAGCCGATCGCCCGGCCGAACTGCTCGCGCACGGTGAGGTAATCGCGGGTGATGGCGAAGCAGGCCTCGGCCATGCCCAGCAGATAGGCGGCGATGCCCAGCGTCGCCTCTTCGCGCGCGCGGGCGACATCACCGCTGACCGGCGTGGCCGGGGCGGCGGTGAGCGCCAGCTCGCCAAAATGGCCGCCATCGACCAGCGCCTGGGTGGTGAGCGACAGGCCGGGGGCCGTGGCCTCAACCAGCGCGGCGCCCTGGCCGGTCGTCACCAGAAAGCTGTGCGCGGCCTGGGCCGAGGCGATGAAGCGCTTGGTGCCGGTGATCGTGTCGCCCGCCAGCGCGGCCTCGACGTGGTCGGGCTCGCCCAGCTTTTCATACCACGCGGGAATGACGATGTGCCCGCCCGCCAGCACCGGGCCGAGCAGGGCATCGGGCAGCAAGGGGGCGATGGCGATGCTGGAGACGACGAATTCGGGCAGCAGGCCGCGGCCCAGCTCTTCGGCGAGGGCACAGAATTCGGTGACGCCAAAGCCGACGCCGCCGCGCTCCTCCGACAGGCGCAGGCCCATCCAACCCATCTCGGCGACCACCGCCCAGTCCTGCGGGGTGATGCCGGGCGCTTGATGGCGCGTGGCGCGCACCGTGGCCATGCGGTCGGCCGCGCGCAGAAAGCCGGCGCTTTCCCGGATCATGCGGGCATTTTCTTCGCCCACCTCTGTCGAATACCCTGTCACCTGAGTTGTCCTTAGATTTTGGCACCATGCATCGGATGGCATTTATCGGATTGTTCCGGCCCGATATTGGCCATGTCGCCGGCTATGTCACGGGTGAGACGGCGATGTCGCGCGCAATTTCCATCCTTGTGTCGATTCTGCGCGGCCGGCCGCGCGCGATCTTTCCGATAGGGCGCGATCATGCGAGGATAGGATCATGCGGGACTGGGATCATGCGGGACTGGGATCATGCGGGACTGGCCAGCGGGATTGGCCTGTGACAAAGGCGGCAACGAGCTTGGGGCCGCAACGAGCTTGAATTGAGGCGGGGTATTTTCATTGTCTGACGATTTGACACGCAGTTTCACCCTGCCCGACGAAATCCGCATGCCGCTCGGCCAATATGGTGGGGAGCGCCCGCCGGCGCCGCGCTGGTACAATCAGGCCATGGCGCAGGCGCCGGAGCGCACGCGCTTTTTCATCGAAGACCGGCATATCGAGCTGTTGACCTGGGGCGAGGTGGGCAAGCCGGGCCTGCTGTTCACCCATGGCATGAGCGCCCATGCCGACTGGTGGAGCTATATCGCGCCCTCCTTCGCCAAGGACTGGCGCTGCGCCGCCATATCGTGGAGCGGCATGGGCGGGTCGGACTGGTGCGAGCGTTATTCCTTCGAGCGGTTTGCCGCCGAGGCCAGCGGCGCAATCGACGCGGCCGGGCTCGCCCAGGGGAACGGGCCCAAGGATGATGGGGGCGTGATCATCGTCGGGCACTCCATGGGGGGCAGCCCGTCCTTCCTGTGCAGCGGCGCCGACGACCGCGTGCGCGGCATCATCTGCGTCGATACGCCGATTCACGCCCGCTG
>CAIXXP010000013.1 GCA_903923465.1 uncultured Sphingomonadales bacterium | reverse complement strand
GGGACGCGGTGGCGAGGCCCGGTGCCAGCCGCACCAGCGCTGGCCAAACCCCTCCAGTGGAGTCGACGACGGCTTTCACGTGGCCGGGCATCCCTTTGTTGTCGATATCAATCAAAGCGTATGCGGGCTGCCCGGGCAGGTAGTCGATATATTCCCGCGTGCGCGCGATGTTGCCGCTGCCTTTCTTTAGGCTGGATTGCGTGACGATGCTGGCCGGCGTGGTGATGTCACTTTGGAGTGTGCCGAGGGCGATGGCTTGGTCGGGGCGGCAGTTTTGTATTAACTCAGCCAATTCGGTTGCCGTCGCAACGATCACGCGTTCGGCGCTTCCGTGCCGCATTAGGCAGTGCGACCCGTCAGACTTGACGCGATCATCCGGGCCGATGGTGATGCGCTTGGACATCAACGCCGGGGTATCGGTTTTGGTAATGAGAGTGATTTGGGGGGGCATTTATGAAAAACTCCAAGGCTACTTCGCATTGGAATCCGGCGTATATTTTGCACACGACATGGCGATGCTGACGAGTGCCGAAATTGAGTTACACCAGATTCAGGGGAGAAGTTGTCGACAATTGCTGGGGATACGGCTGGTGCGACTGTCAGGTCACTGCTGCAGCAAACGCCGCAACGATGCGCTATCGACCAGCGTGCGACCGCCGAGCTTGATAAGGCGCAAGTGGCCTTTCGCGGCATGCCGGCGCAGGGTGCTTATCGACAATCCGCTAATTGCGGACGCGTTGGACAAGGTCATCGTTAATGGCGAGCCCCATGTATTCGGGGACTGGTTGATCGTCGTCGTGGTGGTCAACATGCTGTCGCTTCCTTCTGCATGACGCGAGATGCGCCGGGGCGACAGCTAAGTAATCGAACAAAGAACTTTAAAAAAATGGATTAAATGGCGGGTTTTCCCGGCTTTCTTCGTCGTGGACGACGTCCTGGACGTTCAACTGTGACACCTGTCGTTTGTTCGTAAAATTCTTCCGCCCCATCGTAGGCCGACTCTGCGGCCAGCTTATCAAGGCCACTCATCTTCATGACCTCACATATTCTCTGGGATCGATTTAAATTCCTCCAGATGTTCATGATGCTGCCCGCTGATATCTCTTCAATTATGAGTTGCCGCAAATGAGTGTTCGCAGGACGCCCTTGGGAACCCTTAAACGGATTAAGTAACATATGAGCTATGTTTGCATGCGCTGCAGGTGGTAAATGTCGTGCATGAAAAACTAAAAATGCTACATATCTATGAAATTCTTTTAATGAATCAACATGATCTATATAATCCCAAACGGGATCAATTGTGCCTTCAACTCCATAATCTCCAAGGCTTTCTGGTGATATTTTTGTCTTTGTTATATCATCTACTTCATATGGTTTGAATATATCTGAATTATTAGGTATGTTGTGGTCGTCATTGTTGGGAAGTGGCTTTTTTATAACGCTCATGATCAATTATCCGGTGAAGGTGATTTTATCGGGCAAATCTTTGACGAGCAGCAGTGTGAAGCCCAAGCTTCCATCAACGAAATGCGCCGGTCAAATAGGTCGCTGCGGCGATATGCACCGCTGACCTTGTTACCGATCTCGTGGGCCAGCGCCCGTTCGGCTGCTTCCCGCTCTTCTGGCCGGGTGTCATCGACCCAAGTTGAAAAGCTTGCCCTGAACCCATGGGGCACCGCTTCACGTCCGTCCGCGTCCCGCCATGGTGCGAGCATGCCTTCGGCTCGGCTAGCATTCATGCGCCGCACAACCGCCGACAGCGCCATGTCGCTGAGGGGTGTCGTCAATCTAGCTGATGGGAACACCAGTTTGTCGCCCTGGGCCAGGGCTAGACGCGGCAGGTCAGACGCTGTCGCTGCCGTGCCTGTCGTGGCGGCGTAGGCAACGGCAAGGGTCTTCAGCGCTTCCCCGGTCATGGGAACGCGGTGTGGTCGCACCTCAACCGAGCGCTTCGACTTCATCATCTCGCCGGGCACGGTCAAAGTCGGCGTGCCATCAAACGAAAGCCACGACCATCTCATGTTGCGAACCTCGCCAGACCGGAGCGCGGTCATCACAACCATATGCAGCGCCAACGGGGCTAATCCTGGCATTTCACCCAGCGCGGACATAAACATCGGCATACGCGCCCATGGCAGGGAAGGGTGCTTTCGTCCGCCGGGCAAAGCAGGGAGACCCGCATATCTTAGCATCCGGGCGTCGGCGACGTTGTCGTTAGCCCGCCAACCGTTTGCTGCGGCATAGCGAAGGACGGCACCGATCCGGCGCAGCACTTTCTTCCCGGTTGCCGGACGCGTCGTCCAGACTTCCTCAATTGCGCGATGCACGGCTGTGCGGTCGATCTCGCCAACCGGCATATCGCCCAGGTGTGGGAAGATCCACTGTTCCAAAGTATGCAACCAAAGCAGTTTCGTGCGTTGGCTCTTCCATCCAGGCGCCTCGGCAGCAATGCAGGCTTCGGCCACGCTACGGAACGTCCTTGCTTCTGCGCGCTTTGCTGCCGCCGCCTCTTGCTCCGCATCGCGTGTAAGGCGTTGGCGCTCCTCCACCGGGTCAATCCCGGCGGTAGCCAGTCGACGGGCTGCCTCGGCCTTCGTGCGCGCAATCTTTAGCGAGACTGCGGGGAAACCGCCTAAGCCGATGTCGCGACGTTTGCCGCCAACAGTGAGGCGCACCATCCACATCTTCCCGCCAGTTGGTCTAATTTCCAGCAGGAGGCCACCGCCATCGGACAGGCGGTAGGGTGTTGTTCGGGGCTTGGCGGCTTCGACTGTGCGGGCATCGAGATTGCCGGATTTATTCATAGCGATGGTCCTGCTCGCCGATCAGGCGGATGTGGAAAGAGGTTGTACCCCACAATAGTCCCCACACCTTGACGTCGCAATAGCATGTTGGAGCAGGGTGCATCAGGACGCATCAATTTGCCATATAGACTAGGTAATTCAGACACTTATACGTAAGTTCTTGGCTCATCCTGCATCAGCCTGAACTACTATAATGGCGGCCCTACGGGACGCCAAGTAATTTCAAAGCGTTAGGTTGAAATCAGCGCAGCCCCCAGGGGGCGCATCGAACCCAATGTTCACCATTATGTCCCGCGCATCAGCGTGGGTTTGCCTGCGCGTGCGCCGTGGCGTCAGGGTTGGCCGAGGTGTTCGGCGGCGTGCAGCGCTTCGGCCAGGATGGCTTGGGATTGGGCGGCATCATCGGTGACGCGGGCCACGGTGAGGGCGCCGACCAGGAGGCTGGCGATGGCGGGGGCCCTGGGTTTGAGCGGTTCGGCGAGTGTGGCGGCGATGGTGGTGATGAAGCGTTGCAGGCCGGCGGTGGCGGCGGTGCGGGTGGCTTGCGGGGCGCGGGCGAGGTCGCTGCCGAGGGCGGCGAAGGGGCAGCCGGCGCTGGGTTCATCACGGTGGCTGGACGAGAGGTAAAGCCGCACCAAGGCGGAAAATTCGCGGCCGGGGTGACGGTTTGCTTCCGCCGCGAGTGTGTCGAGTGCCGTGTCGACCGCATCATCCAGGGCTTCGGCGACCAGGGCCTCGCGGGAGGGGAAGTGGCGGTAAAACCCCCCATGCGTGAGCCCAACCTCGGCCATGACGGCACCGAGGCTGACCGCCTCGATCCCGCGTGTGCGCAGTGCGCTGGAGGCGGAGGCAACGATGCACCGACGGGTTGCGGCGGTTTCGATTTTAGAGCGGCGCATCGCAACCATAGCCCCCATGCTTGACAGTGGAACGATAAATCCTTCTCATTAAGATGTCGATCATAATCTATAATATCGCTTCAGTTGAAGGATATCGCCGTGACCCAATCCCCGCTCGACAATCCGGTCTGGTCGGCGCTGACGACGACGCATGCGGCGCTGGCCATTGGCGATGGCGCGGCGCGGCGATACCCGGAGGAGATCTGCCCGATGGTGGGCATCGCCACCACGGAGGCGGCCGGCTACGACGCTTTGCGGGAGGTGTTGCCGGGGGGCAGTCGGGTGCCGTTGTTCCTCGACACGCCCGCGCCGCCGCCGTTTCCGGTGCTGTATGCGCGTGACATTGATCAGATGGTGTTGCCGGGGGCGGTGCCGCCGCTCGACCCGGGGATGGCGGAGATGGTGCGGAGCCTGGAGGCGGAGAGTTCGGCGGAGATGCTGGAGCTGGTGGCGTTGACCAAGCCTGGCCCGTTTGGGCCGCGCACGGTGGAGTTGGGGGATTATGTCGGCATTCGCGACGGCGGCCGGCTGGTGGCGATGGCCGGGGTGCGGCTGCGCCCGGTGGGGTTTAGTGAGATTAGCGGCGTGTGCGTGCATCCGGACTGGCAGGGGCGCGGCTACGGCCGGGCGATGACGCAGGCGGTAGCGGCGCGGGTGGCCGCGCGTGGCGAGACCGCGTTTTTGCATGTCAAAACCGATAATCTGGCGGCGCGCAACGCGTATCTTAAACTCGGGTTTCAGGTTCGGCGCACGATCCACCTTCGGGTGGTCAGCCTGCCCTGACGGCGGCGGCGTTCACGGCGCGGTCAGCCAGGCCAGCGCGTCCGCCGGGGTGGTGGCGTGGCGGAGGCCGGTTGCGACCGCGGGTGCGCGCAGCTTGCGGGAGATGGCGGCGAGCAGGCTGAGATGGGTGGCGTCGTCCGCGGCGGGGCTGAGCAGGAGCATGACCAGATCGACCGGGGCGCCGTCGATCGCGTCATAGGCCAGTTTGCGGTCCAGGCGCACGAAGGCGAGCAGCGGGGCGGCGAGGCCGGGGATGCGGGCATGCGGCACCGCGATGCCGCCGCCGAAGCCGGTGCTGCCGAGGGCTTCGCGGGTGAGCAGGGCGTGGCGCAGATCGGCCTCCGCCAGGCCGCAGCGCGCGGCGGCACGGCGGGCGAGGTCGGCGAGCAAGGCCGCTTTGCTGGCGCTGCGCAGGTTCAGGCTGATATCGGCGGCCGACAGATGGGGGGCGAGGGGGGCGGTCATGCGGCGCTCATTCAGTGTCGGGCACGGCGAGCCGGTAGCCGACCCCGGTT
>CAIXXP010000012.1 GCA_903923465.1 uncultured Sphingomonadales bacterium | reverse complement strand
CTGCTCAAGAAGGTGGACGAGCTGGAGCTGTCGGTGCGTTCGGCCAACTGCCTCAAGAACGACAACATCATCTATATCGGCGATCTGGTGCAGAAGACCGAAGCCGAGATGCTGCGCACGCCGAACTTCGGCCGCAAGTCGCTCAACGAGATCAAGGAAGTGCTCTCCTCGATGGGGCTGCGTCTGGGGATGGATATCCCTGGCTGGCCGCCTGAGAATATCGAGGAAATGGCCAAGAAGCTCGAGCAAGAGCTTCTCGGGTAAATTCTGGTTGGGGCGCCCCGGTGGCGCCCCTCCATTGCGGGTGTGGCAGCGGCCCCAAGCGCTGCCTGGACCGGGGTACCTAGCACGGCCCCCTTACGAACGAAGGATTGAATTATGCGTCACAAGGTTGGCCATCGTAAGCTTCAGCGCACCAGCCAGCATCGCGCCGCGCTGCTGCGCAACCTCTCTGCCGCGCTGATCAAGCACGAGCAGATCACCACCACCACCGCCAAGGCGCGCGAGCTGCGTCCCTATATCGAGAAGCTGATCACGCTGGCCAAGCGTCGGGGCCTGTCGAATCGCCGTCTGGCCCATGCCCGGCTGCAGGACGACACCCAGCTGGTGAAGCTGTTCGACGTGCTGGCGACCCGCTATGGCGCCCGCGCCGGTGGGTATACCCGTATCATCAAGGCCGGTATCCGTGCTTCGGACGCCGCGCCCATCGCGGTGATCGAGTTCGTTGATCGCGACGTTTCCGCCAAGGGTCGGGATTCTGGGCCGGTGCAGGGCGACGACGGCGAGGAATAAGCTATTCGCCCCATTTGGGGCTGGCAATAGGGCGGTCGCGGGCTTCGGTTCGCGGCCGCTTTTTTGTGTTTGGAGAAGGAGAGGGAAAGACTTGGGGGTGTTCGACCCCCAAACCCCCAATACTGGATTTGTCGTGGGTGGGCGTCGGCGCGGCGTCGGGCGGCGCAGCCGCATTGAGGCCTGCGCGCGGTGAGGTTTGGGCGCGGCGGCGGGTTTTGCGCCCCTCTCGCCGGGAGACGATAGGGGGTGCAGGGGCGAAACCCCCTGCGTCTTCTCCCGGTTCGCCTTGCCTTTACATATGAATGGGCTTGCCCCGCACGGCCATCGCCGCTTCCTTGATCGCTTCCGAATGGGTCGGGTGGGCGTGGCAGGTGTAGGCGATGTCTTCGCTGGTGGCGCCAAATTCCATGGCCAGGGCTGCTTCGGCGATCATGGTGCCGGCCAAGGTGGCGATGGCCCAGATGCCCAGCACGCGGTCGGTTTTGGCATCGGCGATGATCTTGACGAAGCCGTCGGGTTCGCGGTTGGTCTTGGCGCGGCTGTTGGCCAGCATGGGGAACTTGCCGACCTTGATGTCACCGCCCGATTCCTTGGCCTTCTCGCGCGCCGCTTCCTCGGTGAGACCGACGCCCGCAATCTCGGGTGTGGTGTAGACCACGCCGGGGATGACATCGTGGTTCACAATGCCGGTGAGGCCGGCGATGTTTTCGGCGACGGCAATGCCTTCGTCCTCGGCCTTGTGGGCGAGCATGGGGCCAGGAATGACGTCGCCGATGGCCCAGACGCCGTCGATGGGGGTGCGGAAGTCATGGTCGGTTTCGATCTGGCCGCGCGCGTTCGGGGCCAGGCCGATGACATCGAGGCCGAGGCCTTCGGTGTGGGCGCGGCGGCCGATGGCCACCAGCACGCAATCTGCGTCTAGGGTTTCAGCGGTGCCGCCCGCGGCGGGTTCAAGGGTGAGGGTGGCCTTTTTGCCCTTCACGCTGGCACCGGTGACCTTGGTGGACAGGCGCAGTTCCATGCCCTGCTTTTTGAAGATCTTGGCGGCTTCCTTGCGGACTTCGCCGTCCATGCCGGGCAGCAGTTGGTCCATGAATTCGACGACGGTGACCTTGGCGCCGAGGCGGCGCCACACCGAGCCGAGTTCCAGCCCGATGACGCCGCCGCCAATGACGACGAGGTGCTGGGGGACGCGGGTGAGCGCGAGGGCGCCCGTGCTGTCGACGATGATGCCGGCGCCGTTATCGACCGCGACGCCGGCTAGCGGCATGACCGAGGAACCGGTGGCGATGACGATGTGTTTGGCGGTGACAGGCTTGCCGGCGACTTCCACGGCGTGTGGGCCGGTGAATTTGGCGTAGCCTTTAAGCCAGTCGACCTTGTTCTTCTTGAACAGGAATTCGACGCCCTGGGTCAGTTCTTTCACCGCGAGGGCCTTTTCGCCCTGCAGGACGGGAAGGTCGAGTTCGACCTTGCCGGTTTTCACGCCGAATTTGGCGAGGGTGCCGTCGTGGGCTTCCTCGAACAGTTCCGAGCCGTGGAGGAGGGCCTTGCTGGGAATGCAGCCGACGTTGAGACAGGTGCCGCCCAGCGTCTCGCGCCCTTCGGCACAGGCGGTCTTGAGGCCCAGTTGCGCCGCGCGGATGGCCGCGACATAGCCGCCGGGGCCAGCGCCGATGACCAGAACGTCGTAGTCGTAGTCAGCCATGGGGCAGCCTTCTCTTAAAGATCGATCAGCAGACGGGTGGGGTCTTCGATCGCTTCCTTGATGATCTTCAGTGCCGTCACCGCCTCGCGGCCGTCAATAAGCCGATGGTCGTAGGACAGGGCGAGGTACATCATCGGGCGGATGACGATCTGGCCGCCGCGCACCACAGGGCGGTCCTCGATGCGGTGGAGGCCGAGGACGGCGCTCTGCGGCGGGTTGATGATCGGGGTGGACATCAGCGAGCCGAACACGCCGCCGTTGGAGATGGTGAAGGTGCCGCCCTTGAGGTCTTCAAGGGTGAGGCCGCCGTCACGGGCACGCTTGCCATATTCGGCGATGGCCTTCTCGATCTGGGCGAAGCTCATGTCGTCGGCGCCGCGCACCACCGGGGTGACGAGGCCATTGGGGGCCGAGACCGCGACCGAGATGTCGACGTAATCGTGATAGACGATCTCGTCGCCCTCGATGCGGGCGTTGGCGGAGGGGATATCTTTCAGCGCGAGGCAGGCGGCCTTGGCGAAGAAGCCCATGAAGCCGAGGCGGACGCCGTGCTTCTTCTCGAACAGATCCTTGTACTTGTCGCGCGCGGCGATGACCGCCGTCATGTCGACATCGTTGAAGGTGGTGAGCAGGGCGGCGGTGTCCTGCGCCTCTTTCAGGCGGCGGGCGATGGTCTGGCGCAGGCGGGTCATCTTGACCCGTTCCTCGCGGCGCCCGGGGACAGCGGCGGCGGCAGGGGCGGCGGCCGGGGCAGCGGGGGCCGGCGAGGCGGCCTTGCTCTGCGCGGCGGCGATGACGTCTTCCTTGGTGATGCGGCCATCCTTGCCGGTGCCGGTGACGGTGGCCGGATCGATGCCATATTCGAGGATGGCGCGGCGGACCGCCGGCGACAGCACCGCGGGATCAGCGCTGGCCACCGGGGCGGCGACGGGCGCGACCGGCGTGGTGGCGACAGCCGGAGCGGGGGCAGCCGTGGCGGCAATTGCCGGGGCCGGGGCCGGGGCGGGGCGCGCAACCGCGCCACCTGCCTCGATGAGGGCGATGACCGCACCGACGGTGACCGTATCGCCCACCTTGGCCAGTTGCGCGCCGAGGACGCCGGCCGCCGTGGCGGTGACGTCGATGGCGACCTTGTCAGTCTCCAGGCTGACCAGGGCCTCGTCGAGCGCAACCGCGTCGCCGGGTTGCTTGAGCCACTGGCCAATCGTGGCCTCGCTCACCGATTCACCGAGAGTGGGGACTTTGACTTCGCTGGACATCTTTGCGGCCTTTTTTAGAAACGGGCGATTGCGGGCCTGTGAGGGTTACGACTTCTTTTGCCGGCGGATTTCCGAACGGGCGGAAAGGCCCAGCGCATCGGCGACCAGCGCGCCCTGTTCGAGCGCGTGGCGCTTGGCCAGGCCCGTTGCGGGCGAGGCGCTGGCGGTGCGGCCGGCATAGCGCGCCCGCTTTACCGGAGCCCCGGAGGCCTTCAGCGCCTCCTCGATCAATGGCTCGACGAAGAACCACGAACCGTTGTTCTTCGGCTCTTCCTGGCACCACACGACATGTTCGAGATGGGGCATTTCCTTCAGGCGGACGGCCAGCGGCTCGCCGGGGAACGGGTAGAGCTGTTCGAGACGGACTATAGCCGTATCGGTGAGGCCGGCGGCGTCGCGCGCGGCGAACAGATCATAGGCGACCTTGCCCGAGCACAGCACCAGACGCTTGGTCTGCTCTGGCTCCGGCGCGGCGATATCCGAAAGGATGCGCATGAAGTGGCCGTCGCCGATGAAGTCGCTCGCTTTCGATTTGGCCAGCGGGTGACGCAGCAGGCTTTTGGGGGCCATGATGATCAGCGGCTTGCGGAAAGGACGGTGCATCTGCCGGCGCAGCACGTGGAAGTAGTTGGCCGGGGTGGTGATGTTGCACACCTGCATATTGTCTTGCGCGCAGAGCTGGAGGTAGCGTTCCAGCCGGGCGGAGCTGTGTTCCGGCCCTTGCCCCTCGTAGCCATGGGGCAGCAGCATGACCAGACCATTGGCGCGTAGCCACTTGGATTCCGAACTGGCGATATACTGGTCGATGATGATTTGCGCGCCATTGGCGAAATCACCGAACTGGGCTTCCCATATAACCAGCGTCTTGGGGTCGGCGCTGGCATAGCCCCATTCGAAGCCGAGCACGCCATATTCCGACAGCGGGCTGTCGTGCACCTCGAAACGGCCGTGGGGCACGGTGCTGAGCGGGATGTATTTGTGCTCGTCGGTCTGGTCGACCCACACCGAGTGGCGCTGGCTGAAGGTGCCGCGACCGGAATCCTGGCCAGACAGGCGCACGGCATAGCCTTCCGACAGCAGCGAGCCGAAGGCCAGGGCCTCGCCCGTTGCCCAGTCGAAGCCGTCGCCAGTGGTGAACATCTCGCGCTTGGCGTCTATCACACGGGCGAGGGTCTTGTGGATGGTCAGGCCCTCGGGCACCGTCGTCAGCGCGCGGCCAAGGCTGTCGAACAGCTTGCCCTCGATGCCGGTGGGCACGTTGCGGCGGGCGGTTTCCGGAGTTTGCGGGCGGTTGAAGCCGCTCCACTGGCCGCCGAACCAGTCGGCCTCATTGGGCTTGTAGGCCTTGGCGGCGTCGAATTCCTCCTCCAGATGGGCGGTGAAGGCGGCGATGCTGTCGGACAGGAAGTTGGCCTCGATCATGCCCTGCTGCACCAGGCGTGCGGCATAGACTTCGCTGACCGGCGGATGCTGGCGGATCTTGGCGTACATCAGCGGCTGGGTGAAGCTGGGCTCGTCGCCCTCGTTATGGCCGAAGCGGCGATAGCACCACATGTCGATGACGATGTCGCGGCCGAAGGTCTGGCGATAGTCGATCGCCAGCTTGCAGGCGAAGGTCACCGCCTCGGGGTCGTCGCCGTTCACATGGATGATCGGCGCCTGCACCCCCTTGGCCACATCCGACGGATAGGGCGAGCCGCGCGAGAACTGCGGGCTGGTGGTGAAGCCGATCTGGTTGTTGATGATGAAGTGGATGCAGCCGCCGGTGTTGTAGCCCTTCACCCCCGAGAAGCCGAAGCACTCCCAGACGATGCCCTGGCCGGCAAAGGCCGCGTCGCCGTGGATGAGCACCGGCAGCACCTGCTTGTGCTTGCCCTGACCGTTGTCGTCGCCGCCGATATCGTCGCGCACCACCTGATAGGCGCGCACCTTGCCGAGCACCACGGGGTCCACCGTTTCCAGATGGCTGGGGTTGGGCATCAGGCTCATGTGCACCTTGATGCCGTCGAACTCGCGATCCGTGCTGGTGCCGAGGTGGTATTTCACGTCGCCCGAGCCGCCGACATCCTCGGGATTGGCCGAGCCGCCGGAGAATTCGTGGAAGATGACCTTGTAAGGCTTGGCCAGAACATTGGCGAGGACGTTCAGGCGGCCGCGATGGGCCATGCCATAGACGATCTCCTTCACCCCGGCGCGGCCGCCCTGCTTGATGACCGCCTCGAGCGCGGGGATCATCGATTCGCCGCCGTCGAGGCCGAAGCGCTTGGTGCCGACGTATTTGCGGCCGAGGAACTTCTCGTATTGCTCGCCGCGCATCACGGCGGAGAGGATCGCCTTCTTGCCCTCGGGGGTGAATTCGATGACCTTGTCGGCGCCTTCGAAGCGGTCTTGCAGGAACTTGCGCTCCACCACATCGGCGATGTGCATGTATTCCAGGCCGACCTTGCCGCAATAGTTGGCGCGCAGGATGGCGACGATCTCGTTCACCGTGGCCCATTGCAGGCCCAGCGCGCCGCCGAGATAGACCTTGCGATCGAGCGCGGGGCCGGAAAAGCCGTGGAATTCGGGCGAGAGATCGGCGGGGATTTCCTGACGGGCGAGGCCCAGCGGATCGAGATTGGCCGCAAGGTGGCCGCGCACCCGGTAGCTGCGGATGAGGATCATCGCGCGGATGGAATCGGAGGCGGCCGCTTCCAGTTGGGCGGAGCTGAGCTGTTCGCCGGTTTGCTTGGCGGCGGCGGCGATGGCCGGTTTCCACGCCATGGGGTCCAGCGCCTGGGTGAGGTCGTCCTCGGCCGTGCCGCCGGCGAGCGGCCAGTTGCCGCGTTGCCAGCTGGGGCCGGGCTGGGGCGCGGCGAGATCGGCATTCGTCGGGGTCGGCTCGGCTTCGGGAACGAATGCGTGGATTTCATTGCCCATGGGAATCACCTTTCATGCGCGGAAAGCCTGCCTCCAGCGCGGATCATGCCTTGTGGGGATGGCCGTCCCGGGGAGGAGAACAGCAATGCCCTGAATATGATTAGCCGACTCTTGTCGTGCTTCCGAGGCGAATACGTAAAGGGGAGTATATTCGTCGCGGGTTCATCGTTTCGTGACAGGCGGGGCGGGGGATGGTTGCGCCATCCGCCCGCCCCGTCCGGGATCAGACGGTTTCCTTCAGCAGCCCGGCCAGCGTTTCACCCAGCAGCGAGGGCGAGGGGCTGACGCGGACGCCGGCGGCTTCCATCGCCGCAATCTTGTCTTCAGCGCCACCCTGGCCGCCCGACACGATCGCGCCGGCGTGGCCCATGCGCCTTCCGGGAGGAGCAGTACGCCCGGCGATGAAGCCGACCATCGGCTTCTTGCGGCCGCGCTTGGCTTCGTCGCGCAGGAACTGGGCGGCTTCTTCCTCGGCGCTGCCGCCGATTTCGCCGATCATGATGATCGACTTGGTGGCATCATCGGCCAGGAACAGTTCCAGCACGTCGATGAAGTTGGTGCCGTTGACCGGGTCGCCGCCGATGCCGACAGCCGTGGTTTGGCCGAGGCCGGCATTGGTGGTCTGGAACACGGCCTCATAGGTGAGGGTGCCCGAACGCGAGACGACGCCGACCGAACCCTTCGAGAAGATGGAGCCGGGCATGATGCCGATCTTGCACTCGTTCGGGGTGAGCACGCCGGGGCAGTTGGGGCCGATGAGGCGCGACTTGCTGCCCTGCAGGGCGCGCTTGACGCGGACCATGTCGAGCACGGGGATGCCCTCGGTGATGCAGACGATCAGCTCGATGCCGGCGTCGATCGCCTCGAGGATGGCGTCGGCCGCGCCCGGAGGCGGAACGTAGATGCACGAGGCGGTGGCGCCGGTGGCGGCCTTCGCCTCGGCGACGGTGTCGAACTGGGGCAGGCCGATGTGGGTGAGGCCGCCCTTGCCGGGGGTGACGCCCGCGACCATCTGCGTGCCATAGGCGAGGGCCGCCTGGGTGTGGAACTCACCGGTCTTGCCGGTCATGCCTTGCGTGATGACCTTGGTATTCTTGTCAATGAGGATCGACATGGATGTCTCCGGGGAAGAGGTGGCCGCCGGGGCGGCCCGAAAAGGGGTGGCCGGGTGCGCGAGGCAGCCCGGCCGGGTTGGTTCAGGCGAAGCCTTCAGGCCAGCGAGGGGTCGATCGCCTTGCAGGCGACCAGCAGTTCCTTCACCGCGTCTACCGACACCTGCAGCCCGGCCTTGTCCTCGTCATCAAGGCTGATCTCGATGATCTTCTCGACGCCGCCGGCGCCGATCTGCACGGGCACGCCGACATAGAGGCCGTCAACGCCATACTGGCCATCGACATAGGCGGCGCAGGGCAGGACGCGCTTCTGGTCGCGCAGATAGGCCTCGGCCATGGCGATGCCCGAAGTGGCCGGGGCATAGAACGCCGAGCCGGTCTTGAGCAGCGCGACGATCTCGCCGCCGCCGCCGCGCGTGCGCTTGACGATGGCGTCGATGCGCTCTTGCGTCGACTTGCCCATCTTGATGAGGTCGGGGATGGGGATGCCCTTGACGGTGGAATATTCCACGATCGGCACCATGGTGTCG
>CAIXXP010000011.1 GCA_903923465.1 uncultured Sphingomonadales bacterium | reverse complement strand
GAAAGGATCAAGCGACAGACCATCGAACATCGGCGCTTGCAACACCGTAAGCTCGCCGCCTAAAACCCAACCCCAGACGAGGCCCGCCCTCCGCTAATTTACGCCGCGATCTGTGCCGAATGTTCTGACGACGGACAAATCCCGCTCGCGATTTGCGCGACCCTGGGGGTGCTTGCCATTTCCGGCCAGGCGGAGGCGAAAACCGCGCGGCCGGCCGCCACTGCTCCGGTCGCGCCGCCCGCGCCCGTGCAGGGTGCCCCCATGACCCGGGCGGATGTGATCGCCCGGCTGCGGGCCGAATTCGCCGTGTTTGACACGAACAAGGACGGCTATGTGTCCCAGCAGGAGCTCGCCGCGGGGCTGGCGGCGGATCAGGCGCGCGCCGTGGCCGAAATGCGCCGCCGTCGCGCGGCCGCATTCGACGCGATGGACACCAACCACGATGGCCAGCTCAGCCGCGACGAATTTCTCGCCGCCGGCCCGCAGCCAGGCCCGGTGCCCGATGGCTCGGCGATTCTGGCCAGGCTGGATGCGAACCACGACGGATCGCTGAGCTTTGACGAGTTTGCCGCCCGCGCATTGGCGGCCTTCGACCAGCGCCAGGCCAGCCAGGGACAGGCGAACCCGCAGCAGGCCCAGCCGAACCAGAACGGACGGTAACGCCCTTCCGCCTTCGGGAGATGGCGCCGGGGTGGCACGGGCAACGGACCCGCGCCACCCCGGAGCGGCCGGCACCTGGCCCGGCACGCCCAACCCTGCACGCCCGACCCTGCCGCCTAGCCCGGCACGCCTAACCCGGAATGGCCTGTGCCGCCTGCTCGCCTTGGCGCGGTTGCCCGGTCTGGTTTATCTGCTGCACCACCCCCGCCAGTCGCTGGATATGGGCCTGCACGCCGCGGGATCCTGACGCCAGCATGAAGGGGGGGATGATGAATTGCGGGAAGCAGTTGCTGGACGAAAGATTGTGGATCGCGTGAATCGCGTCAATCGATTTGGATTCGTAGAAATCTATTTTCGTATGCTCCAGGCACTTGCGCGTGAATTCCCGGTCCTCGAACATGGTGATATCCTGGAACTTCACCTTCTCCCAGAGTGATTTGTAGTAAACAAACGACCACCCGAAGCACAGGTGGATAAATGGGATGTTCACATTGGCCAGATTGACAAATTGCACCCCATTCTGACCGAACTGATAGGCCGGGCCCTCCTTCACCAGCGTTCGGTAAAACCCGAAGTGCCCGGTGTTCAGCTGGTGCACGAAAAACCCGGACATAATCGATAGTTGGCAGCCGCTTTCCCTGATCGATTCGACCCGCTTCTCGACATAATCCGGCCCGTAATAATCGTCGTCGTCAAAATTGACGATGATCTCGCCCTCGGCTTGCGCCACCATGCGATTGCGCTTTTCGCCCAGGGTGATCCGCTCGTCACTGTAGATGTACTTCAATTTTTTCCACGTGCTGCTCCGCAGTTCTTCCGATGGCTGGTCGCTGTCGTCCAGCACGATCCACTCGAAGTTCTGATAGGTTTGCGCGCGCACGCAGGCGTGGATCGCCGGCAGGAAGGCCTCCCGGTTCCATGTCCCGGTAATGATGGTGACTTTTGGGCTGATCATGGGGGTCTGCTGCCTGCTATAGCTGATGATGCGGAAGGGCCGGCGGCCCACGGCCCTGGCCGAGACGGGCTTGGCCGAGCCGGCACGGACCGCCGTTTTTAACGCGCGGCCGGGGGCTGTCAAAGCAAACCGGCGCCAGAAGGCGGCAGGACGCGGTGGCGCCATTGTCCCGCTTTGGCACCGTCTCCACGATGGCGACGGGGCGCACTAGGCGAACGGCCCGATCAGAGCTAAGAAAATCGCCTTATTCCAATGCGAATCGTGATGATGGATCAGCAACAGCCTTATCTGATTGCCCTGCTGGCGGCCCTGATGGCCGTTCCGTTGGTATTCGCCTTCATGCGGAGCCGCGAGAAGAAACATCGCGCGCAGTGGCACGATCTGGAGCGCGGGCGGCGCAAGCGGAACATCGCGGAATATCGTACCTGGCAGTGGCTGTATGGCAAGCCCAAGGCCCGCCGCATCACCGATCAGCGCGCGGGCAAGGAGCGCGGGGCAAAAACCGGGCTCTGACCTTACCGCGCGCCCGTTATCTTGCGCCCGTTACCTTGCGCGCTGCCGCATCCACGGGGCCATCCGGGCAATCGCCTCCTGCACTTGGGCGGTGGAGACGGCGAAGCTGAGGCGGATGTGGTGCTGCCCGTCCACGGGGTCGAAATCCACACCCGGGGCGATGGCCACCCCGGTGTCCTCCAGCAGCCTGACGCAGAAAGCGAGGCTGTCGGCGATGTCTGGCCCCAGCATATGGGCGATGTCGGCCCAGATGTAGAAGGCGCCATCGGGCGGGGCGATTTCGGCGGCGGCCAGCCCCAGTTCCGGCAATGCGGCCAGCAGGCCCTTTCGGTTGGCAGCGTAAGTGGCCAAATGCCCGTCGAGTTCATCGCGGCAATCAAAGGCGATGAGGCCCGCATGCTGGCTGAGCGAGGGCGGGGTGAGGAACAGATTGTTCATCCGCGCGGTGGCCGCATCCAGCAGATCCTGTGGCGCCACCAGCCAGCCCAGCCGCCAGCCGGCCATGCTGAAATATTTGGAAAAGCTGTTGACCACCAGTGCGGCGGGCTCGAAGGCGAGCATCGAGACGGTGGGCAGGCCATAGCTGAGCCCGTGATAGATCTCGTCGGAGATGATGCGGATGCCCCGCGAAGCGCACAGGCGGGCGATGGCGGCCAGCTCGTCGGGGGCGATGATCGTGCCGGTGGGGTTGGCCGGGCTGGCGATGATCACGCCATCGGGGGCGGGGTCCAGCGCGGCCAGCGCCTCGGCGGTCAGCTGAAAGCGCACATCCGCGCCGCAGGGGATCTCCACCGGCTCCATGCCCAGCGCAAGCAGGCTGTTGCGATAGGCGACATAGCCCGGCCTTGCCAGCGCCACCCGCGCACCGGGCGCGAAGGCGGCGGTCAGCGCCAGCACCAAGGCCGGCGAGGCGCCGCAGGTCAGGATCACCTGCTCGGGCCGGATCGTCACCCCTTGCGTCTCGGCATAGTGGCGGGCGATGCGCGCTTTCAGCGGCGCGCTTTCCCAATAACCCATCGGCTCGGCATCCAGAATGCGGTGCGCGGCGGCAATGGCGTCGGCGGGCGCCCCGGTGGAGGGCTGGCCATATTCCATATGGATGATGCTGCGCCCCTGCGCGGCAAGGCTATGGGCCAGCCGGCCAATGGCCATGGCGTGAAAGGGGGCGATTTGCCGGGTCATGGGGAGCGCATAGAGCATCGCGCAAAAAAGTGGGAACCGGTTTTTTGCATCAGCGATGCGACCAACAAGAAGCTGCATCGCGCAAAAATGGGAGAGCCGGTTTTGCCTGAGCGATGCGAGCAGCGGAAATCCTGCATCGCGCCAAGGCGGGAAACTTCACTATCCTCGGCGCAGGCCTGATGGCGCCGCCGGTTGCCGGGCGGGTGCGGGCGGGCTAGTCTGGGGCCATGCCGGAACACCCTGACCAACCCACATCAGACCACGATAGCCAAAACCGGGGCGCGGCCGCGGCCGGCGCCAGCCAGCCCGCCTGGCCCGGTGCCTTCACCGCCGCCCCCGCCCATGCCCCCACGCGCGGGCAATTGCGGGCGGGGCTGGTGGCGGTGCTGTTGCTGACCCTCGCCGCGCTGTGGACGCTGCGCGAGTTTCTGCCGGCGCTGGGCTGGGCGGTGGTTTTCGCCGTTTCCCTGTGGCCGTGGTATGCCGGGTTGCGCGGGCGCTGGCCCCGCCACAGCCGGGCGCTGTTGCCGGCCATGGTGACGCTGCTGATCGTGCTGGCCTTTGTCGTGCCGCTGGCTGTCGTGGTCGTCGGCATCGCGCATGACAGCACGGCCCTGCTGCAATGGTGGGAGCAGGCGCGCCAGCAGGGGATCAGCCCGCCGGCGTTGCTGCACCATCTGCCCGCCAGCGACCAGCTGACCGCATGGTGGCAGGCCAATCTCGGCACGCCGGATGCCATCGGCCAGTTCTCGCACCGGGCCACCGGCGCGCGGGGCGGCCTGCCCATCGCCACCGGGCGCAAGCTGTTGGCCGAGGTGGTGCGGCGGCTGTTGCTGGTCGCCTTCATGCTGCTGGCGCTGTTCTTCCTGCTGCGGGATGGCGAGGCCGTGGCCGAGGGCCTGCGCATCGGCAGCCGCCGCGCATTCGGCCCGGCGGGCGAGCATGTCGGCCGCCAGATCGTGCAGGCCATTCGCGGCACGGTGAACGGCCTGCTGGTGGTCGGCTTTGGCGAGGGGGTGATCCTGGGCGTGGCCTATGGGGTGGCCGGGGTGCCGCATCCCGCGCTGTTCGGCTTGCTGACCGGGCTGCTCTCGGCGGTGCCGTTTGGCGCGGTACTGGCCTATGCGGCGGCGGCGGGCCTGCTGGCGGCGGGCGGAGACATCGGCGCGGCCGTCGCCATTGCCGTCCTCGGCTCGGTGGTGGTGTTCGTGGCCGACCATTTCGTGCGCCCGGTGTTGATCGGCGGGGCGACGCGCCTGCCCTTCGTGTGGGTGCTGCTGGGCATTCTCGGCGGTATCGAGGCCTGGGGCCTGCTGGGGCTGGTGCTGGGCCCGGCGCTGATGGCCGCGCTGATGCTGCTGTGGCGCGAGTGGGTGGGCGCGCAGCCGGGCCCGCTGAATCCCGCGCCGGCGCCCGACAAGGTGTGACGCGGAAAGAGTGCCTGAAGCAAGGAGTTAACCCGATGAGCCACAAGCACAGCTATGAGGACGACTTGGAAAAGCTGCAGATCGCCCTCAGCCGGGTGCAGCGCCATGTGCTGGCTGATGGGCGCAAGGTGCTCATCATCATCGAGGGCCGCGACGCCGCCGGCAAGGACGGCACCATCAAGCGCATCACCGAACACATGAGCCCGCGCGACACCCGCATCGTGGCGCTGGGGGTGCCATCGGAACATGATCGCAAGGCCTGGTATTTCCAGCGGTGGGTGGCGCAGCTTCCGGTCAGCGGCGAGATCGCGCTGTTCAACCGCAGCTGGTACAACCGCGCCGGGGTCGAGAAGGTGATGGGCTT
>CAIXXP010000010.1 GCA_903923465.1 uncultured Sphingomonadales bacterium | reverse complement strand
TTCGTTCCTTCGTCACTACGACGAAGCCCCAACCCTCCTTAATTCACAACCTCAAATCTGTGCCCTAAGTGCTGACGGGGGACAGGGGGATACTGGTTCGAACGCTCGGCCAAAGCGGTGCGCGCCGCCTCAATCAATTCCGGCGGTTCGGGCAAATCGGGAAACCCTTGCCCCAGGTTGATCGCGCCGAGTTCGCCGCACAATCGCGACATGGCCTCGAAGATGGTCGTGCCGGCAGAGGGTGAGGCTGGGGATGAGTTCATGCACCCAACATGGCGCCGCTCAGCCGAACTTGGCAACCCGCATCCGGCCGGCCCAGTGGCAGAAAACCGACAGGCCGGCGCCGCCCCGACAATGCACCTCGGTTTCGCGCCCCGCTTGCCGGCCTATCCGGTCCCCCTCACGCCCTCAGTGAAGGGCGAGGCGGTCGCCATCGGCCCTCCGGAAGCTGTCAGCGCTCGCCGCCTCCCACCAGCGGCTGAGCACGGGATCTGCCACACCCGACAGCAATTCGCCGGGGCGCACAAAGGTGTAGCTTTCATCCATCTGCCGCATTTGAGAGACGTTGATACGCTGGCGCAGATGGGAGGGGCGGAAATCGCTTGGCGTCTCCAGACCGGCGGCAACGACAATCTCGTGCAGGGCGCGCAGCGTGGCGGCGTGATAGCGGGCGACCCGCTCGGCCTTTTCCGGCACCACCAGCCCGCGTTGCCGCGCCAGAGACTGGGTGGCAATGCCTGTCGGGCAGGTGTCTGTGTGGCACTTGAGCGATTGCACGCAGCCGAGCGAAAACATGAAGGCCCGCGCCGCATTGCACCAATCGGCCCCCAGCGCCGCATTGATCGCCACGCCCGCACCGGTGGTGACCTTGCCGGCCGCGGCCAGCCGGACCTCACTCTTCAGCCCCGCACCCACCAGCGCGTTGCGGGCGATGATCAGCCCCTCGCGCAGCGGCATGCCCACGCGGTCGGTCAATTCGGTCGGGGCCGCGCCGGTGCCGCCTTCGGCCCCATCAATCACCATGTAATCAAGCCGGATGCCGGTGGCCAGCATGGCCTTGGCGATGGCGAAAACCTCGTGCGGGAACCCAACGCACAGTTTGATGCCCACCGGTTTGCCGCCCGAGAGATCGCGCAACCGCGCGGCGAATTCCACCAGTTCGCGCGGCGAGGAAAAGGCGCTGTGGGCCGCCGGCGAGATGCAGTCCACCCCCTCCGGCACGCCGCGGGTGCGCGAGATCTCCTCGGTCACCTTGGCAGCGGGCAGCACGCCGCCATGGCCCGGCTTGGCCCCCTGGCTCAGCTTTATCTCGATCATCTTCACCTGGTCGCTGGCGGCATTGTCGGCAAAGCGGGCCGAGTCGAAGTGGCCGTCCGCATCGCGGCACCCGAAATAGCCCGAGCCGATTTCCCAGACGATGTCGCCGCCGTGCTTGCGGTGATAGGGGGAGATCGCCCCCTCGCCGGTGTCGTGGTAGCAGCCCGCGATCTTCGCCCCCAGATTCAGCGCCTCGATGGCATTGGCCCCCAGCGAGCCGAAACTCATCGCCGAAATGTTCAGCCGCGAGGCCGAATAGGGGCGGGCGCATTGGCTGGAGCCGACCATCACCCGCATTTCTTGCGGCGCGGCGGCGTTGGGCATGGCTGAATGCACCAGCCACTCGTACTCGCTGGAATAGACGTCGAGATCGGTGCCGAAGGGATGGGCATCCGCATTGCCCTTGGCCCGGGCATAGACGAGGGAGCGCTCGTCGAGGCTGTAAGGCCGGCCCTCCAGGTCGCTCTCAACGATATAGGACCGCAGGAATGGGCGCAGCCATTCGAAAAACCAGCGAAAGTGCGCCGAGACCGGATAGTTCCGACGCAGGCTATGTTCGGACTGGCTGATATCGACCAAGGCTATGGCCAGCATCACCAGCGCCGCGGCCAATCCGGCAAACCCCCAAATGTGCCCCCTGAATCCGGCTATCGCGCCCCATGCCGCGCCAATAAGGCCCGCCCACACCACCAGGTTTCGCCCCAGTGCGTGATCGGTGAAAAGGGCCGCGCCGATTGAGGGTTTGCGCATTGTATTTCTCCGCTCGGCCCGAAGCGGGCCTTTGGGTCGTTGGCGAACTTCTAGTCGCGGCAGATCTTTGCCGATAGTCCGAACTGCCTGAAATAACGCGTTTCGCCCGGCCCAAATGCCACAGCCGCAATTAGGACGCGCGGGTTACGCTTGCGCGACAGCCAGAGCCCCGCCTGGCGCGCCGAATTTGCCCGTGGATAGATGCGGTTGGCGGGCAGAGCGCGGCATGGCGGCGCGTCAGTCCGCCAGGTCCTCGTCGCATCCGACATGCACACAAATGACGATGCGTTAAATTTTGCCGCCGCCTCCGCTCCGTTTGATTCATGTCAATGGCCCAAAGATCTGATGGGTATTCAAGAACCGGCGCGAGGCAAGCGCATTACGGAGATGAAAATGAGCGTTCAAACCATTGGGCGTCCCGAGGGGGAGGCCATGCTGCGTCCGGACTATCCGATCTATGATGCCGATCACCATTATTATGAGCCGGCAGAAGCGTTCCTGCGCCACCTGCCGAAGGAATATAAGCCCTATTTCCAATATGCCACCATCAATGGCCGCACGAAGCTGGTGGTTGATGGCCGGGTGACGGATTACATTCCCAACCCCACCTTTGACGTCGTGGCCGCGCCGGGCAGTCATGTGCCCTTCTACCGCGCCGAAAATCCCGAGGGCAAAAGCCTGCGCGAGATGGCCGAGGTCATCCCCGGTGATGCCGCGTTCCACGATGGCGCCGCTCACCTGAAGATGATGGACGAGCAGGGCCTGCATGCGGCAGTGGTTTATCCCACCCTGGCCTCGGTGGTCGAGGGGCATCTGGGCCACAAGCCCGATGTGGTGCGCGCGCTGTTCCGCTCGCTCAACCGCTGGGTCGCGGATGAGTATGGCTTCACCAACGGCCGCCAGTTCCCTGTCGCGGCGATTTCGCTGACGGATGTGAACGAGGCCGTGGCCGAACTGGAGTTCGTGCTGAAGGCTGGCGCCCGCGTGCTGCTGATCCGCCCCGCGCCGGTGATGACCGAGCATGGCGGCCTGCCCATCGGCCACAAGAGCTTCGACCCGTTCTGGGCCCGGGTGAACGAGGCCAAGGTACTCGTCGCGCACCATGTGTCGGATTCGGGCTATGACATGATGTACAAGTACTGGACCGGCGGCGAGACCGGCGGCGCCAACGAGTGGCGCCCCTTCGAGCGCACCGCGTTCAAATGGGCCTTGCAGGGCATGGGCCGCGCCGCGATGGACGCCACCGCCTCGACCATCTGCCTGGGCCTGTTCGACCGTTTCAGGAACCTGCGCATCTCGCATATCGAGAGCGGTTCGGAATGGGTGGGGCCGATGCTGACCAACCTCAAGCGGAATGCGGCCCAGTTTCCCAAGGAATATAAGCGCTGCCCGGTCGAGACCTTCCGCGAGCATTTCTCGGTTATGCCGTTCTACGAGGATTCCTGTAGTGACCTGGCCAAGCTGATCGGCATTGAGAACGTGTTGTTTGGCAGCGACTGGCCGCACCCGGAGGGTCTGGCCAAGCCGCTCGAATTCTTCGCCGACATTCAGGACCTGAACCCTGAAGAGCAGAAGCTGGTGATGAGCACCAACCAGAAGCTGCTGCTGGAAGGCGCCTGGTAAGGACCGCCGCCAAGGCAAAAGACGGGGAGGCCGGGTCTGCGGATCCGGCCTCTTTTTTGTGCGACAATGACTGGCGGCGCATCGCGCATTGCAACTTGACACAATGGTGTCGAATAAGCACTATTGTGACATGACCATCGCCGCCCGCCATGCCAACCCCCTTATCGGCCTGTTCGATTCGACCTCGCGCCTGCGCGGGCGCCTGAAATCGGCCTTCGAGGACGCCTCGGAAGGCTTGGCGCTCAGCGACATGGAGATGACGGTGCTGAATGCGGTTGCCGAAACCGATGCGCCGCCCACCGTGCCGCAGATTGGCCGCGCGCTCGGCCACCCCCGTCAGGTGATTCAGCGGGCGGCCAACACGCTGGTGCAAACCGGCCTCATCGCCAAGGTGCCCAACCCCGATCACAAGCGCGCCGTGCGTCTGGTGGCCACGGAAACCGGCTATGCGCTGAAGCGCAAGGCCAATGCCCGCGCCGCCGATATCGCCAACGCCATTCTGGGCAGCGTGGATGCCGGCCTGGTGACAGAGGTGAACGAGAAGATTGAAACCCTGCGCAAGCAGATTGAAGCCCATTTCCGCCAGAATCCGCGAAACTGACTTCGCACCCCTATTATGAACGCGAGAGGATAGTCCCATGATCGATTTCCGCATTGAGCCCGAATTCCAGGAGAAGCTCGACTGGATCATGACCTTTGTGAAGGAAAAGTGCGAGCCGCTCGATCTGCTGTTCCCCGGCCACGCCGGCCCCTACAATGTGCATGATCCCAAGGCGATGAAGGTGGTTCGCCCGCTGCAGAAAGTGGTGCAGGACGAGGGCCTGTGGGCCTGCCATCTCGATCCGCATCTCGGCGGCAAGGGCTATGGTCAGCTGAAGCTGGCGCTGATGAACGAGATTCTCGGCCGGTCGTTCTGGGCTCCCACGGTGTTCGGCACCGCCGCGCCCGATACCGGCAATGCCGAAATCCTCGCCATGTTCGGCACCGAGGCACAAAAGGCCCGTTACCTTCAGCCGCTGCTGGATAATGAGATCGTCTCGACCTTCTCGATGACCGAACCGCAGGCCGGCGCCGACCCCCGCGAATTCACCTGCCTCGCCTGGCAAGAGGGTGATGAATGGGTGATCGAGGGCGAGAAGTGGTTTTCGTCGAACTCGCGCCTCGCCAGCTTCCTGATCGTGCTGGCCGTCACCGAACCCGAGGCGCATATCAGCAGCCGCATGTCGATGTTCATCGTGCCGTCGGACGCGCCGGGGCTGGAGACGATCCGCAACGTCGGGCTGATGGACGACAAGCTGGATGATCCTGCAGAGGGTACCCACGGCTATCTGCGCTACAACAAGGTGCGCGTGCCGCTAGACCACATGCTGGGCGGGCCGGGCATGGGCTTCCGCGTGGCGCAGGCGCGCCTGGGCGGTGGCCGCGTCCACCATGCCATGCGCACCGTCGGCCGCTGCCAGCGTGCGCTCGACATGATGACCGAGCGGGCGGTGTCGCGCCGCTCGCAGGGCAAGCTGCTGTCCGAACACCAGTTCGTGCAGGGCATGATCGCCGACAGCGCTATCGAGCTCGAGCAGTTCCGCCTGCTAGTGCTGAAGACCGCGTGGATCATCGACAACGAGCCGCATGGCGCCGCCCGCACCCACATCGCCATGTGCAAGGTGCAGATGGCCAAGATCTATCACGACATCGTGCAGCGCGCGATCCAGATCCATGGTTCCCTGGGCGTGACTAACGAGACGCCGCTGGCCGACATGTGGATCGGCCTGCCCAGCCTCGCCCTGGCTGACGGCCCGACCGAAGTGCACAAGGTGCAGGTGGCCAAGGCCTTCCTGCGGACGGCAACGCCCCAGGAAGGCCTGTTCCCCAGCGACCACTCGCTCACCCGGTTGCAGGAGGCCCGGCGCCAGTTCGCCGAATATCTGTAATATCCAAAATTCGGGAGAAGGTGTGATGCTGGATAGTTTTGGTGGTCTGCTGAACTGGGACAATCTGCAGGATTGGATCGCGGCGCATGATCTGCCGGGCAGCGGCCCGGTGGATAGCGTGGTGCCCATTCTGGGTGGTTCGCAAAATGCGCTGTTTATGTTGACGCGCGGCGGCGAAAGGCTGGTGCTGCGCCGTCCGCCGCTGCATCTGCGCCCGAACAACAACGAGACGATGCGGCGCGAGGCCCGCCTGCTGGCGGGCCTTGCCGGCAGCGACGTGCCCCACGCCCGGCTCTATGCGGCCTGCGATGATGAGAGCGTGATTGGCGCCACCTTCTACATCATGGCCCCGCTGGAGGGTTTCTCGCCGCATGGCGCCCTGCCGGGCACCTATGCCACCGATGTCTCCTGGCGCCGCGAGATGGGGGCGGCGATGATTGCCGCCTCGGCCGCGCTGAGCAAGGTGGACCATGTCGCCGTCGGACTCGGCGATTTCGGCAAGGCGGACAATTGGCATGGCCGCCAGGTCGATCGCTGGCGCGGTCAGCTCGACAGCTATCGGGAAATGGAAAACTATCCCGGCCAGTCGTTGCCGGATGTCGACGCCACCGGCCAGTGGCTGAACGACAATCTTCCCACGGATGGCCGCATTGGTCTGATCCACGGCGATTTCCAATATCCCAACGTCATGTATTTCAACGACAAGCCGCAGATTTCCGGCCTGATCGACTGGGAGCTGTCGACGCTGGGTGATCCGCTGCTGGATATCGGCTGGATGCTGTCGAGCTGGTCGGGCGAGGGCGATCCGCCGGGCAAGGATCCGGTGGTGACGCCGTGGGATGGCCTGCTCACCCGGGGCGAACTGGTGGCGCTGTATGGCGAGCTGACCGGGCGCGACATGGCCTCGATGCCGTGGTTTGCGGTGCTGGGCTGCTACAAGCTCGCCTGCATTCTGGAGGGCAGCTATGCGAGGGCGCTGTCGGGCAAGATGGACCGCGGCATCGGCGAGAGTCTGCACAAATACGCGCTGTGGCTGATGGCGCGGGCGCAGCAGATCATCGGCACCGGTCGCGTTTAAGCTGTCGCGTTTGAGGGCGGCGGCGGTCTGACAAGGGGAAGGGGTGCGGCCTGCGGGCCAGCCCCCTCAACCCTCGCGAAACAGCGCCGCCACCTCGCCCAGCCTCACCTTCAGCGAGGGCGTGCGGGGCAGGGCATCGACAACCATGATCCGCACCGGCACCTGCATGGCATAGAGCTTGTCGCGCGCGAAGGCCCTCAACTCTTCCTCGCTGACGGGCGCCGCGCCGGTCCGCAGTTCCACCGCCGCCACCGGGATCTGCCCCAGCCGCGCATCGTCCAGCGGCACCACGCAGGCTTCGGCCACGCTCGGGTGGCCCTCCAGCGCGCTGGCGACGATGTCTGGCAGCACCTTGAAGCCGCCTCGAACGATCGCCCCGTCCGCCCGGCCGAGAATATAGAGGAAGCCATCGGCGTCGATGCGGGCAAGATCGGTGGTGCGGATCCACTGCGGCCCAATGCGGGGCGCCATCACCTCCAGCAGGCCAACCTCGTCGGTGGCCAGTTCGGCGCCACTGTCGGCATCGACGACGCGCAGGGCCGCTCCGGCACAGGGTCGGCCCACGCTGGCAAGCTTGCTGTCGCCAAACTCGCGGCGCAGCTCCAGCGTCATGCTGGTGACCGGCCCGGCGAACTCGGTGGCGCCATAGGCCACGGTTACGGGCACGCCATAATGCGCCTCGAACTTGCGGATCATCGCCTCGTCCAGCCGGGACGAGCCGGAGTGCACGACCTCAAGGCAGGCGAGATCCGCCACCGGTATGTCGGCGTCGAACAGCATGGTATAGCCGGCGGGGGGCAGGCCGGTCGCCTTGGGCTTGTGGGCCAGCAGATAGGCGTGCCAGCTGGCAATGGTGAACTTCTCGGCCAGCACGATGCTGGTGCCCCCGGCCAGCGCCGGCAGCATGGTGTAAATCCCGGCGATATTGCCAAAGGGCGCGAAGACATAGGCCGGGGCCTTCGCCGCCGCCTCGGCCCCATGGCCCGGCGGCACGATGGAATCCCGCACCATCGCCTGTTCGACCAGGCGATAGCTGAGCGGCAGGCGCTTCGGCGCGCCGGTGGTGCCGCTGCTCAGCAATTCGATGCCCGGCTCGTCCGGCGCCCCGCGATGGGGGCCACGCACTTGCGTGCCAGCGACAGCCGAGATCGGCGTGGCCGCGTCCGCGGTGGCGCTGATGCCCAGCGTGCCGGCGGTGATGGCAGCATTGAGCGGCGCCTCCGTCCAGTCCTCGGGGTCGGCGACAACCGCTGCGAGATCCAGCTTGGCGATGTCCGCCGCAATGGCATTGGCCGATTGCAGCGCATAGATCATCACAATCGAACGGCCCTGCGCCATCAGCGCGAGCAGCACGGCGGCAAAGGCCGGGCGGTTGCGCGCCACCACGCCCAGCGGAGCATCCGCCGGCACACCCCGCTCGGCCAAAACCGCCGCCAGTTGCGCCGAGACGCGGCTCATCCACGCCCAGTCATAGTTCCGGCCAGCGAACTCCACCGCCACGCTCTGCCCCGGCCGTTCGAACATGGCGGCGGTGAGGCGAGAAAATTCCATGGCTGCTGGCACCCCTTGTCGCCGCCTAGTCGCCAAACAGCTGCCGCACCGCCCGCATGTCCACCTTCAGCGATGTGGTGCGGGGCAGGGCGGGCACGATCTTGATCTGCACCGGCATATAGGGCGTGGTCAAAATCGTGCGAAGATGCGTGACCAGCTCGCCCTCGGCCGGCGGTGTCACGCCAGAGCGCAACTCGATGGCCGCCACCGGCACCGCGCCCAGCCGCTCGTCGGGCAGGCCGACCACGCCGGCGTCCAGCACCGCCGGGTGGCTGCGCAGCGCCTCCACCAGCTTTTCCGGCAGCACCTTGTGCCCGCCCCGGTTGATCGCACCATCGCCGCGCCCCTTGTGGAAGACGAAGCCATCCGCATCGATCGTCACCAGATCGGTGGTGGTGATCCAGTCGTCCGATACCGCGGGCACCATCGCCTGCAGATAGCCCTCGGCGCCGACGGGCAACACCGCTCCCGTTTCCACATCCACCGTGCGCAGCCCGATGCCCGGCAACGCCACACCCATGGAGCCGCGCTTGGCGTCGCGGAACTTGGCGTGCAAGTCGGGCGACCAACTGATGATCGTGCCGCAGAATTCGGTGGCACCATAGGCCCAGATCACGTCGATGCCGAAGTGGCGCTCGAATTCGTCCTGCAACTCCGGGGTCATCGGCGCGCTGCCGCCCATAAAATACTGGATGCTCGCCAGCTTTTCGCGCGGCACCTTGGCGTCGAGCAGCATGCGCGCAATCGCCGGCACGCCGGTCACGATGCGGGGCTTGATCCTCTCCACCGCATCGACCCATTCGGGCACGTTGAATTTTTCCAGCATGATCGTGTGGCGTCCCAGCGCCGTGCTGGCAACCAGCCCGATCATTCCGCCAATGCCGCCATAGGGCCACACGCAGATGTCGGGATCAATGGGCCCGCTACGCCCGGCCCTGGTGCTCTCCACCGCGCGGACCAGCATGCGCGAGGGGAACAGGATGCGCTTGGGCTTGCCGGTGGTGCCGCTGGAGAGGATTTCGAGGCCGGGCTCGCCCTCCACCTTGCGAAAGGGACCGGGGCCGGGCTGCTCCAGACCGGGGATCGGCGCGATCGAGGGCTCGGCGGCCAGATCCAGCCGGATCGCCATGGTGCCGCAGGCGCGGGCGGCCTCGATCAGCTCCGGAGTCCAGTCCGTGGCATCGGCGAACACGGCGGCAAAGTGGCTGTCGCGCAACTCCTGCGCGATTTGCGCCGGCGTCTGCAGGGCATAGATCGAGGTCAGCCAGCGGTCGGTCGAAATCAGGCCCATCATCGCGGCGGCATGCAGCGGCTTGTTGCGCACCACCACGCCGATCGAGAGATCCTTCTCAAGGCCCGCCGCTTCCAGCAGGGCCATGGCACCGCCGGCCAGCGCGGCCATCTCGCCCCGGCTGAACAGCCGCCCCTTGAACTCCATGTAGTCTGCTTCGGGTTCGCTGTGGAAAGTTGCGTACAATTGTTGGCTAAACGACATCCGTGATCCCCGAAAAGACTATTCTTCCGCGCCGCATGGGCGATGGAGCGATGCTATGGGCTGGCGCGCGCCGCGCATAGAACCCGATTGCGGTTCATTGCGAAGAATTCGCCTTTTCATGAAGGCCCCACCGCCTGCGAAGGTCAGGTCCCGGCGGTCATCTGCTGCACCAGGGGTATGGTGCCGCCATCTACCCGCAGATCGGTGCCGGTAATGAAGCTGGCCTGGTCCGAAACCAGGAACGCCACCGCGCTGGCAATGTCTAGCGCGGTGCCGGTGCGGCCGGCGGGAATGGCATCGTTCAGCGCCCGCACCCCTTCACTGGTTTCGATTTCCGAACGGCCCATCGGCGTCAGGATCAGCCCGGGCGAAATGGTGACGATGCGGTTGCCGTGCCGGGCCCAATCCACTGCCTTGCTCTCGCACAGGCGCATCACCGCCCACTTGCTGTGGCCATAGGCGGTCGCGCGCCGGGAATAGGCCTCGCCATCTGCCGTCGGCGGCGAGGCGGCATCCAGCAGCGGCGCCACCCGTTGCAGAAAATCATCGGCCAGCGGCGCATCGATGACGGCATCCAGCGCGGCTTGCCCGGCCACCCGCGCCATGTGCCCGGCGATGGAGGCGATCATCACCAGCGCCAGATTGGCCGGCCCCCGCACCTCGATCGCATCCAGCAGCCGCACGGTGGCGACCACATTGGCGGTGAGGATCTTGTCCCAATCGGCCAGGGCGGGCGACAGGCCGGCGGTGTGCACGATCGCGCCGATTCTTCCGGCACCCATGGCCAGATCCAGCAAATCCCCGGCGGCCTCGGGCGCGGCCAGATCGGCGGCCAGCGTGCCGGCCACCGTATAGCCTTCGCCCGTCAGCTGCCCGACCAGCGCGGTAATCCGATCCGCATGGATGTCCGTCAGCACCAGATCATGCGACACGCCCAGACGACGGGCCGTTGCCTGGCCCATGCCGCCACAGGCGCCGGTGATGACCACGAGCGGTCGCGCATTGTCTGCCATTTTCACTCCCCTATGCCGCCGCTATCGGCGCCTTATCCCGCTGTTACGCCGCCATCAGCATGGAGGATCGCGCCATGCACCGCCGAGGCCCGGTCAGAGGCGACAAAGGCCACCACGGCGGCGACTTCGGCGGCCTCGTTGGCCGGGCGCTCGCCGCCATAGCGGGCGATCTTGGCGTAATCGATGCCATCGGGCATGGCCAGGCCATCGCCGATCTCGGTGGCCATGGTGCCCGGGCACACCGCGTTGATGCGGATGGGGGCCTCCATATATTCCATCGCCAGGCCGCGGGTCATGTGCGCCAGCGCCGCCTTCGACATCGAATAGGGCACAATATAGGGCGAGCCCAACTTCGCCGCCTGCGAGGCAACGTTGACGATATTGCCCTTGGCCGCGATAATGTGTGGCAGCGCCGCCTGCGAAAGGAAGAACGCCGCATCGACATTCACGGCGAAGATCTTGCGATACTCGTCCTCCGGCACGTCCGTCGCATGGTTGAAGCGCACGATGCCCGCCGCGTTCACCAGAATGTCCAGCCGGCCATAATGCGCCACCGCCGCCGCCACGGCATCCACGCAATTGGCGCGCGAGGCAATGTCGGCGGCGTGGGCAACCACGGTGGCGCCTTTCGCGGCCAGTTCCCCGCGGGTTTCTTCCAGCCGCTCGGCCAGAATATCCACGAGGAACAGGGCGATGCCGTCGGCGGCCAGCGCCTCGGCAATGGCGCGGCCCAGCCCGCGCGCGGCGCCGGTTACCAGCGCAACTTTTTGCTCACCGCTCATCCTGCCGTTACCCCCGTGTCTGCCGTCCAGATGGCGCCATGCACGGCGCTGGCCTTGTCCGAGGCGATGAAGGCCACCACTTCGGCCACTTCCATGGATTCGGAATTGCCGCGCTGTCCGCCATAACGGGCGATCTTTTCCATCTGGATCTTGGGCGAAAACACCACATCGGTGCTGATCTCGGTGGCCATCGGCCCGGGGCACACCGCATTCACGCGGATGGGTTGCTCAACATATTCCACCGCCAGCGTCTTGGTCATGCTGATCAGCGCCGCCTTGGTCGCCGAATAGGGCAACGTATAGGAGCAGCCGATCCAGCCGTTGCTGGAGGCGATGTTGACGATATTGCCCTTGGCCGCGATGATGTGGGGCAGGGCGGCCTGAATCAGGAAAAACGGGCCCGACAGATTGATGGCGATGATCTTGTCCCATTCGGCCTGGGGCACATCGGTCACCGCGTTCATCCGCACGATGCCGGCACAATTGACCAGCACGTCCAGCCGGCCCATTTCGGCCACACAGGCTTCCACGGCGGCAAAATCTTCCTCGCGATTGGCCACATCAACCTTGCGGGTGCCGACGGTAACGCCCTTGGCGCGCAGTTCCTCGGCGGTTTGCGCCAGCCGGTCCTCCAGCACGTCGACAAGGTAGACGGCAAAGCCATCGCGCCCCAGCACGGTGGCGATATCCTTGCCCAAGCCCCGTGCGGCGCCGGTAATAAATGCCACCTTGCGGTCAGCCATCGGTACTCTCCTCGGTATAGCCGGCCCGCTTGTTCGGGGGCCGCGGTTGCGATCAGGCGGGTTGCCATTCCAGTGGCAGGCGGCTCACGCCCCATACGGCCACGGTGTGCCACTGCACCGGGCCATTGTGGCCGATGTGGAACTGGGGCACGCGCTTCAGCCATTCCTCCAGCGCGACACGCAGTTCCAGCTTGGCCAGATGGATGCCCAGGCAATTGTGCACGCCGGTGGCCAGCGTCATATGGCGGCCCTTGCGATGGGGGTCGACCTCATGAGGATTGGCGAACTCGCGCGGGTCGCGGCTGGCCAGATAGGTGGGGGTGATCACCCAATCGCCCTTTTTCATGGCCACCCCGCCAATCTCCAGATCGCGGGTGACGGTGCGGCCGGTGTCGGTCACGCCGAAGGCGCGCAGCAGATCGTCCACCGCGCCGGGGATCAGCGAAGGGTCGGCGCGCAGCCGGGCCTGCAGTTCGGGGTGGGTGGCCAGATGGCGGAAGTGCCAGCCCAGGCTCGAAGCGACCGTGTCCAGCCCGCCCAGATAGAGCGTCATCAGCATGCCCATGATCGCGCCATGGTCCAGCGGCTGGCCATCCACTTCGCCGGCCAGGATCACGTCGAACAGATCGCCCTGCGGTGGCGCGGTACGGCGTTCCTTCGCGGCCTGCTCAAGATAGGCCTTGATGGCGCGCGCCGCCATCACCTTGTCGATCACCTCGGGGCCGCGCATGAAGGCATGTTCCCAGGCGAGGAATTGATCGAGCATGTCACGCGGCAGACCCATCAGGTCGAGGAACACATAGCTGGGCAGCAGGCTGGAAAAATCACCGACGAACTCGCAGGCGCCCTTATCGGCGAACCTGTCGATCAGTTCGGCGCAGGCCTGCCGAACCTTCGCCTCCAGCCGGGCGATGACGCTGGGCTGGAAATAGGGCTGCAGCACCCGGCGGAATTTGCCGTGGTGCGGCGGGTCGATTTCCAGCGGGTTCAGCACCCAGTCCACTTCCAGAAGCTGGGTGACCGCATAGTTCTGCGCGCTGCTGAAGTCCTCGGCGCGGGTGAAGATCTCCTCGACCAGCTTGTACCGCGTGGGGATCCACCCCGGCACGCCGCGCGTGGCGCTGCGGGCATAGATCAGCTCCGGCCCGTCATACAGGCGCGAGACGGCCAGATAGGGGTCGTCCAGCTCCATGGCGAATTCATCGATGTCATGGTCCCAGAACAGGTGCTCCGGAACATGGTCTGGGCGGGGGAGGGCGCCGGACATCTGGGTTTCTGCCATTGGGTATCACTCTCTCGCAAAGGTGGCAGCGCCGGGCTTTTGGCCTCTGGTATCCGCACTGCAACCGGCCCATTGCCTCCGGTATAGTGGACGTATTGTCAATCGAATTCACGGGCCATGGCGGCCGGTGCCGATGGCCCGCGCGCGCCCACCCGGCTGGCGCATTGCGCCGCCGGGCGAGGCGGCCGGCTTACGCCTGCGCGATCGCCTCCGCAGCGGTCCAACCGGAGAAGATGCCGTCGCCCAGCGACATGCCGCTGACGTAGTTTTGCGAACACAGCCCCACGGCGGAGCGCCCGGCCGCGTAGAGCCCGGGGATCGGCGTGCCGTCCTCACGCATCGCCTGGCCGGTTTCCTCGATCACTTCCAGGCCGCCCAGTGTGATCATGCCCATCGGGTTCAGCGTGCTGTGCGACTGGTCCAGCGCGTAAAACGGCCCGGTCTCCAGCGGCGCCCGATAGCTGTCGCCCTTGCCAAAGGCATCGGGGCGGCCCTCGTGCAGCAGGGCGTTATGCTCGGCCAGCGTCTTGGTCAGGGCGCCGGGCGTAAAGCCGCATTTGGCCTCCAGCGCTTCCGGCGTCGCGGCCTTTTTGGAACGAAAGATCATGAACTGGACGGGCAGGCGCTGGAATGCCCACAGACTCTTGTCCTTCAGCTCCTGGCGCACCTTGGCCATCACGGCGGCATCCACCACCAGCCAGGCCTTGCCGCCGGCGTCCACGGTGATGGCCGTGCCCAGATTGGCGCCATAGAGCTGCTCATTGACGATTCGGTGCCCCTCGGCGTTCACCATCACGCCCTTCACCAGGCTCACCGGCGGGGCCAGAAAGCGCCAGGGCGAGCACAGATGCATCTGCCCGAGGCGAGCACCGACGGTGGCCCCCATCCGCACCGCCGAGCCGTCGTCGCCGAGCTGCCCGTTATTGGGCAGCTGGCTGAAGGCCGGGGCCTGCTCGGCCAGCATGGTGCGGTTTTGGCCAAACCCGCCGGTAGACAGCACCACTCCGCGCCGCACCCGCACCATCACGGTCCTGGCCTCCTGCCGCTCGATTTTGGTCAGCTTCGTCCACAGCTTCGCCTGGTTGGTAAACAGTTGCTTGATGATGCTGTTTGGCACGCTTTTGCGATAGAGTTCGGCGTGGGTTTTGGCCGCCGGACTATCGGGGTTCAGGCGGGCCATTTCCACGCCGATCACCCGGCCGGTCTTGTCGACCACCAGCCGCCGGGCACAGGTCTGGAACATCCGGCGGATGGTCTTGTCGGCAGCGATGGTCTTGCCCAGCGCTGTCATCAGGATCACGCCGGAGAACGCCTTGAAATCCTCCTTGCTCTGCGGGATGGCGCGATGGCCGCGCGGCGCCGGAGCGCTTGATGTGGCATAGGCCGGCACGATCTCGTTGCCCGAGAAATAGATGAACTTGTCGGCTGGCGGATAGCCGGTCTTGCGGGTTTCCAGCGGCCCGCCAAACACCGCGCCGCGCGCCTCCAGCCAGTCGATCACGCCGGGGCTGCGCTCGGCGAAGCGGCGGATGGTCTCGGGCTTCCTGATCTGCCCGGCCTCGAACCGCATGTATTCGTCCAGACTGTCGACGGTGTCGACCACGCCCACTTCCTTCTGCACCCGCGTGCCGCCGCCGGCATAGACGACGCCGCCCGACATCCCGCTCGACCCGCCGCCCAGAAAGCGGTCGGCCAGAATGATGTCCATGCCGCCGATTTCGCTGCCCTTCAGCGCCGCCGATGCCCCGGCGATGCCCGCGCCCACCACCAGCATGTCGCAGCTGTCATCCCAGGCAACAGCGGATTCATCTTCCACCACCAGCGCGGGCTCAATCACCGTGGCGGTGTCGGGAACATGGCGCAGCAGGTCTTCGGGCTTGGCAGTGGACATCTTTCTCTCCTGGGCACTGGCGATTGGAATCGGGCGAGGGGGCAGGGCGCCGGCCTTGTCACGATGGGCCTTATACCCACTTCCTAGTAAGGTAGTGGACATTGCGTCAAGAAACTATCTGGGGCAGGGTGAAGTTGTTGCCTGCGGCTTGTCGCGCATGGCGAGTTGTTCTAGCGCTGCTTCCCCTCGCGTGGTTGCGCGGGGACACAGGTTCCGGGCCGCAAGGCTCCCCAAAACAGGATCGGCCGCGGGGCATGGTTGGCAAATTGGAATTAGCGGGCAGCACCAGCGCCGAGGACGCCGCCGAGGACGCCGCCGAGGATGCGGGCGCCTGGGAAGACGTCGTGGATCAATCCGCGATGCCGCCCGAATCCGCCGATCTCGCCCGGCTGACCAAATGGGACCTGCGCAAGATCCGCACCCGCCGCCTCATCCTGCACGCCGGGCGCGAGGTTTTTGCTGAAAAGGGCTTCGATGCGCCCAAGGTGGAAGATGTCGCCCGCACCGCCGGCATCAGCCGCGCCGCCTTCTACCTGCATTTCAAGTCGCTCGACGAATTGCTGGGGGCGATCTTTCACCGCGAGATGCGCTGGCAATTGCGCCGCTATCGCACGCTGAACTGGGACATCCTGCAAAGCCGCCGCAAGCTGCGCGGCTGGCTGGAGCGGTTCTGCGCCAGCTTCCGGCAAGAGCGCCACTATGTGTTGATCATGTATCGCGCCTTCTCGCTCGATCCGGCCCATATGCGCACGGTCTATGACGAGCACGACCAGATGATCATGCGGCTGGCACGCCGTATCCCGCAACTGCGGCTGCTGGACGGGAAGGGCGCGCGCGACCCGGTGCGTTTCGCCCGGTTCTACGCCACGGTTCGCCTGCTGGAAGACGTTTCGCTGTTCACCGCTTTCGACAGCTGGATCGGCCCTTCGGAAATCGCGATAGATCTGGTGGCCGAACAGTTCCACAGCTTCGCCCTGGAGGCGGCCGGCCTGCCCGTGGCGCAGGAAGTGGGGGCCTGAGCCAACCCCCGCGCGCGCGGCCATTGCGCGATCATGCTTGTGTTGGATGGCATGGCCACCTCGGCGTGGTTTCGTCGCGCTTCAATTCCGGTACTGAGGGCGCTGCGATATTCAGACGAAAAGGGCAGCCGCCATGTCAGACGAGGTATTGAAAATTAGCCGGGACGGCCCGGTGGTCACGATGACCATCGACGACCCGACCACGCGCAACGCGCTCAGCCCGCAGCTGCGCGCCGAACTGGTGGCGGCGCTGGAGGCGATCAATGCCGACATGGGCGTGTCGTGCGCCATCCTCACCGGCGCCGGCGACGTGTTCTGCGCCGGCGGCAATCTGAAGGCGATGTATGCCCGCGAGGGCCACTTTGCCGGCAACACGGCCGAAACGCGGCGCAGCTATATGCATGGCGTGCAGACCATTGCCCGCGCGATGTATGATTGCGAGGTGCCACTGATCGCGGCGGTGAACGGCGCGGCGATGGGCGCCGGCATGGATTTCGCCACCATGTGCACCATCCGCATCGCTTCCGACCGGGCCAAATTCGCCGAGAACTTCATCAAGCTGGGGCTGACATCGGCGGCAGGCGGCGCGTGGTTCCTCAATCGCGCCATCGGCACCTCCGCCGCGGCGGAGATGACGCTGACGGGCGAGGCCATCGATGCCGCGCAGGCGCTGGCCTGTGGCCTCGTCTCGCGGGTGGTCGAGCATGACGCGCTTCTGGAAACAGCCCGGCAGATCGCCAACCGCATCACCCGCAACCCGGCGCATTCTATCCGCCTGAACACCCGCCTGCTGCGCGAATCGGCGCGGCTCGACCTGCCCGCCTCGCTGGAAATGGCGGCCTCGATGCAGGCCATCGTGCAGCAGACGGAAGACCAGTACGAGGCGGTGGCCGCAGCGGTCGAGAAACGGCGGCCGGTGTTCAAGGGGAAGTAAGGCCAAGGGGGCAAGGGGAGAGAGGCTGGGGCTGGCCCCTGCCTCTCTCCCCT
>CAIXXP010000009.1 GCA_903923465.1 uncultured Sphingomonadales bacterium | reverse complement strand
CGGTGGTTACGGTGGCGACCGAAATGGCCGTGGCGGTGACGGTCATGGGGATCATTCGGGCGACCACAACACGCCGGACACCCACCAACACGGCCAGGAACCCAGCGGCCAACAACCGCACGGCCAAGAGCCGCACGGCCAACCGCCGCAAGGGCAGTTCCCCAATGATGGTGGCCATTTCCATCATGCGCCGCCCACCCTCGAAGGCCCCGGCGACGGCTCGGGCGGCCCGAACGGGTCGCTCTAACCCCGGTCACAACCCAAAAGGGGCAGGCATGATGTCCGCAATCCTGCTAGGCTTGCGTTAATGCCCGCCTCATCCTTCCTGGCCGCCCGCACCACCCTGCTGGCGGCCACCAAGCTGCTTCGCCCGGACGCCTTTGCGGCGCCCGGGCAGATGCTGTTGCCTTCGCCGGCGTTAGCCGAAACCCTCGGCATCTGGACGCTGGCCGATGCGGTCGCCGCTCGCAGCCCGGCCGATCTGCGCCGCTGGCAGATGCTCCACCTCGATGCGCTCTTCACCCACGCCAGCGCCCATTCTGCCTTCTGGCGCCAGCGTTTGGCCGGCTGGGCCGGGGACCTGGCCGATTTGCCGGTGCTGCGGCGCGCCGATTTGCGCCAGCAGGTAACCGCTGAGGGCGCATTGCCCAGCCTTCCCGGGCACGGCCAAGTCGCCACCCGCTCCACCTCCGGTTCCACCGGCACCGCTTTGTCGCTGTTCGCGACCCAATGGGCGGGAATGTTTGCCCAGTTTCTTTACGAAAAGCATGTGCTGGAATCCGGCATGGACATCAGCGCCCCGCTGCTGTCCATCTTTCCGCGTAACACCGCCAGTGTGCGCCCAAACTGGGGTGGCGCCCTCGGCCAGTTATTCGCCACCGGGCCGATGATCTCGATGTCGGCCAACACCGACCTCGCCGAGATCATCGCCCTGATCCGCCAGCATCCCGGCGCCGTGCTCGCCACAGGCACGCCCATCGTCGCCGCCTTGGTCGATGCCTGGCCCACCGCGGCGCCAGATCATGCCACGCCGCTCGCTTGGATCATGGCCCGCGGCTCGAATTTTGACGAAGTGCTGCGCGCCCGCGCCCGCCAAGTGCTCGGCGCTCAGGTGCTGGACCGCTATAGCTGCGAGGAAATCGGCCCGATCGCGCTGGAATGCCCGCATCACCCGTTCCATTACCACGTCGCCAGCGCCAATGCGGTTGTGGAGGTGCTGCGTCTCGATGGCACCCTGGCTGCACCGGGGGAGGTTGGGCGCGTTGTCGTCAGCGGCCTGCACAGCCATGCCACGCCGTTTATCCGCTACGAGCTCGGCGATCTCGCCGCCCTGCATCCCACCTGTGCCTGCGGTTTCCACGGCCCAACCCTCACCGACATCGCCGGCCGCACCGGCGAGATCATCCGCCTGCCAGACGGCAAAATCCTGTGGGCGCAATTACGCGTGCGCGATCTGCTCGCCATCCTCCCGGTGCATGAATTCCGCCTCACCCGCCGCCAGCCCACCGCGTTCGACCTGGAGCTGGTGCTGCCGGACGGGGCCCTGACCGAGGCGCAACATCAGGCCCTGGTAGCATTGGTAAGAGAAAAAACCATACAAAACGCAGACGTAACCATTACAATTTCAGACACCATCGACTGGGGAAATACCTATAAAAGACGGGAGTTCGTTGATCTCGTTGCGACGAACCCGGGCTGAACCGGCACCCTTTAGTTGCGTTCGTCCTGACCGTATCCGTTTGTATTTTTAGTTGGTGGTAATCATGAACCAGCCGCTCATCGCCATGACCGCGCAAAGTATGCTGCAACGCGCCCTTGAGTTGATCCGGCTCGGCAAGCCAAAGCTGGCGGAATACTATCTCGATGGCGCCCTCGCCCGCGAACCGCGCAACCTCACCGCGCTGTTCGAAACCGGGCGGATGGCGTTGGCCAAGAACGATCTGGAAGCCGCGACCCGCTGCGCCAACAAAATCATTGCCGGGGCCGTGCCGCGCGGGGAAGCATTTGGCCATTTGCTGCTCGGCAACGCCGCCCGGCAAGCCAACGACCATCGCCGCGCCGTCAAAGCCTTCGAGCGGGCGGTGAAGCTGGACCCGAATATGGCGGAAGCCTATTGCAACATGGGCGGCAGCCTGATCGACATTAACGATATTGCCGCCGCGTTCACGGTGCTGAACCGTGCGGTGGAACTGGCACCCAATGATGGCGCCGTGCACGCCAACTTCGGCATCTGCCTTTACCGCATGGGCCATGTCGGCCGCGCCGCCGAGCACCTGCGCCATGCGGTGGCGCTGAACCCGGAAATCTCCATCGCCTGGACCATTCTCGGTTCGCTCGAGTTGGATTTCGGTCGGCCGGACCAGGCCATCATCGCCTATCGCGAGGGGTTGAAGCGGGTTTCGCAACCCGCCACCGCCTCGCAGGTGATGTACAACATGTCTCTCGGCTTCATCCAAAAGTCAGACCGCGTGCCAGCGGTGGCGCTGTTGAAACAGGCGCTGGAGGCAGAGCCGAACAACGATCTCGCCGCCGGCGCCCTGTTGTATCAAGCGCAGTGGCAATGCGACTGGGACCTGGTGGACGCCTGGGCCGGCAATGTGCAAAGCCGGATTCGGGAACGGCAAGGCATGGTTGCCGAACCGTTTGCCGCGCTATCCTGCCCGGGCCTGACCGCGTCGGACCATCAGCGCGTCAGCGCCGCCTATGGACGCCGCTTTTACTTCAATACCCCGCCACTGGTCGCCCGCGGCCATCGCTGGAATGACCGCCGCAAGCGTCTGCGCGTCGGCTTCCTG
>CAIXXP010000008.1 GCA_903923465.1 uncultured Sphingomonadales bacterium | reverse complement strand
CCCGCTCAGCAGGGGCCTTCACCGGCGATTTTTTCAAGGAGGGTTGGGGCTTCATCTTCGTTCCTTCGTCACTACGACGAAGCCCCAACCCTCCTTAATTCACAACCTCAAATCTGTGCCATAAGTGCTGACGGGGGACACGTGCACTATTGGCTGGTGAGCATGCGCGGCGGCGAGCGCGTGCTGGAGCAATTGTGCGAAATTTTCCCCCGGGCGGAGATTTTCACCCATGTGGTGGACCATCGCGTACTCTCGCCCCGGCTGCGCCGCCACACCATCCACACCAGCTTCATCGCCCGGCTGCCCTTTGCCCGGCGGCATTACCAGAAATATCTGCCGCTGATGCCCCGCGCGCTGGAGGGGCTGGACCTGTCGGAATACGATCTCGTCATCAGTTGCGAGGCGGGGCCGGCCAAGGGCGTGATCACCCGGCCAGACGCGCTGCACCTGACCTATTGCCACTCGCCGATGCGCTACATCTGGGACCAGTATCACCAGTATCGCGCGCAAAGCGGCTGGGCGGCGCGGGCGATGATGCCGCTGTTCGCCCCCTTCCTGCGCCAGTGGGACATGGCGAGCGCCGCCCGCAGTGATGTGGTGCTGGCCAACAGCCACTATGTCGCCGCCCGCATCGCCAAGGCCTGGGGGCGCGCGGCGCAGGTGGTGCATCCCCCGGTGGAGACCGAGCTGTTTGCCGCATCCGAAGACGTGGGCGAGGAATATCTGTGGGTCGGCCAACTGGTGCCTTACAAACGGCCCGATGTGGCGGTGGCAGCCTTTCTCGCCAGCGGCCGGCGGCTGCATGTGGTGGGCGAGGGGCCGATGCTGGCGCGGCTGAAGGAGATGGCCGGCGGCGCCCCGCATGTGCGCTTCACCCCGCGCCTGTCGTTCGGCGGGTTGCGCGCCGCCTATGCCCAGTCGCGCGCGCTGGTGTTCACGGCGGAGGAGGATTTCGGGCTGGTGCCGATCGAGGTGATGGCCAGCGGCCGGCCGGTGCTGGCACTGGGGCGCGGTGGCGCGCTGGAGACGGTGGTGCCCGGCGTGACCGGCCAGTTCTACGCGAAAAGCAGCGTGCCCGCCTTGACGAAGGCGCTGGATGACTTTGAAGCGTGGCTACCTGCGTTTCGCCCGGCGGATGCCGTGGCGCGGGCGCGCGAATTCAGCCCGCAGCACTTCCGCGCCGAGATTGAGGCTGCGGTGGCCGAAGGTTTCGCCGCGCTGCTGGCCCGCCTGTCCCCCAAAAAGCGGCCCGTGGTGGCGCTCGGGGAGCAGCCGGCGGCCTTTATGCTGCATGTGGAACAGGCGTGAAACGCTGTGGAGCTTCGTGAAACACCAACAGGCGCGCTGAGCCCGCGCAACGCGCGCCGGCTTGCGCGCTGGGCCGGCTGTGCCATGGTGCGCCGACCCGGCCCCAAATTTGCGCCGGCCGCAGGGCGGGAGACGCGCAATGGAGCTGACGCAAACGCTGACGGCACTTTATCGGGCCTATCTGGAGGCGTGGAACGGGCGCGAGTTTGACCGCCTGGCCAATTTCTTCGACGAGCCCTGCGTGATCATCACGCCAGCCGGGGCGGCGAGCTTTGCCAGCCGCGCCGCCTATCAGGCGCACCAGCGCCAGGGTTTCGCCGATTACGAGGCGCGCGGCTATAGCCATACGGTGGTGGGAGAGATCACGGCCGCCGAAGTGGGCGAAGGGCTGGCAACGCTGGATGCGCCGCTGGTATGCCGCATGCATGCGGACGGCTCGATCATGGAACGCCGCCGCGCGCACTACATCTTGCGCCGCACGCCGGACGGGTGGCGTTTCACGGCGGTGGCATCCTGCATCATCGCGTAGGTAGGGCCGCGCAGGCCCGGCGCCCTCTCCCGAGGCCAAGGCAAGGGAGAGGGCGGGCGCGGCTTATTCGGCGGCGGGCAGGTAAACCTCGCTGCCCTTTTCCTTGAACACCTTGCTCATCTCTTCCATCCCCGCCTCGGCATCCTCGGCGGCGACGAAGGTTTCGATCTCGGCGTTCTGCTTGGCGGCGAACTCGCGGACCTCCTGGCTGATTTTCATCGAGCAGAACTTTGGCCCGCACATGCTGCAGAAGTGGGCGGTTTTCGCGCCCTCGGCCGGCAGGGTCTGGTCGTGGTATTGCTCGGCGGTGTCGGGGTCCAGCGACAGGTTGAACTGGTCGCGCCAGCGGAAGTCGAACCGCGCGCGGCTCAGGGCATCGTCGCGGAACTTGGCCGCAGGGTGGCCTTTCGCCAGATCCGCAGCGTGGGCGGCCAGCTTGTAGGTGACCACGCCCACCTTCACATCGTCGCGATCGGGCAGGCCAAGGTGCTCCTTGGGCGTGACGTAGCAGAGCATCGCCGTGCCGAACCAGCCGATCATCGCCGCGCCGATGCCGCTGGTGATGTGGTCGTAACCCGGCGCGATGTCGGTGACGAGCGGCCCGAGCGTGTAGAACGGCGCTTCTTTGCAGACATCGAGCTGCTTGTCCATGTTCTCTTTGATCAGGTGCATCGGCACGTGGCCGGGGCCTTCGATGATCACTTGGACGTCGTGCTTCCACGCGATCTGCGTGAGTTCGCCGAGCGTTTCGAGTTCGCCGAATT
>CAIXXP010000007.1 GCA_903923465.1 uncultured Sphingomonadales bacterium | reverse complement strand
TACCCTACTGCGGCTGAATGAGACCGCGACGGTCAGCGTTCAGCCCGACCAGCTCGACGCGCATCTGGAGGCGCAATCCGCCGCGGCGACACCCGCCGAGGCGCAGGCCGCGCTCAACCGGGCGATGTCGGCGGCGCTGGCCACGGCCAAGCAGGCGAACGGCGTGACCATCGCCACCGGCGCCTATCACGCCACCCGCCAGCCGCTGGCGCGCGAACAGCTGCCGCGCGAGCAATGGCGCGCGGCGCAATCGATCGATCTGCACGGCCAGGATGGCCAGGCGGTGCTCGCCCTGGTCGGCAAGCTGCAGGCCCAGGGCCTGGCGGTCGGCGCGCTCAACTGGCGCATCTCGCCCGAACGCATGCGCGCCGCCCAGGCGGAGGCAACCGCCAACGCGGTGCGCGCGCTGCGCGAGCGCGCCACCGAGGCGGCGGGCCTGCTCGGCCTGTCCTTCGATCATTTCGCCAGCGTGGACCTGGCCCCCGGCCGCCCGGCGATGCCGCTGATGCGCGCCGCGGCCCCGATGGCCGCGAGCGCTGACGCCCAACCCAACGCCGTCGCCGAACCAACCGAGATCAGCGCCACGGTCTCCGCGGAGGCGGTGCTGAAATAGCGCGATACCGCATCCTGGGAGGACCATGCTCCCCGCCCCGACCCTCAACCTCCCCAGCGCCGAAGCCGACACCCCACCCACCACCTGACCCAAACAAATCATTTAATAATATCAATAAAGTAGGGCGGATAAGCGCAGCGTCATCCGCCATCGCTACCCTCCGCCACACCGGCGCGCCACCAACGAAGAAAGACAAGGCAAGGTCTTCTTTTTTGAAAAAAAGAAGCAAAAAACTTTTGATTATTAAAAAATTCCGTGGTCCCCATCAACGATGCGGACTGCACCAAAATAGCGACCGGCCCCGCGAAGCAATCCCCCCACCGCCGACCCCGTCCACACAAAATCGACACCCATCCTAACAAAAAGCTTGACGCTAGGCCTAACATATGTTCTACATACGTTCATGGCACCGCCGCCCACCACCGCCGCGCCCACGCCACCCCCCGCCCCGGCGGAGGACACGGCCCATCTGCGCGCGGCCCTCAACGAACTCCTCGCCCTGGGCATGGCGCTCGCCCGCGAACTCGCCGCCGACACCCAAACCCCCGCCGTCACCCGCGCTTTGGCCTTCGACCGCCTCGCCCGCTGCGCCCGCCACACCATCCGCCTCATCGCCGCCCTGAACGACCCCAAAACCGCCCAAACCACAGCGCCCCGCCCGCGCGAGGCCAAAGCCCAGACCACCCCCGACCGCGACGACGCCAACCCCAACGACAGCCCCGAACGCCGCGAACGCCCGGAATCCGTCGAGCGCGCCGAGCGCCCAGAACGCGCCGAGCGTGACGAATCCTTCCCCAACATCCCCATCGCCGAGGCCATCCACGGCATCTGCCGCAGCCTCGACCTCGTCTGGGAACCCGGCAGCCTCCCGCGCCGCCGCCTCCCGACGGACCAGCGCCCCGCGCGCCCAACCCCGGCCAAACCCATCCCGGCCAAACACCACCAGCCCGCGCCCGTCCTGGCCGCGCCCGTCCTGGCCGCGCCCGTCCTGGCCAAACCCCCGCCAGCCGCGCCCCGCCCCGACCTCACCGCGCGCGCCTTCCCGGCCATCCACCCGAACATCGTCGACCTGCGCGCCCAGATCGCCCAAGCGATAGCGCCAAAAATCAACGTGATCGCGCCGAAAATCCCCCCAACGCCACCTGACCCGCTCCGACGCTAACGCGCCGACCCCATCATCCTAAAAAACGACTGACGGCCCCACCCGTCGGCGCCGCGACCCCACGCCCGCGCCACCAACCCGTACCCAAACAATCAAAAGTTTTTTGCTTCTTTTTTTCAAAAAAGAAGACCTCTTCCTTATCTCTCTATCCGCGCTTCAGTTTAGAATCGCATCAAGCAGCGCGGCGAGCTCGGCGGGGCGCGCCACCTGGGGAACATGGCCGGTATCGATGCTGTGGCGGGCGACGCCAGGGGCAAGGGTCTGCATCAGG
>CAIXXP010000006.1 GCA_903923465.1 uncultured Sphingomonadales bacterium | reverse complement strand
CCGGGGCGGGGGCGGGGGCGGCGACCGGTGCGGGGGCCGCTGCCGGGGGCGTTGCGGGAGTGGCAGAATCTGGGCCGACACCGGGGCCGACACCGGGGCCGACGTTGCCGTCGCCCGCGACCTCCAGCTCCACCAGCGGCGAGCCGACGGCCAGCATCTCGCCAATCGCGCCGTGGATGGCGATGACCTTGCCATCTACCGGCGAGGTCATGTCCACCGTTGCCTTGTCGGTCATCACGTCGACCAGCGACTGGTCCTCGGCGATGGTCTGGCCGGGGGCGACGTGCCAGGCGACGATTTCGGCCTCGGCAACGCCCTCGCCGATGTCGGGCAGGCGGAAGATGTAGCGGCCCATCAGATGTTCTCCATCACGCGTTTTCCATCACACGGGCCAGCGCCTTGGCGAGGCGGCCGGGGCCGGGGAAATAGTCCCACTCGAAGGCGTGGGGATAGGGCGTGTCCCAGCCGGCGACGCGCTCGATGGGGCTTTTCAGCGCCCAGAAGCAGCGTTCCTGCAACAGCGCCGCCAACTCGCCGCCGAAACCGCCGAAGCGCGAGGCCTCGTGCAGGATGACGCAGCGGCCGGTTTTGGCGACCGAGGCGGTGATCGTCTCGATATCGAGCGGGACGATGGAGCGCAGGTCGATCAGCTCGGCATCGACGCCGCTCTCCGCTATGCCCGCCAGCGCGACATGGACCATGGTGCCATAGGCGAGCACCGTCGCCTCTTGCCCATCGCGCACCACGGCGGCCTTGCCCAGCGGCACGGTATAGTGACCCTCGGGCACATCGGCGGCGGGGTGGCCTTCCCAGGTCTTCAGCGCCTGCCCCGGGCGGCCATCGAAGGGGCCATTGTAGAGGCGCTTGGGTTCGAGGAAGATGACGGGGTCGTCGTCCTCTATGGCGGCGATGAGCAGGCCCTTGGCGTCGTAGGGGGTGGAGGGGATGACCGTCTTGAGGCCGGTGATGTGGGCGAAGATCGCCTCCGGGCTCTGGCTGTGGGTCTGGCCGCCGAAGATGCCGCCGCCATAGGGCGAGCGCACGGTGATCGGCGCCCAGAAATCGCCGCCGGAGCGATAGCGCAGCCGCGCCGCCTCGCTGACCAGCTGATCGAAGGCGGGCAGGATGTAGTCGGCGAACTGGATTTCCGGGATCGGGCGCAGGCCATAGGCGCCCATGCCGATGGCGGTGGCGATGATGCCGCCCTCGCTGATCGGCGTGTCGAAGCAGCGTTTCAGCCCGTGCTTTTTGGCCAGGCCATCGGTGACGCGGAAGACGCCGCCGAAATAGCCGACATCCTCGCCGAAGATCAGCGTGTCGGGGTCGTCGGTCAGCTTCACGTCGAGGGCGGAGTTGATCGCCTGGATCATGTTCATTGTCGCCATGGCGTCAGACTCCCAGCTCGCGGCGCTGCTCGATCACGCGCCAGTCGGGTTCCTTGAACACGCAGTTGAACATTTCGGCCACCGAGGGTTTGGACTGGCCCAGCGTGCCCACTTCCTCGGCGGCGCGCTGGGCGCTGCGCAGCTGTTCGGTGAGTTCGGCCCCGGCCTGGGCGTGGCGCTCCTCCGACCATTCGCCAAGCTGGATGAGATGGGCCTTCAGCCGCTCGATCGGATCGCCCAGCGGCCAGTGCGCGGCCTCGTCGGCGGGGCGGTATTTGGTCGGGTCGTCGCTGGTGGAGTGACCAGAGGCGCGATAGGTGAGGAACTCGATCAGGGTGGCGCCCAGGTTGGCGCGTGCCCGCTCTGCCGCCCATTGCGTGGCCGCCCATACGGCGAGGAAGTCGTTGCCGTCCACCCTGAGGCCCGGGATGCCATAGGCGATGGCCTTGCTGGCGAAGGTGGTGCCGTCGGCCGTGGCGATGCCGGCGAAGGTGGAGATCGCCCACTGGTTGTTGTTGATGGCGAGGATGGCCGGCGCGCGATAGACGCCGGCGAAGGTCAGCGCCTCGTGGAAATCGCCCTCGGCGGTGCTGCCCTCGCCGATGAAGCCCAGCGCGATCTTGTCGTCGCCCTTGTAGGCCGAGGCCATGGCCCAGCCGACCGCATGGCCGAAGCGGCTGCCGACGTTGCCGGAGAGCGAATAGAAGCCATAGTCGCGCGCGGAATAGAGGATCGGCAACTGGCGGCCGGCCAGCGGGTCTTTGGCGTTGGAGTAGATCTGGTTGATCATCATCTCCAGCGGATAGCCGCGCGCGATGAGCCAGCCCTGCATGCGATAGGTGGGAAAGCACATGTCGCCGGCGCCGAGCAGCATGGCCGGGGCGATGCCAATGGCCTCCTCGCCAGTGGATTTCATGAAGAAGCTGGTCTTGCCCTGACGGTGGGCGCGGAACATGCGGTCCTCGAACAGGCGGGTTTGCAGCATGATGCGCAGGGCCTGGCGCATGGTCTCGGGGGGCAGTTGCGGGTCCCATGCGCTGTTTTCGGTGCCCATCACCCGGATGAGGCCGAAGGGCAGTTCGCGCAGCTCGGCTTCCGGGGCGAGGGGGGCGGGCTTGCGCGCGGCGGCGCCAATGGCGAAGCTGATGTGGTCGAAGCTGGCGGTGCCGCCGGGGCGCGCCGCCGGTTCGGGGATATGCAGCTCCAGTCTGTGCGAGGATGTCTGCGGCTCTGCCATGGCGAATGTCCGTCGATTGTGATGAGGCACTGTCTACCAAAGCGCGGGGATGATCCATGTTCCAATTTGCGGGATTTTCGGGCATAGGCGGAAAAATATTCTCCATTTTGGCAATTAACGGAAAAATTCATCCATGGACGCGCTGGACCGTCGAATTCTCGCCACGCTGCAGGCCAACCCCGATCTGGCGATAACCGACATCGCCGAGATCGTCGGCCTTTCGGCCACGCCGTGCTGGCGCCGGCTGAAGCGGCTGGAGCGCGACGGGGTGATTCTGGGCAAGGTGGTGCTGCTGGATGCCAAGGCGCTGGGGCTGACGGTCAATGTCTTTGCCGAAATCCGCCTGAAGCAGCAGGACGAGGAAACGCTGGTGGCGCTGGAGGAGGCGGTGCGGGGCCTGCCGCAGATCGTCGAATGCTTCTCGGTGAGCGGGGATGCCGATTATCTGATGCGGATTCTGGTGGGCAGCATCGATGCCTATGAGAGCTTCCTCAAGCGCGTGCTGCTGCATCTGCCCGGGGTGGCGGCGGTGAATTCGCGCTTTGCGCTGGGCTGCGTGAAGCTGACCAATGCGCTGCCCATCCCCGACCGCGACCCGGAGCCGCTGCCGCGGCGGTGAGGGGTGCCCTTGGTGAAAACGCCGGGGGGGAAGCCGCGTGAAAACGCCGGGAGGCCACATGCACGGTTGACTCGGGGCGCCATGAAATTATCAATAGAGAGGTGGGAATGTCTAATTCATAAATATGTGACCCAGCAGCCTTGATCGGGAGATCTTATGACGAACACTCTTTCCGCCGCTAATTCGGGGGCCCAAACTCCCGAGGGCCTGGTTGCGACCGAGCAGCCGGGCGGGCTGCACCATGTCGCCTATGTCACCCATGATTGCGCCGCGACGGTGGATTTCTACACCCGCATCATGGGGCTGAAGCTGGTGAGCGTGGTGCTGGACGACACCGTGCCCTCCACCGGCGAGCCCTACCCCTATGTGCATCTGTTCTTCGAACTGGCGGACCAGTCGACCGTCGCCTTTTTCGAATCCGTGAACCTGCCGCCGGCCCCGCCGCCCTCGCACCCGGCCTATGATGTGTTCAACCATCTGGCGCTGAAGCTGAGTTCGGTGGAAGAGGTGGACAAATGGGCCAAGCGCCTGCGCGACTTCGGCGTGGACGTGACCGGCCCGACCGAGCACGGCATCATCTACAGCATCTATTTCTACGACCCCAACGGCATCCGGCTGGAACTGACCACCGACGTGGTGCCCACCTGGCGCGAGCACCACGCCAAGGCGGCATCCGACATGGACGCCTGGCTGTCGTTCAAGGGCGCCGACGGCCACCGCACCGAGGAACTGGTGGAATGGATCCGCAGCCGGCGCCGGCAGCATCGCGAGGTGGAGGGGTAAGGGGTAGAGGGTAGGTAGAGGGTAAAGGGTAGACTTGGGGGTGTTACACCCCCAAACCCCCATTACTGTCGGCGTTGGCGCATAGTCTGCGGCGGGATGCCTGCCGCGCAGTGGCTATAAGCCTGCGGCGCGGTGGGTTTGGGCGCTTTGGGCCAGGCCGTGCGCAGCCTCTCGCCGGGAGACGGTATGGGGGTAACCCCCCTGCGAAACTTTCCTCAGCCTAATCCTTGAGCTCGCCCCAGCGCCTACCCCTCACGCCCGGCCATGTTCAGCAGGAAGTGGGTGGAGGAGCTGCTCCAGCGCAGTTGCCGCACCTGTTCGTAGTCTGGTGAGTCGTACCAGCGTTGCAGGGCCTCGCTGCTGGGGAATTCGAAGATCACCATGCGGCTGGCGGGGCGGGTGCCTTCCAGGGTGATGGCCTCGTCGTCGATGGCCAGGCCGCGGCCGCCGGCGTCGGCCACGGTTTTCAGGGCCTGGCGGACATATTCGGCATAGACCTCGGTGTCCTCGATTTCGATCGCGCCGACGAGATAGGCGGGCATGGCGGGTCTCCTTTGGGGCGTTCTCCCGATGGGTGGGGTCAGCTGAGGCCGTGCTTGGCGCGCAGGGCGGCCATCAGCCCCTTGTGTTCCTCGCCGAAATTGAGCTGGGCGTTGAGGATGCGCTCGATGTTGCGGGCCTGGCCGCGGTCGAGATCCTGCGCGAGTTCGATGGCGAGCTTGGCGGCGGCCATGGCCTCGGGCGGGCGCTTGGCCAGGCGGCGGGCGATGCGCCAGGCGGTTTCTTCCAGCGCCTCGTCATCCACCACCTGATGCACGAGGCCGGCGTTCAGCGCCCAGTCGGCATCCACCTGCTCGCCCGACATGATCATCCAGCGCGCCCAGTGCGGGCCGATCTGGCGCACGAGACGGCTGGTGCCGCCCGAGCCGGGGATGAAGCCCATGTCGATTTCCGGCATGCCATAGCGCGCGGCGCGGCCGGCGATGCGGAAATCGCAGGAGAGCGACATCTCCAGCGAACCGCCGAGGCACGGGCCCTGATGCGCGACGATGATCGGCTTTTCCACCGCCTCGAAGGCGTCCAGCGTGTCGTGCTGGCCGTTCTTGCGATAGACGCGGCGGAAGGCGCTGTGCGAGCCCTTCAGGTCTGGCGTGGTGACCACGGCGAGATCGTAGCCGGAGCTGAAGAACTTGCCGTTGGAGCGGATGAGCAGCACGCGCAGGTCGTCGCGATCGCGCAGGTCTTCCACCGCCTGGGCCCAGCCGTTGAGGATTTCCCACGAGCAGGCGTTGTATTTTTCCGGGCGGTTGATGACGAACTCCAGAACGCCGTCTGCTTCTTTGCGGTAAAACTGCGGCTCAGCCATTGGTAAATCCCTTCAACCAGTGCGGCGAATCTATCGGCGCGCGCCCTTATTATGCAAGCGGATTATGCATAGGGGGATTGAGTTTGCCGGTGGGGAGCGGCATAGCCTGCCGGATGCGCGGCAGACCAGACGCGCAACAGGAGATGCCTGAATGACGGATAGCGAGGCGCAGAACGAGAAGATCGGCATCCAGTCGGTCGAGATCGGCATGCGCCTGCTGAGCGCGCTTGTCCACCATGCGATGGACACGCCGCCGCCGATGCTGAAGACGCTGGCCGCCTATGCCAACATGCCACCGGCCAAGGCGCACCGCTATATGGTGAGCCTGGTGCGCGCGGGGCTGGCCGAGCGTGACCCCACGACCGACCGCTATCGGCTGGGCGGCGTGGCGCGGGCGATGGGCATAAGGGCGCTGCAGGGGGTGGATCTGGTGCGTCTGGCCGGGCCGCGGCTGGAGACCATTGCGGAAACCATCGGCCAATCGGTGGGGCTGGCCATCTGGACCAACCGGGGGCCGGTGATCGTGGCCCTGCACGACCACCGCGCGGCGATAACCGTGAGCACGCGGGTGGGGGAATTCATGCCGCTGACGCGCTCTGCCACCGGGCTGGTGTTTTGCAGCTGGGCGGAGATGCGGGTGGCGGCGCTGCTGGGCCGGGAGCTGGCGAAAAACGCGGGCGAAAAGATCAGCCCGGCCAGCATGGCGCAGCTGAGCCCGCTGGTGGAGGCGACGCGGCGGGCCGGCTATGGCGCGACGCAGGGGGGCATGAACCCCACGGTGAATGCGGTGGCGGCGCCGGTGTTCAAATTTGGCGGTGAACTGGCCGGGGTGCTGGCGGCGCTGGGTTCGGCGGATGGGTTCGACGTTTCGCCGGGCAGCCCGATTGTCGGTGAGCTGCTGGCGCAGGCGGCCACCTTGTCGGGCGAGTTGGGCCATCTGGAATAGCGGGTTGCACCGGGGCCCGGGCGGGCACGAGCCTGTGCGGGGGGCGGCGGAATTGGGGGAAATGCCGGTGGATTTGCAGGACACTGTCGCCCGGACCGACGCGGCGCGGCATTGGCCGCAGGTTGAGGCAGGTGATGGTGCCGGGATTGGTGCCCCCTTTCTCCGGCGCGCGCCTTGCCCGCTTGCGCACCGGCACGATTTTTAACCCGATTGCGCGACCCGATCCGCGCCCCTGACCCAGCAAAAGGACCAGCCCGATGAATCTCGAACCCAGCGACGACCAGCGCATGCTGCGCGAGATGCTGTCGCGCGCGCTGGAGCGGTCGTCTCCGCCCGCGCGCATCCGCCTGCTGGAGGACGCGGGGCATGATGCCGAGTGCTGGCAGGCCTTTGTCGAGATGGGCCTGCCGCTGCTGCGCGTGGCCGAGGCGCATGGCGGCGCGGGGGCCAGCCTGATGGACGCGGTGGTGATAGCCGAGACCATCGGCGCCTTCCTGCCGCTGATCCCGGCGGTGGAGGTGGTTGTCGCCGCAAGGCTGCTGGGGGCGCTGACCGGCGGGGCGGATGGGGTGGCAGAGGGCGAGATCGTCACCCTGGCGCTGGCCGATGCGACGCGGGCGGGCGCGAGGCCGGTGGTCGGCGCGCCAGTGGCGGGGCGGATCCTGTTCCGCTGCGGCGATGCGGTGCGGGTGGTGCACGGGCCATTTGGCGCCAATGAGGCGAATACCGGCAGCCTTGCCACCGCCCATGTGCCGCTGGGGCCGGATGTGGGCGCGGTGGTGGCAAGCGGGCCGCAGGCGCTGGCGGCCTTCAACGCCGCGCTGGAGGAATGGAAGCTGCTGACCGCCGCCGCCATGGCCGCCGCCGCGCGCAGGAGCGTGGGTCTGGCGGCGGATTATGCCAAGGAGCGCGAGGCCTTTGGCCAGCCGATCGGCAGCTATCAGGGCCTGGCCCATCCGCTGGCCGAGGCGAGCGTGGATGTCGATGGCGCGGCGCTGCTGGTGTGGCGCACGGTGGAGCGGATCGCGCAGGGGCATGCCGCCGCCGGGGCGATGGTTTCCATGGCCTTCTGGTGGGCGGCAAAGGCCGCGCGCGGCGCCACGGTGCGGGCGATGCGGGTGTTTGGCGGCTATGGCATGACGCTGGAATATGATGCGCAGCTCTATTTTCGCCGGGTGAATGGCTGGGCGCTGGCCGCCGGCAACCCCGATGCCGAGCTGGCCCGCGCCGCCCAGCGCCTGTGGCAGGGCGCGGCGGCCGATCTGCCCGATGCGGGCGAGCTGTCGATCACCTTCGAGTTCCCGGCCTCATCGCAAGAGGCGGCGGCCAAGATCCGCGCGGTGATGGCTGAGCATGTGACGCCCGAGCGCGCGCGGTGGCAGTATGAGTCGAACGACTTCTTCGACAAGGTGCTGTTCAAGAAGCTGGCGGAGCGCAATCTGCTGTTTCCCGACTGGCCGGTGGCGCTGGGCGGGGGCGGCTATGATGCCTTCTCCTGCGCCGCGATCCGCGATGTGTTTGCTGATTATGACTGGGATGGGGTGATCGTGAATATCGCCGACATGCTGGGCAAAATGCTGATGCGGTTTGGCTCGGAGCGGGCAAAGGCGGAGATTTTGCCGAAGCTGGCGGCGGGCGAGACCTTTGCCACGCTCGGCTATTCGGAGCCGTCTTGCGGATCGGACATCTTTGGCGCCAGGACGCGGGCGGTGCGAGCCAAAGGGGACGAGGGCGACGAGTGGGTGATCGACGGGCAGAAGATGTTCACCTCGCATGGGCACATGGCCGATTACGTAATCCTGCTGACCCGCACCGGCGAGAGCAAGCATGGCGGCATCACCCTGTTCGCCATGCCGACCAGCCTGCCCGGCTATCGCTGCCACGAGATAAAGACCGTGGGCGGCGAGCGGACCAACACCACGTTCTATGACGGGGTGCGGCTGCACGACGACTATCGCCTGGGCGAGGTGAATGGCGGGGCCAAGGTGCTGGCGACGCTGCTGGCGCTGGAGCAGGGCGCGGGGGACCATTTCGTCGGGCCGTTGCGCGCGATGCTGGAGGCGGCGCTGGAATGGGCGGCACAGCCCGATCTCGTCGGCGTGGTGCCGCTGGATACGCTGGCGGCGCAGCTGACGCTGGCCACGGTGGCGGCCCGGCTGGAGGTGGCCGATGTGCTGAACCGCCGCGCCTCCGAAGCCTTTGGCCATGGCCGCCCGGCCAAGCATTTCGGCCCGAGCACCAAGCTGTTCGCCAGCGAGGCCTGGCTGTCGTGCAGCGCCGATCTGGTGGCGCTGGCCGCGCCCGAGTCCGTGTTTCAGGCGTTCACCCCGCTGGGGCGCATCGAACGCCACCTGCGCCGGGCGGTGCCCAGCACTGTCTATGCCGGCACCAGCGAGGTACAACGCAGCATTATCGCCGAAGCGGGCCTGGGCCTGCCGCGCACGAGGGCCTGAAGATGACGGAAAGCTTTGATCACATTCTGGTGGAGGTGCGCCACGGGGTGACGCATATCATCCTCAACCGGCCCGAGAAGATGAACGCCATGGGTATCGGCCCGGGATCGAGCCGGGACGAGATCGCCCGCGCGGTGACGGCGGCCAGCGAGGACGACGACATCGGCGCCATCCTGATCCGCGCCAACGGCAGGGCCTTTTGCGGCGGGGGCGATCTGGGATCGGTGGCGGCGGCCAAGGCGCCCGATACCGCCCGCGACAACCAGATCTTCAACGAGAAGATCCTCGCCTTCAACGCCGTGCTGCGCGGCGCACGCAAGCCGGTGATCGCGGCGGTGCATGGGCTGTGCATCGGCACGGCGATGGGCTTTGTCGCGCAGTGCGATTTCGTCATCGCCGCCGACAATGCCCGCTTTGGCCTGCTGGAGGGGCGGATCGGCCACCCCGGCGCCTCCGATCTCGTGCCGGTGATCGGCGCGGCCTGGACCAAGTTCCTGATCTATACCGGCGAGATGATCGATGCCGCGCGGGCACGCGACATCGGGCTGGTGCTGAGCGTGGAGCCCGCCGACGAATTGCAGGCGCGGGCCACCGAACTCGCCGAACGCCTCGCCCGCATGCCGCGCGAGGCGCTGCACCTCAACAAGGCGGCGATAGAGGCGGTGCTGGAGGCATCCGGTCGGGCGGCGGGGCGCATCGCCGGCCGGGCGCAGGATGCCATCACCAAGACCATGGCCGCCGAGGCCCGCGCGCCCGATGGCCGGCTGTTCGAGCAGATCCTGCGCGACGAGGGCATGGAAGGGCTGAAGAAGGCGCGCGAGGGGCAGTATACCGCCTCGTGGTTGCGCAAGGGGGAATAGGGTGGGGTTAGTGCGGGGTTAAGGGGGAGTTAGCAGGGTAGACGCAGGGGGTTACCCCCCTGCACCTCATAACGTCTTCCGGCGAGAGGTTGTGGCTACCTCGCCGTTGCGGGCAACCTTACCGCGCCGCAGGTTTCCGGAGCATCGCGCAAAAAAGTGGGTACCGGTTTTTTGCCTGAAGCGATGCGACCAACGAGGAATCTGCATCGCGCAAAAAAGTGGGTACCGGTTTTTTGCCTGAAGCGATGCGACCGACGAGGAATCTGCATCGCGCAAAAATGGGAGAGCCGGTTTTTTGCATCAGCGATGCGACCAACATTATGGCCGCTGCGCGGCGGGGCGCTACGGTGAGGTGGGGCGCTGGGCCGACAGTAATGGGGTTTGGGGCCTAGGCCCCAAGTCTTCCCCTTTACCCTTCCCTCTTACCCTTCCGGCCGCCTTACAGCGGATAATGCCGGAAGATCATTTCCGCCACGCAGGCTGGTTTGTCGCTGCCTTCGCGTTCCACGTTGAATTCGATCACGGTTTCCACCACGCCGCCGTTGATCGCCTCGCAGGAGAGGACTTTGGCGACCACGCGTAGCGCCGAGCCGACGGGGACGGGGGTGGGGAAGCGGATCTTCGAATAGCCGTAGTTCACGCCCATTTTGAAGCCCTCGAATTTGAACAGGCCCGCGTTGAGCGCGCCGATCATCGAGAGCGTGAGGAGGCCGTGGGCGATGGTGGTGCCGTAGGGGCCGGTCTTGGCCTTTTCGACATCGACATGGATCCACTGGTGGTCGCCCGAGCAGGAGGCGAATTCGTTGATGCGCGCCTGATCGACCTCGACCCATTCGCCGGGGCCGATGGGTTTGCCCAGTTGGGCGCGGATGCCTTCGAGGCCATTGAAGATGACAGTCATCTGCGCGGGCCTCCTATCGCATGCCGGGGGTGCGGGTGCAGAAGATGTCTGTGCCCAGCACGCGGCCCAGGGTGGTGGCGTCCCAGCCCTTCTTGGTGGTGATGGTGCGTTCCTCGCTCCAGCCCTTCATCAGGTGCAGCTTTTCGCCGAGCGGGCGCAGGCACATGCCGGAGACATGCGCGGACTCGTCGCTGGCCAGCCAGGCGACCACTGGCGAGCTGACGCGGGGGCCGGTGGGGTCCCACTCGTCATCGGCATAGTCATCGGCCTCGCGCACGCTGTCGGCCTTCGAGAAGGCAGCGGACAGGCGGGTGATGGCGCCGGGGCTGATGGTGTTCACCGTGACGCCGATGCTGGCCAGCTCCAGGCTGAGCGTTTGCGACAGCGAGGCGAGGGCGGCCTTGGCGGGGGCATAGTTGCTCTGGCCGAAATTGCCGGTGAGGCCGGCGCCCGAGGTGGTGTTGATGATGCGGCCATAGACCTTGCCGGTGCCGTTGGCCTTGGCCTCCTCGCGCCAGTGGCGGGCGGCGGAGCGGCAGGTGAGCCAGCTGCCCTTGAGGTGCACGGCGATGACCATGTCGAAGTCCTCGACGGTCATGTTCCAGATGGTCTTGTCGCGCACGATGCCGGCGTTGTTCACCAGAATGTCGAAGCGGCCCCATTCCTCAACGCCGCGGCGGACCATGGCGTCGGCCTGCGCCTCGTTGGAGACGTCGCCGAAATCGGCCACGGCCTCGCCGCCGCGGGCCTTGATGATGGCGACGACCTCATCGGCGACGCGACCGGTGCCTTCGCCGGTGTGGCTGCCGCCCAGATCGTTGACGACCACTTTCGCGCCATGCTTCGCCAGCTCCAGCGCGTGGCTGCGCCCGATACCATGCCCGGCGCCAGTGACCAGCGCGACCTTACCATCCAGCATTCCTGCCATGTTCAATTCCTTGTTTTAGTGCGGTTACGCGGGGCGGAAGACCGCCTTGCTGATTTCCGGGGTTACTTCGGTGAATTCGGCGCTGACCGGCATGCCGACGGCAAGCGCGGCGAGATCGCAGCCGACAATGTTGGTGGAGACGCGCACGCCCTCCTCCAGATCGACCATGGCCGCGACATAGGGCAGCCAATCCTTGAACGGGGCCTGATCGTTCATGTGGATGACCGACCAGGTGTAGAGCACGCCCTTGCCGCTGGCGGGCTTCAGCGTCACGTCCTCGCTCCAGCAATGGGGGCAGAACGGGCGGGGGTAGTAATGCGCCTTGCCGCAGGCGTTGCAGTGGCCGATGTTCAGCACGCCGGCCTTCAGCCCATCCCAGAACGGGCGGCTTTCGCCCTCGATGGTGGGCAGGTCGAAACGGGCGGCGGCCGGGGCGGGGGCCGGGGTTGCGGCCGGTGCTGGTGTGGGTGCGGTCATGGTCAATACCCCTTGAAGGCCGGTTCGCGGCGTTCGATGAAGGCCTTCACGCCCTCGGTGGAATCGCTGGCGCCGCCGTTCATTTCCTGCGCCATGGCCTCAATCAGCAGGGCGCTGGCGCGGTCGGATTCAAACGCGCGGTTGAGCTGGCGCTTGGCGAAGGCGATGGCGGTGGTGGGGCCACTGGCAAGGCGGGTGGCCAGCGCCAGGGCGGCGGCGTCCAGCTCCTCGGCGGGGACGACGCGGTTGATCAGGCCGAGGTCTTTCGCCTCTGCGGCGGAGACCTTGTCGCCGAGGTAGATCAGCTCCTTGGCCTTTTGCAGGCCGACGAGGCGTGGCAGCAGCCAGGCGCCGCCGGCGTCCACGGTGAGGCCGCGCTTGACGAAGACCTCGATGAAGGCGGCCTCTGGCGCGGCGACGACCATGTCGCAGGCAAAGGCGATATGCGCGCCCATGCCGGCGGCCGCGCCCTGCACGCGGGCGACCACCGGCTTGGGGCAATCGAACACGGCGGAGATCAGGCGCTGGGCGCCGTTCTGGATGCGGCGCATGCCATCACCGACATGCATGGCCCCGCCCAGCGCCGCGACATCGGCGCCGGAGCAGAAGTGGCGGCCATTGGCGCCCAGCAGCACGGCGCGCACCGAATGATCGGCAGCGGCCTCGCCCAGTGCGGCGATTACGCCCTCGCGCATGTCGGCGGTGATGGCGTTGGCGGCGCCCGGGCGGTTGAGGGTGATGGAGAGCACCCCCTCCGTCTGGCTTACCAGCAGTTCCTGATCGCTCATGTCTCTCTTCCCGTTTTCAGAGCGCCGGGGCCTGAACGAATCAGGCCCGGCGCTGCCGCATTTTGGTGGGGCGCATCGGTTTATGCACCGATTCCCCCCGTTTTGCGCGATGCTTCAGGCGATGTCGATGACGACGCGGCCGCGGATCTGGCCGGCCAGGATTTCCGCCGCGAGGCGGGGCAGGTCGGACATCGGGGCGTGGGCGGTCATGCTGGCGAGGGTGGCGGTGTCGAGATCGCGGGCGAGGCGGGCCCAGGCGCGGTCGCGCTTCGCCGAGGGGGCCATGACCGAATCGATGCCGAGCAGGGCGACGCCGCGCAGGATATGCGGCATCACCGAAGCGCCGGGCATCATCGCCCCGCCGGCCAGACCGCAGGCGGCAACCGCGCTGCCATAGGTGGCCTGCGCGAGGGCCGAGACGAGGGTGGTGTCGCCCACGGCATCAACCACGCCGCTGAAACGCTCCTTGCGGAGCGGGCCACCGGGGGCGGCGAGTTCCTCGCGGGCGATGAAGTTGCTGGCGCCGAGGCCGCGCAGATAGTCGTGCGTTTCCGGCCGGCCGGTGGCGGCGGTGACGTTGTAGCCGCGCTTGGCCAGCAGGGCGATGGCGATGGAGCCGACGCCGCCGGCAGCGCCGGTGACCAGCACCTCGCCGACGCCGGGCTGGATGCTGCCCCAATCCTCCAGCGCGTCAACGCACAGCGCCGCGGTGTAGCCGGCGGTGCCGATGGCCATGGCATCCGCCGCGGTGAAGGCGTCCGGCGTGCGCGTGATCCACTCGGCCTTGACCCGCTGATAGGGGGTGTAGCCGCCCCACTGCGTTTCCGACATGCCCCAGCCGTTGACATGGACGCGGTCACCTGGCTGGAACTTGCCCGAGCGGTCTTCCACCACGGTGCCGGCCAGATCGATGCCGCCGACCAGCGGGGGCTTGCGCGCGATCTTCTGCTTGAGGCCAACCGCCAGCCCGTCCTTGTAGTTCACCGTGGAGGCCGAGACCTTCACCAGCACGTCGAGATCGGGCAGGTCGCCAAGGCCCAGCTCGCGGAATTCCGCGACCGGCTTGCCGTCTTTTTCGTCCAGCACCATGGCGGTGAAACGCTCGGTCATTTTAAACCCCTACAATTGCGTGTTAAATGGTTTTTGAAGCGAGGAGACTTTGGAAAGACTTGGGGCCTTAGGCCCCAAACCCCATTACTGATTGCGTTGCGCGTCCCCGCGAAGGGACACTTTGCCGCGCAGCGGCGGTAAAGCCTGCGGCGCGGTGAGGTGGCGCTCGGCGCTGCCATTGGCACAGCCTCCCGCCGGGAGACGTTCCGGGGTGCAGGGGGCCGACCGATTTGCATTGGCAAATCGGCATATTAAGCGCGCTCCTGCGAAACCTTGACTCCAAACGCGTCAGCACAAAAACACCCCAAAATTGCGTGTTCAGCTCAGAAATCGATAAGGTCGCGCTCGCGCAGCCAGTCCAGTTCCATATCGACGACCTGTTGCAGCAGTTCGGGCTGCCCGGCGTAGTAGTGGTTGGCGCCATGGCTGCGGTAATAGGTCTTGTCCTTGCTGGCCACCAGCGCGAAAGTTTCGGGCATGTGGCAGGCGGGGGCGCCATCGTCGGCGGTGTTCTCGATGGCGAGGAAGGGCACGGAGATGGAGGGGCCCGCCATGCCGGCGTCGGCCACGCTGTCGTCGATCGACCATTGCGACAGCCACGAGCGCAGCGACGAGAAGCGGCCGAGACCGACGGGGCCATTGTTCACCGTTTCCGGGTTGCCGGAATAGCACCACTGCGGCTTGCGGTCGTTGGGGTCTACCGTGGGGTCCATGAAGCGCAGGTCGGCCAGGGTGCGGTGGGTGACGAAGCAGCGCTCCATCTCGCCGGTGTTGCGTGATTTCAGGTCGGCCAGCGTGTCTTTCACCCGGGCGGTGATGCGGCGCATGCGGGCATGTTGCGCGGCGCGGTATTCCGCCTGATACGCTGCGGTGTAGGGGCGCTGGTTGGGGTTTTTCGGGTCGTAGATGTCGAAATAGGGGTCGCGCTTGTCGGGGTCCAGTTCGTCGAGCACCGAGGGGTCGATCGCGTCGACCAGAATGCGCGCGCGCGAGATGCTGGCGGCCTGATAGATCACCGCATCGCCGGGGATGAGGCCGGCGCCGACGATGTCCACCGCATCGCCCGCCGGGGTGTGGGTGATGGTCGGGTTTTCCGCCTGGCCCTGATAGAAGGCGGTGAGCGCGCCGCCGCCCGACCAGCCGACCAGCACCACCTTGTCGTAGCCGAGCACTTCCCTGGCGTGGCGGACGAAGGCGCCGTAATCGATCAGCACCTTCTCGAAGATCAGCGCCGTATCGTTGCGGTAATAGCGGTTCTGCGCGCAGAGCACATGCATGCCGGCCTTGGCCAGCGCGGCGGGCACCGGCAGCTGATG
>CAIXXP010000005.1 GCA_903923465.1 uncultured Sphingomonadales bacterium | reverse complement strand
TGCCGATCCCGGCGTTGTCGATAGTCTGGTGGCCGACAGACCACAATTGGAAGAGGCCCGATAGACACCATCCTCATCGCGGACGACCACCCGCTGTTCCGCCAGGCCCTGGGTCTGGCGGTGGCGGAGGTGGCGCCGCAAGCGACAGTTCTGGAGGCCGGCACGCTGGCCGCCGCCGTCCGCCTCGCAGCCGGGGCCGCGGGGCTGCGCCTCATCCTGCTGGACCTGAAGATGCCCGGCGCCGTCGGCTATTCCGGCATCGCCCTGCTGCATGCCGAATGCCCGGGGGTGCCGATCCTCGTCATCTCCAGCGCCGATGGCGCCAATGCCGCCGAGGAAGCGCGGGCCTTTGGCGCCATCGGCTTCCTGCGCAAGGACAGCGATCTTGGCGCGATAGAGGCGGCGCTGGCCCGCATTCTGAACGCGGGACCAGCGAGCAGCGCCGCCAAACGGCCAGCCCCGCCCCCCACGCCCGAGGCGCCGGAGGAGCAGGTGCGCCATACCGTCGCCCAGCTCACCGCCACCCAGCTCAAGGTGCTGCTGGCCGTGCTGGAGGGCAAGCTCAACAAGCAGATCGCCCATGATCTGACGATGAGCGAAGCGACGGTAAAGGCGCATATGACCGCGATCATGCGCAAGCTGGATGTGCGCAACCGCACGCAGGCGGCCCTGGTTGCCCGCTCGCTGGGGCTGGACCTGAAGCACTGATTTCCGTCAGCCCGCGCCTGACCCGGCGGCCGCCAGAAAGGCCTCGATCGCCTCGGCGGCCACCGGCTTGGGCAGCAGCAGCACCTTCATCCGCCGCGCCCGCGCCGCCACCCGCGAATCGCGCTCCGCCGTCAGCAGCGCCGCCGGCAGGCCCGGATGCCGCCGCCGCAATGCGGAGATCAGCCGCAACCCGTCCTCGCCGTCCCCCAGCTGGAAATCGGCCAGCACCGCCTCGACACCCTCCACCAGCGCCAGCGCCTCCTGCCCATTATGCGCGCCCAGCGCCTCGTGGCCCATCGCCCCCAGCAGCACCAGACTGGCCGCCACGATCTCCGGCTCATTGTCGACCACCAGCACCCGCATCGGGCGCGCCGACAAGGCCGGCGCCGGCGGCACCTGCGCCGCCACGCCGGCATGGGCGGGCAGCAGCAGGCTGAAACGGCTGCCCCGCCCCGGCCGCGAGGCCAGCTCGATGGTGCCGCCCAGCAGTTGGGCGACGCGCTGGGCAATCGCCAGCCCCAGTCCCAGCCCCTCCTCCTCCACCGCGCCGATGCGGGTGAATTCGCCGAAAATCGCCTCGTGCTGATCCGCCGCGATGCCGATGCCGCTGTCGATCACATCGATGCGCAAACTCGCCCCGCGCCGTCGCACCCCCAGCACCACCCCGCCCGAGGGCGCATAGCGCACGGCGTTGGTCAGGAAATTCTGCAGGATCGAACGCAGCAGCGCCGGATCGCTGGCCACCACCCCCGCACAGGGCCCGAGCCGCAGCGTCAGGCTGCGCTCCTGCGCCATGGGCCGGATGCCCTCGGCAATGTCGCGCAGGAAGGGGGCAAGGTCGATGGCCTCGATCTCCGGCTGCACCCCGCCGGCATCCAGCTTGCTGATGTCGAGCAGCGCCCGCAACAGTCCCTCGGCCGCCACGATGGAACGCTCCACCCGCCGCACCATCTCGGGCGTGGCAGAGCCGTCGCCCCGGGCCATCCCCCGCTCCAGCGCGGCGGTGAACAGCCGCGCGGCATGCAGGGGTTGCAGCAGATCGTGGCTGGCGGCGGCCAGAAAGCGCGTCTTGTCACGCGTTGCCGCCGCCAGCTTGGCATTGGCATCCGACAGCTCGGCGGTGCGGGTGGCGACGCGGCTCTCCATCTCGTCCAGCGTGCGGCGCAGTTCCTCGCGCGCGGCCGCCTCGCCGGTGATGTCGGTGAACGACATGACATAGCCGCCACCGGCCGTGCCGCCGCCAGCGCCCTTGCCTCTGGGCATCGGCCCGCCGACGGTCTTGATCACCCGGCCGTCGCGGCGATGGCGCTCGAAACTGTGCTCCGCCCCGCGCCGCAGATGCTCCAGCCGCTTGGCGACATGGTGCTCGATCTCATCCGGGGTGGCATCCGGGCCGAAATCGCCGCGCCGGGCATTGTGGCGGATCAGCTCGGCCACCGGCGCCCCCACCCGCACCATGCCCGGCGGATAGTCGAAAATCTCGAGATAGCGGCTGTTCCACGCCACCAGATTCAGCTCGGCATCCACCACGCAGATGCCCGAATCGATATTGTCGAAGGTGGCCGCCAGCAACTGGCGCGAGAAGCGCAGCGCCTGCCCGCCCTCGTCCAGCAGCCGGGCCACCTCGCCAAGGCTCATCTGCCCATCGGCCAGCGCCGAGGCCACCAGCGCGCGCGCCGGCGAGGCGCCCACCACGCTGGAGATCAGCTCCTGCGCGCGGTGGGCGGCATTGCGGCCGATGGCGCGCTGCCGGCCCTCGGGGGGGAACTCGCGCGCCACCCGCTCCTCGCCGACGAAGCTGGCCACCAGCTGCGCCAGATCGCCGACATTGCTCACCCGCTGGCGCAGCCGCATGATGCGCGGCAGCGGCGGCGGCGAGGCGTTGCGCGCCATCACCAGCCCCAGCACCAGCACATTGGCCCCCAGGCTCCAGCACACCCCATGCACCAGTGGCGAGCCGAGGTTCACCCCCAGCAGATGCAGCGGATCCAGCGGCCCCCGGCCCAGCGCCGCCAGCCAGCCGGGCGGCAACACCTGCGGCAGCGCCAGCGTATAGAACCACAGCACCAGCCCCACGCTCAGGCTGGCCCGCGCCGCCAGATTGTCGCGCCCGCCACCCGTGGTCGCCAGAATCAGATGCGGGGTGAACTGGGCCATCGCGGCAAAGGCCACCAGCCCGATCGAGGCCAGCGAGTTCGACTGCGGGATCAGCAGCGCCCACACCAGCGCCAGCGCCATGATGCCGATGATCGACCAGCGCCGCGTGGCCAGCATCCGCCGCCCCAGCGTGCCCGCCGCCTCATGCTCCCCAATTCCGGCCATGATGGTGGGGAAGATCAGGTCGTTGGAGACCATCGTCGCCAGCGCCGTCGCATCGACAATCGCCATGGACGAGGCCGCGCTGATGCCGCCGGCCAGCGCCGCGCCCAGCACCCAGCCGTGCGCGCCGGCCAGCGGCAGCGCCAGCACATAGCGGTCCGCCGCGATGCCGCCGCCCAGCACGATGGTGCCGGCCAGCGCAATCGGCAGCACCAGCAGCGCCATCGCCGCGATATAGGCCGCCAGCCCCAGCCGCGCGCGGGGCAGGTCGTCGGGGCTCTGCGCCTCCACCAGCCCCATGTAGAACTGACGCGGCAGCACGATGATCGCCAGCGCCGAAATCAGCATGATCACCGGGAAATCCGCCGTCATGCGGTGGGCGGAAAAGCCGCTGCCCAGCGCCACCACCCCGTGGTGCAGCCGCTGCGCCGGCAGCGCCAGCAGCACCGCCACCGCCAGCCCCGCCACCACCGCCAGCGTCGCCAGCTTGATCACCGATTCGAGGCCAATGGCATAGACCAGCCCCTCGGCCCGCCCGGCCAGCTGAAACCGCCGCGCGCCGAACAGAATGGCAAAGGCCGCCAGCAGCACCGCCGTCGCCACAATCGCCGGCAGGGTCACCGCCCGGCCAGAGGCGATGGACAGCGCACTGCCGATCGAGCGGAACTGCAACGCGATATAGGGCACGCTGCCCAGCAGCGCGATCACCGTCACCAGCCGCGCCACCACCACATCATGGCCAAAGCGCGCGGCGATGAAATCCGAGACGGTCGAGGCCTGCTCCTGCGCCACCGCATGCGCCAGCCGCGAAAGGAAGCGGGGCGCGGCCAGCAGCATCAGGATCGGCGCCAGATAGATCGGCAGATAGGCCCAGCCATCGCGCACCGCGCTGCCGACGGCGCCATAGAAGGTCCAGCTGCTGCAATAGACCCCGAGGCCCAGCACATAGGCGGGGCGGCGCAGGCGCAGCAGCGGCCGCAGCTTGCCGCCCTCCACCACCGCCGCCACCGCGAACAGCGCCGCGATGAGGCCCAGCACCAGCAGGATGGCGAAAGCCAGACTCATTGCCTCAGGGCCTCATAGCGTCTGGGCATCCCGCCTCTGGGCCTCAACCGGCGGGCCCGCTCACCGCAGCGTGGCGCCAAACAGCTCGAACAGCACCTGCCAGTGCCGCTCGGCCGCCGGCTCGTCGTAAATCGGGAAATCGGCCATGGTCCAGCCATGCAGCGCGCCGGGGTAGAACGCGCAAGTGTGCTCCACCCCCGCCTCGGTGAGCGCCCGGTCCAGCCGCTCGGCCATTTCCGGCGGATAGCCCGCGTCGTTGTCCGCCCCGCCCACATAGATCCGCGCCTTGATTTTCGGCGCCAGCAGATGCGGGCTGGCCGGATCGTCCGTCGCCAGATTGCCGCCGTGAAAGCCCGCGCCGGCGGCAAACCGCTCGGGGTAGGTGCCTGCGGCATAGAGCACCATGCCGGCCCCCATGCAATATCCGGTGGCGCCCACCTTGCTGCCCGCCACATCCGTCCGGCTGTCCAGATAGGCGAGGAACGCGCCGGTATCCTGGGCCGCCAGCGCATTATTGGTGCTGCCGAACAGATGGGCGATGGCCCCGCGCACATTGCCGCTGGCAAACACCACCTTGGGGTCCAGCGGCGCATAGGGGCCCGCCCGCCAGAACATGTCGGGCAGCAGCACCACATAGCCGCCATTGGCCAGGCGCTGCGCCATGTCGAACAGCGTCTGGCGGATGGCCAGCCCGTCCATATAGAAGATCACCGCCGGCCATGGCCCCTCGCCCTTGCCCTCTGGCGTGAACACATGCGCGGGGCATTCGCCCTCGGGCATGGTGATGTTTATCTGCTCGTGCATGCGCGTCATCCTAGAAGCTTGGCCGTGCGTGAAGCCTGGCAATCTCGTCAATCGTGGCAAATCCGGTGGATCAGACGTCCCACACCAGCGGCAGGCTCGTCACCGCCCACACCGCGGCGGGGTCAAAGCTCGACTCCGCGCCCGGGGCCAGCCGGAAGGTGCCGATCCGGCTGAACCATTCCTCGAACAGGATGCGGATCTCGCGGCGGGCCAGATGCGAGCCCAGGCAATTGTGCACCCCGGTGCCCAGCGTCACATGGCGCTGGCCGCGGTCGAAATCGATGCGGTGCGGGTCGGCATAGACCCGGTCGTCGCGCCCCGCCGCCCAGCCGGCCAGCCCGACGAAATCGCCAACGCGCATCGGCACGCCGTGGAAATCGATGTCGCGGGCCACGGTGCGCATGATGGTGTTGGGGCTATAGGCGCGCAGAAACTCCTCCGCCGCCGCCGGAATGCAGGCCGGGTCCTCGCGCAGCCGCTGCTGCAGCGCGGGCTCGCCGGCCAGATGGCGGAAATACCAGCCCATGCTGCTGGCCACCGTATCCAGCCCGCCCACATACATCAGCACCGCCATGCCCATCACCTCGTCGTCGGTTACCGGCCGGCCCTCCACGGTGCAGTTGGCGATGAAGCTGCCCAGATCGTCCTGCGCCGGCTTGCCGCGCTTCTCGCGCATCGCCTGCTCCAGATAGTTGACGATGGCAATCAGCGCGCCCATCCGCACCTCGTTGTTCTCGCCCCGCATCAGCAGGCCTTCCCATTCGAGGAACTGGTCGAGCATCTCCAGCGGCATCCCCATCAGGTTGAGGAACACCTGCGAGGGGAACTGGAGGGCGAATTCCCCGATGAACTCGCAAGAGCCCCGGTCGGCGAACTGGTCGATCAGGGCGCGGGCACCTTCGCGCATGCGCTGCTCCAGCCGGGCGATGGCGCTGGGCTGGAACCAGGGCTGCAACAGCGTGCGATAGGTCTTGTGCAACGGCGGGTCCAGCTCCACCGGCGTCATCACCCAGTTCGCCGCCAGCAGTTCGTTCAGGTCGCTGGCGCCCGAATTGGAGAAATCGGTGGTGTTCTTGTAGATCTCCTCGACCAGCGCGTGGCGGGTGACAATCCAGCCCGGGCGGGCGTTCATCATCACCGGCGACCAGCGGATATCCGGCCCGGAGTGCAATTCCCGCGAGAGCGCGCGATAGGGATCGTCCGTGCGGCTGGCAAAGTCGCGCAGGCCATGGTTCCACACCAGTTCGGCGGGCACGTGTGGCGGGATCGCGGGCGCGGGCGGAGCGCTGAGTTCGGACATGGTATTCTCCCGGGTTCTGATGGACCTTGCGTTGCCGCGATGTGACGCGATTCGCCAGCCAATGGCAAAGACTATTTCGCCCCCGCCGGGCTTTATTGCCGCCGCCACCCGCGCGGCGCCCCTCCGGCAGAGATTGACAAGCACCCGGGCTGGCCGGACTATGCCCGCCAGCCGGCACCATCACGATGGCAGACCGTCATGGAGAGGCAGCCAATGAACAGAGCTCTCGCACCCAGCGCCCTGCCCCCTCCCGCGGCCGGGCGTCGCCCATCCTGGCTGCTGGGCGAATGGCGGGAGGATTTGCGGTTTGACGTGCGCGCGCAGATGCGCACGCCCTATGCCGGTGTGGAGCTGCACGACATCCACTATGTCTCGCCGCGCGAGGTGGATACCAAGCCCAGCCACGGCTTCCTCGATTTCGCGCTGAACCACCGCGCCGGCCAGCCGCGCGCGCGGTTTCCCGATGTGCGCGGCCACCACACCCGCGCCATGGGCGACCTGATCTTCGTGCCCGCCCACACCCGGCTGCACAGCAGCTGGGCCGGCGGGCTGCAACGCTCGGTCTGCGTGCTGTTCGAGAGGAACCACCGGCTGGAGCGCGACTGGACCGCCAGCGAGCTGGACGCGGCGCTGGACCTGCGCGGCGGCGCCCTGCGCGCGGCGATGCGGCGGCTGGCGCAGGAGCTGGAGCACCCCGGCTTCGAATCCGCGCTGATGGTGGAGACGCTGTGCATCCAGGTCTCGATCATCCTGCGCCGCGAGCTGGATTCGGCCGGGACGGGGGCGGACGTGCCCGATCGCGGGCGCCTCTCGCCCACCCATCTCGCCCGGGTCGAGGCCATGCTCGATTGCGATGGCCCGGCCCCCACGCTGGCCGCCATCGCCAGCCAGTGCGGCCTCTCGCCGCGCCACTTCTGCCGCCTGTTCCGCGCCGCCACCGGCACCACCCTCACCGAATTCGCCGGCGCGCGGCGGATCGAGCGGGCCACCCACCTGCTGGCCGAGGGGCGCCTGCCGATCAAGCAGATCGCCTGGGCCTGCGGCTTCGCCACGCCGGCGGCCTTCTCCGCCGCCTTCCGCCGCGCCACCGGCCAGCAACCCAGCGCCTGCCGGCTGGGCAGGGCGCATTAGCCCCCCTTCTCCCATCGGCATGGCGCGATGGCGACAGCGATGGCCTAGCCGCGACACGCGCCCGCCTTGCCCCGCCCCGCCCCGCCCCTAAACTGTCGCCGCGACCGGCCCGAAGAAGCGCCACCGGCCCCCAGAGGATAAAGCCATGAGGACGAAACCATGATCCCGCCGCTTACCGGCCCGGCCCTGGGCAATGTCATGCAGATCGCCTGGGTCACGCGCGATCTCGAACGCAGCCTTGAACAGTTCAAGGCGATCTACCGCGTGCCGGAATTCCTGATCATGGACCAGACCTTCCCGGCCATCGTCTTCGGCGAAAAGGGCGAGATGAAGCTGCGGCTGGCGCTGGCCAATGTCGATGCCATCCAGCTCGAACTGATCCAGCCGATGGGCGACGGGCTGGAGCGCATCTACAGCGACGTGCTGCCCAGGGACGGGCGCCACGTGAATGCCTTCCACCACATCTGCGTGAAGGTGGAGGGCACGCTGGACGACTGGGACGCCTATATCGCCGCACTCGGGCCAGAGCGGCCGGTGGCCTACGTCGGCTTCGTCGAGGGCGCCCGCTTCTGCTACACCGACGAGCGCGACACCATCGGCATGTATGTCGAACACGTCTGGTTCAGCCCCGAGGTTGCCGCCCGGATGCAGGCCGCCATTCCCACCTATTCCTCACGCTAAGGGGCCCCGCCATGACCCAATATCGCACCCTCGACCACCCGATGATCGGCATGATCGCCTGGGACCCGGCCCGCCCGGCCGAATGGCTCAACGATCACATCGCCATCGTGCACGCCACCTCCAACGCCTATGTCGTGGCGGGCGATGATGGCGATGTCGTCATCAACACCGGCACCGGCCAGCAGGGCGCCCGCATCCGCGAGAAGTTCGAGGAATTGCTCGGCCGACCACTGAACGTGCGCCATCTCGTCTTCACCCAGAGCCACCCCGACCACATCGGCGGCTGGCAGGCCTTCGCCGGGCCGGAGACGCAGCTCCTCGGCCAGCGCATGTTCGGCCAGATCTGCGCCGAGCGCAAAATGCTCGGCGGCTTCTTCACTCCCCGCAATGCCCGGGTGCTGGCCGCGCTGATCCCGCCCGGCGTCGACCACAAATGGTTCGACACGCCGGATCCCACGCCGATGACCACCTTCGGCGACGAGATGGCGTTCACCTGCTCCGGCCGTGACTACCGCCTCGTCTCGATGCATTCGGGCGAGACGCTGGACGCGCTGGCGGTGTGGCTGCCTGCGGAAAAAACCGTGTTCACCGGCAACTGGGCCGGGGCGATCCACGGCGCGCTGCCCAATTTCTACACCCCGCGCGGCGATCGCCAGCGCTCGGTCCCGGCCTGGCTTGGCCATTGCGACGCGCTGCTGGCAGAGGCTCCCGAACTGCTGATCACCGGCCATGAATACCCGGTCACAGGCGCGGCCCAGATTCACGCATACCTCACCAAGGTGCGCGATGCCGTGGCCTTCATCCACGACGAGACGGTGAAGCGCATGGTCGCGGGCACCCCCGTGGCGCAAATCCAGGCCGATCTGCGCCTGCCCGAGGCGCTCACCCCCCAGCCCGGCCGCTGCCCGCCGCACTGGATCGCCCGCGCCGTGTTCGAGGAATATGCCGGCTGGTTCCATCACGATCTCACCAGCGAACTTTACCCCTCCGCCGCCAGCAGCGTGTGGGGCGAGGTGGTGGAAGCCATGGGCGGCGCCGGGGCGGTGGCCGCCCGCGCACAGGCGCATCTTGCCGCCGGCGAGGCCGAAAAGGCGCTGCACCTCATCGAAATGGCCGTCTACGCGGAGCCGGGCAACCGGCAGGCCCGCGAGGCGGAACTCGCCATCTTTGATGCCCTGGCCGATCAGACCGAGGGCAAGATCTTCGACCTGCTCGGCTGGCTGGAGGGCCGGATGATGGCCACCCGCGCGGCTCTGGCCACCTGACCAGCACCGCCATCGCCTGACGGAATACAAAACGAGGGGGAAAGGCTGATATGGCCGCCGAAAAAATCAAGATCACCGACCTGGCGCATCCCGTGCTCAGCGAAATTCAGCAACAGGCGCTGGCCCATGCCGCCGCCCACCCGGTCACGCTGACGGCCGAGGCGGTGATGGCCGCCGCCAGCGCCGCCACCGGCCTCGGCGATTGGGGCGCGATGGATTTCCTGCCCCGGCTGGAACAGTGGATGCGGGCCTGCGAGGCCGACACCGGCCTGTCTGCGGTCGGGCGCGGCAGCCTTTTCGCGCTGGCCCTGCGCTATGCCTCCGCACGGCTGCAACTGGAAGACCTGATCCGCCGCCACCCGGAAATCGAGCAGATCGAGCTGGAAGCGCCGCTGGTAATCGCCGGCCTGCCGCGCTCGGGCACCACCTACACGCTGCAGCTGATGGGCGCCGATCCGCAACTGCGCGCGCTGCCGCATTGGGAGGGTGTGCGCCCGGTGGCCGCGCCGTTCATCGTCGATGGCAAGGACACCCGCTTCGACCTCGCCGCCGCCGAATGGGCGCAGACCGACGCGGTGATGCCGCTGACCAAGCTGATCCACGAATTCGCCCCCGAGCACATCACCGAAGACATCGAACTCACCGGCATGGATTTCGGTGGCTATTACATCGAATGGCTCGCCCATGTGCCCGAATGGCGCGACTACCAGCTCTCGCACGACCCCACGCCCTGGCTGCGCTATCTGCGCCGCGCGATTCAGGCTGTGGTGTGGCAGCAGGGCCCGAACCGCTGGGTGGGCAAATGCCCGCAGCATATGGAGCAACTCAAGGCCGTCGAGGCCGCGCTGCCCGGCGCCTTCATCGTCATCAACCACCGCGATCCGGTGGCCTCCATCCAGTCGGCGATCACCGGCCCGGCCTATTCGTCCCGCCTCACCCGCACCAGCGTCGATCTCGACCAGATCGCCGAATACTGGATCGACCGCTACGAGCGCCTGCTGCGCCGCTGCGTCGAACAGCGCGATCAGCTCGATCCGAACCGCGTCTACGACCTCTATTTCCACGAGCTGATGGCCGACCCGATGGGCCAGATGGAGGCGATCTACGCCAAGGCCGGCGTGCCACTGGGCGATGCCACCCGCGCCGCCTTCGCCCAGGCCATCGCCGAGAACCAGCGCGGCAAGCACGGCCAGCTCGCCTACGACCTGCGCGGCGATTTCGGCATCGAACCCGCCGCCATCCGCGAACGCTTCGCCTTCTACTACGAGCGGTTCCCGCAGGTCCGCATCGAAGTCCAGTAACCCCCATCAGGAGCCAGTCATGGCTGAAAATCTGTTCGATCTCACCGGCAAGGTGGCGCTGATCACCGGCGCCAACTCCGGCCTGGGCCTGGCCATGGCCGAAGGGCTCGCCCGCGCCGGCGCCGATGTCATCGTCTGGGGCCGCCGCGAGGACCGCAACGAGGAAGCCGCCGCCCAGTTGCGCCAGCATGGCAACCGCGTCGGCACCCGCGCGGTGGATGTCGCCAACGAGGCCGAGGTGGTCGCCGGCTTCGCCGAGGCCGTCGCCAGCTTCGGCCGGGTCGATTGCGTCATCGCCAACGCCGGCACC
>CAIXXP010000004.1 GCA_903923465.1 uncultured Sphingomonadales bacterium | reverse complement strand
CGGCGCTGATGCCTTTGGAGATGATGGTTGAGCGGCTGTTCTTGCCATTGTGGATCATCTTGGTGCCGGTGTCGGCCTGCTGGTAATTGTTGGTGACGGCGACGGAGTAGAACTCGCCCACCGAATCCTCGCCGTTCAGCACGCACGATGGGTATTTCCACGTCACCGCGCTGCCGGTTTCCACCTGCGTCCACGAAACCTTGCTGCGCTTGCCCTGGCACAGCGCGCGCTTGGTGACGAAGTTGTAGATGCCGCCCTTGCCGTTGGCGTCGCCGGGATACCAGTTCTGCACGGTGGAATATTTGATCTCGGCGTCGTCCAGCGCCACCAGTTCCACCACGGCGGCGTGCAACTGGTTTTCGTCGCGCATCGGCGCGGTGCAGCCTTCGAGGTAGCTGACGTAACTGCCCTTGTCGGCCACGATCAGCGTGCGTTCGAACTGGCCGGTGTTCTCGGCATTGATGCGGAAATAGGTGCTGAGTTCCATCGGGCAGCGCACGCCCTCGGGCACGTAGACAAACGTGCCGTCGGAAAACACCGCACAGTTCAGCGCCGCAAAGAAGTTGTCGTGCATGGGCACCACCTTGCCCAGCCAGCGCTTCACCAGATCGGGGTACTCGCGCACCGCCTCGCTGATGCTGCGGAAGATAACCCCCGCCTCCTCCAGCTCCTTGCGGAAGGTGGTGGCGACGGAAACGCTGTCGAACACCGCGTCCACCGCGATCTTGCGGCTGCCGGTAACGCCCGCCAGCACTTCCTGCTCGGCGATGGGAATGCCCAGCTTCTCGTATACCCGCAGAATTTCCGGGTCGACCTCGTCGAGGCTGCCCAGTTCCTTCTTCGGCTTTGGCGCGGCGTAGTAATAGGCGTCCTGATAGTCGATCGGCGGGATGTTCAGCTTGGCCCATTCGGGCGTCGGCATGGTCAGCCAGTGGCGATAGGCCTTCAGGCGCCACTCCAGCATCCACTCCGGCTCGTTCTTCTTGGCGCTGATGAAGCGGACAGTGTCCTCGCTCAGCCCCTTCGGCGCATAGTCGGTCTCGATATCCGACGACCAGCCATGCTCGTAATCGGCCACTTTTGCGGCGGCATCATACGCCGCCTGGTCGCGCTGGGGGGAATCCTGCAGGGGGGCGGGGGCATTGTCGGTCATTGCGTGCTCTCCATGGCCCGGGCGGGCGGTGCCGGCGCCTCCACGCCGCGCACCAGACGGCTGAGCGGCACATCGGCCAGCGCCCCGCGCATCGCCGCATTCACCACACCCCAGTGCGGACGCACCTGGCAGGCATCCTCCAGCGTGCAGTCGCTGCGGGTCTCGCCGCCGTGGTGTTTGGTGCAGGCGGTAAGGGCAATCGGCCCTTCCACCGCCTCGATGATCTCGGCCAGATTGATTGCCGCCGCCGGGCGTGCCAGCCGCAAACCGCCACCCACCCCGCGCGTGGAGCGCAGCAGCCCCGCCGCCACCAGCCGGCTCACCAGCTTTTGCACGGTGGGGGCGGGCAGGCCGGTTTCCTCGGCCAGCATGCTGGCATTGAACGGCGGACGGCGCTTCGCCCCCGGCAGCGGCACCGGGCTGGTGCCACAGTGGCTGGCGGCGGCGGTCATCGCCACAACGGCATAATCGGCCATGCTGGAAAGGCGCATTGGGAGGGGCCCGCAGTAAATCGGATGAATTCGGTCCGGTTTCAGATAGGCGCCTCTTCTTGGGCTGGCAAGCGGCGGTGCGGGAATTTTTTACAGGTGGTTTTGAAAGGATACGATAGCGAGGGACTCGTCCCTCGCGCTCCCGTTACCTGTCGGCGGCGCGTGCCACTTCACCCTTGCGCGGCAGGCTATTGAAGCCGCTACGCGGCAGAGTGTGACGCCGAGGTTGGGCACATTGGCTGACAATGGGGTTTGGTGGAGCCATTAGTGATCGCATTTATCGAGAGAAATGCTCCGGGGCCCGAGACTTCCCCTTAACCTTCCCCTCGCTCCCTCTTCCCAACCCTTGCCCCTCACCCCTTTGCCGCTTAGGCGGAAGGCCATGCTCTACTCCCTCCTCCGCCCGCTGCTCTTCCGCCTTGATGCCGAAACCGCGCATGGTCTGGCCTTGACGGCACTGAGGCTCTCGCGCCGGCGCCCCGCGCCGGCGGCAGGCCCGCTTACCACCAGTGTTGCGGGCATCAGCTTCCCCAATCCCCTCGGTCTCGCCGCCGGTTTCGACAAGGATGGCGCGGTGCCGGATACGATTCTCGGCCTTGGTTTCGGCTTCGCCGAGGTCGGCTCGATCACGCCCCTGCCGCAGCCGGGCAACCCCCGCCCCCGCCTGTTCCGCCTGGTGGAGGACCGCGCGGTGATCAACCGCATGGGCTTCAACAACGGCGGCGGGGAAGTTGCGGCGCGCAGGCTGGCGGCCCGGTTGGGCAGGCCCGGTATTGTCGGCATCAACATTGGCGCCAACAAGGATTCGGCCGATCGCATCGCCGATTATGCCACCATGGCCGCGCTGATGGCGCCACTGGCCAGCTACCTCGCGGTGAATGTCAGCAGCCCCAATACCCCGGGCCTGCGCGCCTTGCAGGACGAGGGCGCGCTGTCCGCCCTGCTGGATGGCGTGCTGGCGGCGCGCGGAGTGGGACCCCACGCCCCGCCGGTGTTCCTGAAGGTGGCGCCCGATCTGCAACCCTCGGATATCGACGCCATCGCCCGCATCGCCATCGACAAGCGTCTCGGCGGGCTGATCATCTCGAACACCACCATCACGCGGCCGCCCCTGGCCAGCCCGCATCGCGGTGAGGCCGGCGGCCTGTCGGGTGCGCCGCTGAAGACCCTCGCGCTGGAGAGGCTGCGCGATTTCCGCAAGGCCACCGGGGGTGCCGTGCCGCTGGTGGGCGTGGGCGGCATCGCCACCGCCGCGGACGCATGGCAGCGCATTCGTGCGGGGGCCAGCCTGGTGCAGCTCTACAGCGCGATGGTCTTTGAGGGGCCGGGCATCGCCAGGGCCATTACCGGGGGGCTGGAGGCGCTGATGCGGCGCGACGGTTTTTCCAGCATCGCCGAGGCGGTGGGGAGCGAATAGTTGAAGGTTTAGGGGATGAGTCTTGGGGCCTTAGGCCCCAAACCCCATTACTGTCAGCGTCGTGCCACAACCTCAGCGTGGTGCCTTGCCGCGCAGGGGCTTTTGAATGCCTGCGGCGCGGCGAGGTTATGCGGGACGGTACCTTTGGCGCGAGCCTCTCGCCGGGAGACGTTAAGGGGTGCGGGGGCTAGCCCCGGCGAAACTCCCCCCTTTGCCCTCCCCCAGTTTACCACCTATACCCATGGCCATAATCAGGGGCAGAGGAACCGGCGTGCAGCATTTCGATTTCGACACCTGTCCAAATCTGGTTTCCCTGTTTCTCTCGCGGGCAGACGCGCTGGGCGACAGGCCGTTCTTGTGGACCAAGCGTGACGGGCGCTGGCAAAGCCTGAGCTGGGCCGAGGCGGCCCGGCAAGTCTGCCTGCTGGCGCAGGGGCTGCGCGCGCTGGGTATCGGAACCGGGGGCATGGGCGCGGGCGCCGACGGGCCGGACCGCGTGATGCTGGTTTCGGAAAACCGCCCCGAATGGGCCCTGGCCGATCTGGCCATCATGGCGGCGGGCGCCATCACCGTTCCCGCCTACACCACCAATACCACGCGCGACCACGCCCATGTGCTGGAGAACTCCGGCGCGCGGGCGGTGATCGTCTCCGGCCCCAAACTGGCCAAGCCGCTGCTGCCCGCGGTGATCAGCGCCGGCGGGCCGACCCATGTCATCGGCATGGAGCCGCTTGGCGTGACGCAAGCCGGCGCGGTGGAATATCCCTCGTGGGATTCGCTGCTGGCCGGGGACGCGGCGGCGGCCCGCGCGGCGGTCGACGCGCGCATTGCCACCATCACCCGCGATGACATCGCCTGCCTGATCTACACCAGCGGCACCGGCGGCGCCCCGCGCGGGGTGATGCAGCACCACGGCGCCCTGTTGTGCAACGTGGACGGCGCCTGCCGCGTGCTGACGGAGGATTTCGACGTGACGGATGGCGGCCATGGCGAGGTGTTCCTCTCGTTCCTGCCGCTGTCCCACGCCTATGAGCACACGGCCGGGCAATATCTGCCCATCGGCATGGGCGCGCAGATCTATTACGCCGAGGGGCTCGACAAGCTCTCCGCCAATATCGAGGAGGTGCGGCCCACGGTGATGGTGGTGGTGCCGCGCCTGTTCGAGGTGATGCGTACAAGGATCATCAACCAGGTGGAAAGGCAGGGCCGCCTGGCCACCTTCCTGATGGGCAAGGCCACCGCCCTCAGCCAGCGCCGCCAGCGCGGCGGGCACGCCCTGCTCGATGGACCGCTGGATCGCCTGCTGGAGCATACCCTGCGCCCCAAGATCCGCGCGCGCTTTGGCGGCAGGATCAAGGCGCTGGTCTCCGGCGGGGCACCGCTCAATCCCGAGGTCGGCGCCTTCTTCACCGGGGTGGGGCTCACCCTGCTGCAAGGCTATGGGCAGACCGAAAGCGGCCCGGTCGCCAGCGTCAACCGGCCCAGCGCCGGTGTGCGGATGAACACCGTCGGCCCGCCGATGAAGGGCGTTTCGGTGCGCATCGCCGAGGATGGCGAGATCTGCCTGGCGGGCGAACTGGTGATGAAAGGCTATTGGCGCGCCGAGGCGGAGACCGCCCGCGTGCTGCGCCCCGACCCGGATGGCACGATCTGGCTGCACACTGGCGACATCGGCCACTTCGACCCCGGCGGCCGCATCGTCATCACCGATCGCAAGAAGGACATGATCGTCAACGACAAGGGCGACAACGTCTCGCCCCAGAAGCTGGAGGGCATGCTGACCCTGCAGCCCGAGATCGCCCAGGCCATGGTGATGGGCGACCGGCGGCCCTATATCGTGGGGCTGATCGTGCCCGATGCCGAATGGGCGCTGGAATGGGCCCGCCAGCAGGGCGAGAAGTTCGACATGGCCGCCCTGCAGGGCCTGCCCGCTTTCCGCAGCCGCATCCGCGCCGCGATAGACCGAGTGAACGAGGACCTCTCGGTTATCGAGAAAATCCGCCAATTCACCTTCGCCGACGAGCCCTTCACCATCGAGAGCGAGGAGATGACGCCCAGCCTCAAGATCCGCCGCCATAAGATCAAGGAGCGGTATGGGGCGAGGCTGGAGGGCTTGTACAAGGGGTAGGGGAAAAGGGGAAAGATGCGAGGGACTCGTCCCTCGCGCTCCCATTACCTGTCGACGTTGCGCATGTTCTGCGAGGGGGCGCCCCGCCGCGAAGCGGCTTTATGGCCTGCGGCGCGGCGACCTTGCGCCGGGCCGAACCCGTGGCCCAACACTGAACAGTAACGGGAGCGCGAGGGTGTAACACCCTCGCACCTTTCCTTCCTCCTTGCACCTTCCCTTTTCCGAACAAGCTTCCTTTACGCCCCCGGCCCGTCGCCCTACCATGCGCTCCAGTCTAAAAAGACAACGAGGAGACCTGAGCCATGTCCGACGCCGACTATCGCGCCATCAGCCGCATCAAGGGCCTGTATTGCGACACGATCGACCGCATCATCCGCGACAAGCAGCCCGATGACGAGGCCATTCTGCGCTCGCTGTTCACCGAGGATGCGGTGATCGATTTCACCAACCTCGACGGCAATATCTATCGCGGGCGCGACGCGATCGTCGCCCTGTTTGTCGACCACCACCCGACCTTTGTCGACTGGATGTGGCACGCGGTCGGCACCGAGGTAATCGACATTGACGGTGACACCGCGAAGGGCCGCTGGACGCTGCATGCGCAAGGCTTGATGAAGGGCCGCACCGACGACGTGCCCGGCCACACCTATGGCCGCTATATCGACGAATTCCGCAAGGAGGACGGCGTGTGGCGGCAGAGCAAGGTCTACTTCCTGAACGAAACCAAGGGGACCTGACTACCCGTCCCCGCGTCAGGCTGATGCGGGGGGAGGGGTCTGCGGCAAGCGCGCGGGCAACATCCGCGCGCGGTTGCTGCCCACGATCTCGTCGAGAAAGCGCAGTACCGCGGCAATGCGGGGCAGGGCGCGCTGTTCGGAATTCACCACCAGCCAATAGCTGCGCGGCACGACGATCTGGTCCGGCAATATCGGCACCAGTTGCGGGTCGTGCGAGGCCTCGAAAATATGCAGCAGGCCCACGCCCAGCCCGCTGGCCACCGCGTGATGCTGCGCCACGATGGAGCTGGAGCGGAAGATGACATTCGCATCGGGAATGATCTGCTCCAGCGCGCGCAACTGGGGGATGCCGACGAGGTCGTCGATGAAGCTGACGAAGGCGTGGCCCTGCAGGTCGCTCATCTGGCGGATGGGGCCAGCCTTTTCGAGATAGCGGCTGGTGGCGAACAGGCCCAGGCCATAATCCACCAGCTTTCGCACATGGAAGCGCCCGCTCGGCGGCCGGGCCAGCATCACGCCAATATCCGCCTCGCGGTGCGACAGGCTGACCGCGCGCCCTTCCGGCACCAGCTCAAGGCGAATGCCGGGATAGCGGGCATGCAGCAACTGCACATTGGGCGCCACCAGGAACGAGCCGAAAGCCTCGGGCGTCGCCAGCCGCACCGTGCCCGCAGGCCCGGCCTCCACGCCGCTCAGCTTGAGGTCCGCCGCCATGGCCTCGGCCTCGATGCGCTCGGCATGGGCGAACAGGGCCTGGCCGGTGGGGGTGAGTCGCACGCCGGTGGGCAGGCGGTCGGCCAGGCGCACGTCCATGGCCGCCTCCAGCCCGGCCAGCCGCCGCACGACCGTGCTGTGGTCCAGCCGGAGGCTGCGTGCCGCCGCCGCGATGCCGCCCGCCCGGCCGATCGCCACGAAGATGCGCAGATCATCCCAGTTCGAGATCGGCATTTTTGCACACCCCCGGTGCGATTAGTGCTGTGGATTTGACACCAATACACATGTAGTCGGTGTTTGCCAAAACACTGGCCAAACCACCGGGGCGCTTCCAGCCTTCGCCCGGCTGTTTCCGCCCAACCTTGCAGGAGCCATCACGTGACCAACCAGCCCAACGCGCCCCAGGGCGATCTGCGCCAAGTGCCGCATTACCTGAGCGGCAGCACCGTTGCGGCACATGGCGGGCGCGCCAGCGATGTGTTCAACCCCAGCTTTGGCGTGGTTCAGGCCCGCCTCGGCCTGGCGGAGCCCGATCTGCTGGATCTGGCCGTGGCGCAGGCGAAGGCCGCGCAGCCGACGTGGGCCGCGCTCAATCCCCAGCGCCGCGCCCGGGTGATGTTCGAGTTCAAGCGGCTGATCGAGGCGGAAATACAGTCGCTGGCCGAACTGCTCTCGGCCGAGCATGGCAAGGTGGTGGCCGATTCGAAGGGCGATATTCAGCGTGGGCTGGATGTCATCGAATTCGTCTGCGGCATTCCCCACCTGCTGAAGGGCGAGCACAGCGAGGCCGTCGGCCCCGACATCGACGTGTTTTCGCTGCGCCAGCCGCTGGGCGTGGTGGCGGGCATCACCCCGTTCAACTTCCCGGCGATGATCCCGCTGTGGATGCTGGCGCCGGCCATCGCCTGCGGCAACGCCTTCATCCTGAAGCCTTCGGAACGCACCCCCTCGGTTTCCGTGCGGCTGGCCGAGCTGGCGACGCAGGCCGGGTTGCCCAATGGCATTCTGCAGGTGGTGCATGGCGACAAGGTGATCGTCGATGCGATTCTCGACCATGCCGATATCAAGGCGGTGAGCTTCGTCGGCTCGTCGGACATCGCGCAATATGTCTATCAGCGCGGCGCGGCGGCCGGCAAGCGCATGCAGTGCATGGGCGGCGCCAAGAACCACGGCATCGTCATGCCGGATGCCGACCTTGACCAGGCGGTGGCCGACATCATCGGCGCGGCCTATGGCTCTGCGGGCGAGCGCTGCATGGCGCTGCCGGTGGTGGTGCCCGTGGGGCAGCAGACGGCGGAGCGGCTGCGCGAGGCGCTGCTGACCGCCATTGCCAAGCTGCGCGTCGGCGTCAGCCACGATCCCGATGCCGATTACGGCCCGGTGGTGGGCGCCGCGCACAAGGCCCGCATCGAGGACTACATCCGCATGGGTGTGGAAGAAGGCGCCGAGCTGGTGCTCGATGGCCGGGGCTTCAGCCTGCAGGGCCACGAGGATGGCTACTTCCTCGCCCCCACGCTGTTCGACCATGTGACGCCCAGGATGCGGAGCTATCAGGAAGAGATCTTCGGCCCGGTGCTGCAGATCGTGCGGGCGAACACGCTGGAGGAGGCCATCGCCCTGCCCAGCGAGCACCAATATGGCAATGGCGCGGCGATCTTCACCCGCAGCGGCACCGCCGCGCGCGAATTCACCGCCAAGGTGCAGGCCGGCATGGTCGGCATCAATGTGCCGATTCCGGTGCCGGTGTCATACCACAGCTTTGGCGGCTGGAAGCGCTCGGCCTTCGGCGACCTCAACCAGTACGGCACCGATTCGATCCGCTTCTTCACCAAGACCAAGACCGTGACCCAGCGCTGGTCGACCCACGATTCTGTCATTGATCAAAGTTTCGTCATCCCGACGATGCGATAAACCCAACCCAACGCGACAAATCCCCAAGAATCGCGACCCGGAGGATAGCCCGATGAATCTCGAACTCGCCGATGACCAGTTGCTGCTGAAAGATAGCTTTGAACGCCTGTTCAAGGTTGAATCCTCGTCTGTGCGGGTGCGCGCGGCGGAGCCTTCGGGCTTCGATGCAGCTCTGTGGCGGGAGCTGGCCGAGATGGGCGCGCTGGTCATGCGCGTGCCAGAGGCGCAGGGCGGCGGCGGCTTTGGCCTGCTCGACGCGCAGATTGTCGCGGAAGAGGCGGGCAAGGCGCTGGCTTCCGCCCCGCTGATCGAGGCGATCGTGACCAGCGCGCTGCTGGCGCGGCTGGCATTGGCCGGCAACGGTGCGGCGCTGGCGCTATTGGCCCGGGTGACGGGCGAGAGCGCCATCATCTCGCTCGCCCTGTTCGATGCGGGCGAGCGCGCGGAGCAGATCGTGCCCGGCGGCGCCGTCGCCCATGTCGTGCTGGCGCGCGATGGCGACCGGATTGTCGCGCTCAATTCCGGCCGGCAGGAGGATTTCCTCGAAAACCTCGCCGATCTGCCGATTGCCCGCTGGCAGCTTTCCGGCGGCACGGTGCTGGCGCAAGGGCCCGAGGCCAGCGCCGCTTTCGCCGCCGCGCTGGAGGAATGGAAGCTGCTCACCGCCGCCGAGCTGAACGGCATGGCCCGGCGCGCGGTGGAACTGGCCGCGGCCTATGCCAGCGAGCGCATCCAGTTTGGCGCGCCGATCGGTGGCTATCAGGGCATTGCCCATCCGCTGGCCAATCTCATCTCCGATATCGATGGCGGGCGCCTGCTGAACTGGTGGGCCGCATCGCGCATTGCCGAAGGCGCGGCCGATGCCGGCGCCACCGCGGCGATGAGCTTCTGGTGGGCCGCCAAGACCGCGGGGCAGGCGGGCGAGACCGGGCTGCACACCCACGGCGGCTATGGCCTCAGCCTGGAATATGACGCGCAGCTCTATCACCGCCGCACCAAGGCCCGCGCCCTGCTGGCGGGCGACCCGAACGAAACGCTGATCGCCGTGGGCCGCCGCCTGTGGCAGGGCGAGGTCGCTTCGCTGCCGGATTCCGGCGCCTTCCCGCTCGATTTCAGCTATGGCCCCGCCGCCGAGGCGCTGGAGGCCGAAACCGAAGCCTTCTTCGCCGACAACCTCACCCCCGAACTCAGGGCCAAGGCCCATTTCTCCTTCGAGGGCCACGACTGGGATTTCCACAAGAAGCTCGGTGAGGCCCGGCTGCTGTTCCCCTCCTGGCCCGAGGAATATGGCGGGCGCGGGGCCGACCCCTATGCCGATACCTGCTCCAGCAACGTGTGGGAACGCCACGGCTGGGGCCGCGTGGGCACGGGCGTTACCGACATGGTGGGCCATATGGTCCAGTGGTTCGGCCACCCGGAAACCAAGGCCGAGGTGCTGCCCAGGCTGGCGCATGGCGAGGCCACCTGCAGCCTCGGCTACAGCGAGCCGGGCTCGGGCTCCGACGTGTTCGCCGCCCGCACCCGCGCCGTGCGAGATGGCGACGAGTGGGTGATCAACGGCCAGAAGATGTTCACCAGCGGCGCGGAGCTGGCCAGCTACATCTTCCTGCTCACCCGCACCGACCCCGATGCCCCCAAGCACAAGGGCATCACCATGTTCCTGGTGCCGGTGAACACGCCCGGCATCGAGATCCGCCCGATCTATACCTTCCAGGACGAGCGCACCAACACCACCTTCTATGCCGATGTGCGCATCCCGGATCGCTATCGCGTGGGCGAGGTGAATGGCGGCAGCGCGGTGTTGATTGGCGCGCTCAGCCTCGAACAGGGCGGCGGCTCCTATACGACGGTGCAGCAATATATGCTCGCACAGGCGGTGGATTGGGCGCGCAACACCCGCCTCGGCCATGCCCCGGCCATCGAGGACCGGCTGGTGCTCTCGCGGCTGGCCCGCACCGCCACGCACGGCGTCATCAGCGACCTGCTCTCGCGCCGCAGCCTGTGGGTGCGGGCCGAGCGCAAGGAAGACAAGGCCTATGGCCCGATGTCGAAGGTCTTCGCGGTGGAAACCTACAACCGCGATTCCACCGACCTGCTCGACATGATGGCGCCCGATTCCATTTTGCGCCGCCCGGGCCCTGCCGGGCAAATCGAACGCGACCATCGCCGCTCCAGCGCCAGCACCATCTATGCCGGCGCCAGCGAGGTGCTGCGCAGCATGGTCGGTGAAAAGGCCCTCGGGCTACCACGCAACCGTTGAACGGAGGAATAGCAGCATGACCACCGCTCCCGCACCCGACGCCACTGGTGCCGAACCGCCCGTCCTGCGCTCGGAGCGCGAGGGTATCCTCGAATTGGTGCTCAATCGCCCCGACAAGCTGAACGCGCTGAACCAGGAGACGCTCGACATCATCCGCGAGGCGGTGGAAGACCTGCGTCTGCGCGATGATCTGCGGGTGATGCTGATCCGCGCCAAAGGCCGCTACTTCTCGGCGGGCGCCGACCTGAATGGCTTCGGCGAAATTCCCGACAGCAAAAGCGGCCTCAGCACCCGCAGCTGGTTCCGCCGCGAGATGGGCGGCATGCAGACGCTGTGGCAAGAGATGGAATATGTCGAAAAGCCCATCGTCGTGGCGGCGCATGCCATGTGCGTGGGCGGCGGTCTGGAAATGTCGCTTTCGGCGGATTTCCGGCTGGTGGCCGAGAGCGGGGGCTATTGGTTCCCGGAAATGAAGATGGCGATGGCGCCGTTGTCGGGCGGGGTCAGCCGGCTGACGCGGCTTGTCGGCATTCACTGGGCCAAATGGATGCTGCTGGCCAACCGCAAGGTGGATGCCCAGCGCGCCCTGGTGATGGGCCTGGCCCACGAGATCTTCCCCGATGCCACCTTCGAGGAAGACGTCTGGGCGTTCTGCCGCGAACTGGCCGCCTTCCCGCCCGAGGTGACGGCGGCGACCAAGATGGCGGTGGAAATGGCCTATGATCTGGAATCGGCCAATGCCCGCCAGCTGGAGCGGCTGGTCTTCTCGAACCTCAATTCTGGCCAGGAGGCCGAGGAAACGCGCGCAAAACATGTGCGCAACATCCTGTCCTCGCAATAGGCTGCCGGCCCCGCGCGCCGTTTCCCCGCAGCCATGCCGGGGGTGACGGCGAGGGGTGGTCAGCATGGCAATGGGCCGCACATAAAACCGGGAGCAGGGACAGCATGACGCACACGATCAAGGCCAAACAGGTCAACCACGTCAATTGCGTGATGGAGGATTACGAGGGCAGCCTCGCCTTCTTCCAGAACACCTATGATGCCGAATATCTGCTGCATGTCGGCAAGGAAGATGCCTATGCCTGCCTGTTCCAGATCGGCCGGGTGATCTTCGAGCAGTTCACCCCGCGCATGTGGCTGCTGAACTCGCGCTATGGCCCGCATTATCTCGGCATCGAGTTTCAGGTGGAAAGCATGGATGTGGCGCGCGCCGCCCTTGCCGACCACAATGTGCGCATCGCCCGTGACATCGTGCAGGCGGTGCATTGCCACCCGGCCGATTGCTACGGCGTCTCGCTGGAGTTCTGGGCGAACGAGTTCCACACCATGGAATATGAGGCGCTGGGCGGCAAGCAGATGCAAAGCGCCGCCTTCTGGGCCGACGAGCATCCGCTGGGGCTGACCGGGCTGAAGGGCATCACCTGGGCGGTGCATGATATCGCCGGTGCCCGCGCTTTCCTCGAATCGCTGATGGGCGCGAAGCTGGTTTACGAGGTCTACCGGCCGCATCTGGCCGCCCGCGCCACCGGGTTGCAGATCGCCGACACGGTGGTGGAGTTGCTCTCGCCCACCGGCCCGGGCGAACTGACCGCCCATCTGGCGCGCTGGGGCGATGGCATCCGCTCGACGATTTTCGCCGCGCGCGATCTTGGCCGCGTGCGCAGCTTCCTGGAGGCGAAGGGCCTGCCGGTTGTGGCCGGCACCGCCGAGGGCACGCTGGCCGTGCCGGCGGAGCACAACCGCGGCATGCTGTTCGAATTCGCCGAATAGGCGGCAACCCCGGCAAAATCATGGCCCTCGGTTCTTTGGAACCGGGGGCCTTGTTTTATGCGCCCGGGCGGGGCGCCATGTTCCCGCACCCGGCTTTCTCTGCGCATTTGTGATGAATTCGCGATTGATACAGGTCAAATTCTTCCGCCCGAATCTGGCAGATAACCTATTCAGCAATAATCGGCTCTATGTCTATTGTTCAATAGAATAGGTGCGCACTAACAAGTGCGAAAAACATGCGAGAGGCGGACATGGCAGACTATTCATCATCAAACTATAATGATTTTCCGCGCGGTTTCGGCAACGAACTGTCACCCACATGGCGCGACGCGATCAAGAACGACAAGCGCCAGCCGCCCGAGATACTGACGAACGAGTCCTCGGAATTTGTCGGCGGCGGCAAATTGGATCCAGACCGCTACACCTCCTACGAATTCCATCGGCGCGAAGTGGAAAAGCTGTGGCGCCGCACATGGCAGCCCACCTGTCGCGAGGAAGAGATCCCCAATGTCGGCGATCACTTCGTCTACAATGTCGCCAACCTGTCGTTCCTGATCGTCCGCACCGCGCCCGACGCGTTCAAGGCCTACTGGAACGTCTGCCTGCATCGCGGCCGCCAGCTGGTGGACGAACCCGGCAAGGGCGCCACGAAGTTCCGCTGCGGCTATCATGCGTGGAGCTGGAACATCGAGGGCGAGCTGATCTTCTATCCCGGCGCCTGGGACTTCCCCGATATCAAACCCGAAACCTGCTCGCTGCGCGAGGTGAAGGTCGGCACATGGGCCGGCTTCGTCTTCATCAACCCCGACAAGAACGCCATCGAACTGTCCGAACACCTCGGCTCGCTGCCCCAGCATTTCGAGCGGTGGCCGCTGGAGAAGCGCCGCGGCCTGTTCCATGTGCGCAAGACCATCAACGCGAACTGGAAGATCGCGATGGAGGCCTTCATGGAATCCTACCATGTGATGGCCACCCACCCCGAGCTGATCGAGATGTCGGCCGATCACGCGGCGCAACTGGATTATTGGGACGAAGGCGCGGCCCACTTCAGCCGCATGATGAACCCGGTTGGCGTGCCCAGCCAATATTTCAAGGGCGGCACGCGCGAGCACGCGCTGGCCGTCACCTGGGCGATCGCCAACGACATCCGCCACGACGCGCTGACCGGCCTGCCGCCGGAAATCACCGACCGCTCCAGCCTGGCCGAATGGCGGCGCAAGCAGCTGCAGGAAGCCACCGGCGCCGACCATTCCTCGCTGAGCGACGCGGAGATTCTCGACGGCATCGAATACTGGCTGTTCCCGAACTTCCTGCCCTGGTTCGGCGAAAGCTTCCCGATCCTCTACATCTTCCGCCCGAACGCCGACCGGCCCGACACCTGCTACATGGATGTGTGGCTGACCTCCCGCGTGTCGGACACCGAGCCCCGGCCGGAAGCACCGGCGATCATCGAGCTGGGCCCTGAGGACAGTTTCCAGAAGGCCGTGGGCACGCTGGGGCTGGTGCTGGATCAGGACGATTTCAACATGCCCAAGGTTCAGGTCGGCCTGCACAGCTGGCCCGGCGATCCCGAAGGGCTCACGCTGGCGCGCTATCAGGAAAGCCGCATCCGCCACTTCCACAAGGTGCTGATGGGTGTGCTGAACGGCGCCTGATCAGCCAATTCACGGCAAGAAGAGAGCGCCCGGCCTCACCCGCCGGGCGTTTCCTTGCGCCTCAGCCCTGATGGATGACCGACACCCGCAAGCCCTTGTCCGGCGACCACTCCAGCCGGTTGTAGCCCGGCGGTGTGTCGCGCAACCGATCAGACAGGGTGCCGGCGCCAATCAGCCGGATCGGCCGCCCACCACTTTGGGCCCCGGCATCGACCATCAGATCGAACGGGTCGTGGACATGGCCCGACAGCACGGCATCGGCCCCCGCCGCCGCCAGCCGGGCGAGCGCCGCGCGCCCTCCCCGGGTGGAGCCTTTGCCATGCGTGTCGGCATCCACCAGCGGGTGATGGCACGCGACCAGCCGCAGACCCGCCCCCCGCGCGTCCGCCAAATGCCCGAGCGCCGATTCCAGCTGCGCCCCATCCACCCGGCCCTTCGACCAGTTCAGCCGCCATTGCGCCGGCGCCACCGTGGGCAAGGACACCAGCGCCACGCCATCCACCGCCAGATCGCGATGCACCGCCTCAACCAGCCTGGCATAGCGCGCAAAGGGATGCCGCAGCCGCGTCACCATCTCCCAGTAATAGGGCATGTCGTGATTGCCCGGCTCCACACTCACCGGCGCGGCAAGGCTGCCCAGCCAGCGGGCGGCCTCGGCAAACTCACGGGGCGTGCCGCGCATGGTGAGGTCGCCGGTGCAGATGATGGCGTCGGGGCGGTGGGTGGCCACTTCTTCCGCGAACCAGTTTAGCGCGGCTTTGTCTTCGGAGCCGAAGTGGATGTCGGAGATGTGGAACAGGGTGGCCATAGGGCGGGGTTTAGAGAGATTAAGGGGAAGATGCGAGGGCCATCGCCCTCGCGCTCCCAATACTCGGCGGCGGTGCGCCAGGGGTTCGGCCTTGCGCCAGCTCGCCGCGCCGCAGGCTTTAATGTCGCTGCGCGCCGGGGAGTGGCTCGCAACGCTGGTGCCCCACCGCCCTATCGCCGGAAGACGTTATGGGGGTGCAGGGGGTGTAACACCCCCTGCCCTATCCCCTCAAACCCGAACCCCCAAAATCACCCCAACAAATGCTCCGCCGCGATCTTTTCCTTCCACACCGCCGGGGCGAGGGTGTGGACGTTGGCGCCCTCGCTATCCACGGCGACGGTGACGGGCATATCCTCCACGGTGAATTCGTAGATCGCCTCCATGCCCAAATCCGCAAAACCGACGACCTTGGCCGCCTTGATCGCGCGGGCGACCAGATAGGCGGCGCCGCCCACGGCCATGAGGTAGGCGCTCTTGTGGTTGGCGATGCTCCTGGTGGCGGCGGGGCCGCGCTCGGATTTGCCGACGCTGGCGAGCAGGCCGAGGTCGAGCATCATGTCGGAGAAGCTGTCCATCCGGGTGGCCGTTGTGGGGCCGGCGGGGCCGACCACCTCGTCGCGCACCGGGTCTACCGGGCCAACGTAGTAGATGACGCGGCCCTTGAAATCGACCGGCAGCGCTTCACCCTTGGCCAGCATGTCCTTGATGCGCTTGTGGGCGGCATCGCGGCCGGTGAGCATCTTGCCGTTCAGCAGCAGGCGGTCACCCTGCTTCCAGCCCTGCACTTCGGCGGCGGTCAGCGTGTCGAGGTTGACGCGCTTGGCGGCGGCGTCGGGCGCCCAGTGCACCTCGGGCCAATCGGACAGTTTGGGCGTTTCCAGATAGGTCGGGCCGCTGCCGTCCAGGGTGAAATGCGCGTGGCGGGTGGCGGCGCAGTTGGGGATCATGGCGACGGGCTTGCCGGCGGCGTGGCAGGGCCAGTCATAGATCTTCACATCGAGGATGGTGGCAAGGCCGCCCAGCCCCTGCGCGCCGATGCCGAGAGCATTGACCTTGTCGAAGATCTCGATGCGCAGCGCCTCGATGTCGGTCTGGGGCCCGCGCGCCTTCAGCTGGGCCATGTCGATCGGCTCCATCAGGCTTTTCTTGGCCAGCAGGGCGGCATGTTCGGCCGTGCCGCCGATGCCGATGCCCAGCATGCCCGGCGGGCACCAGCCGGCGCCCATCTGCGGCAGCATCTCGATCACCCAATCGACGATCGAATCGCTGGGGTTCATCATCTTGAACTTGGACTTGTTCTCGCTGCCGCCGCCCTTGGCCGCCACGTCAACGGTGATCTTGCGGCCCGGCACCAGATCGACATGCAGCACGCAAGGGGTGTTGTCCCTGGTGTTGCGGCGGGTGAAGGCGGGGTCGGCGAGCACGCTGGCGCGCAGCTTGTTCTCGGGGTTGAGGTAGGCGCGGCACACACCGTCATCCACCACGTCCTGTAGGCTGCGCGTCGATTCCAGCCGGCACTCCTGCCCCCACTGGATGAAGACGTTGACGATGCCGGTATCCTGACACAGCGGGCGGTGCCCTTCGGCGCACATGCGGCTGTTGGTGAGGATTTGCGCGATGGCGTCGCGGGCGGCGGGGCCTTGCTCGGCCTTATAGGCCTCTCCCAGCGCGCGGATGTAATCCATCGGGTGGTAATAGCTGATATATTGCAGGGCATCGGCCACGCTTTCGATCAGATCTTCCTCGCGGATGGTCACCATCTCGGCCATGTGCGCGCTCCTTTAGGTTGGGCTGGGGTGTGGACTCGTCGATTTTCCCCATAGGCACGGCGGTGGCGGCGCGTCAAAGTGGTTTGTGGCCTGCCAATGAAGAACTGTGGCGCCCGGATGTTCGCCAGCGCGGCCTTGGCGATTGCGCGGTGCCCTCGCATTTGCAATAGGCATTGGCAGCCAGTTTTCCGGCCGGAGTCTGTTGGCCCAATATCCTTTTGGGCCAATATCCTTTTGGGCCAATATCCTTCAGGCCAGAACCTTCAGGGAAGCAAGATGACCACCACCAACCTGCCACCTGCCAGCCAGTCTCCCGCCGCCGCCTTCTCGGTCCAGTCGCGCCGCGCCATGGTCGACAGCCAGTTGCGCACCAGCGGCGTGAACGAGCCCTGGGTGCTGGCCGCGATGGCCGCCCTGCCGCGCGAGGATTTCGTGCCCGAGAACGCCCGCGCCGGTGCCTATACCGACCGCGCCGTGCCGCTGGGCAATGGTCGCTATCTGGCCGCGCCGCTGGTGCATGGCCGCATGCTGGCCGAGGCTGCCCCGGTGCCCACCGACAAAGCCCTGCTGGTGAGTGGTGGCTCCGATTATCTCGCCGCGCTGCTGCGCCCGCTGGTCGGCTCGCTGGAGGTGGTGGACGCCGCCGACGTCGCCACCGCCGCCCGGTCTGGCCCCTATTCGCTGATTATCGTGGATGGCGCCGCCGAGGAACTACCCGCCAGCCTCACCGCCGCGCTGGCCGACAATGGCCGGCTGGTGACCGGGCTGGTGGAGCGCGGCATCACCCGCCTCGCCACCGCCAGCCGGGTTGGCGATGCCGTCGCCGTGCTGCCGCTGGCGGAAATGGGCATTCCCGTGCTGGCCGAGTTCGCCGCGCCCAAGCGCTGGAGCTTCTGAGCATGATCATGCCGGGGGGCAGGGCCGCGGGCCGGGCGGCAGGCTTCGCCGTGGGCCGGCGGCGTATGGCCGGGCTGCTGGCTGTGGGCGTTGCCTTTTGCGCCAGCCCGGCCTTGGCGGATGATCTGCGCGCGGCCCTTACCGCCACCTATAATACCAACCCCACCCTGGCCGCAGCCCGCGATCAGCAGCGCGCCACCGACGAGGGCGTGCCGCTGGCCCGCGCCGATGGCCTGCCCTCGGTCAGCGCCAATGCTTCCGAGACGGAATTCGTTCAGCAGAACACCAGCCCGCTCAGCGTCAGCCCTGGGCGGGAGTTCAGTGTTGGTGCCTCGCTGAATGTGCCGGTCTATTCGGGCGGCGCGGTGCGCAACGCGGTGAAGGCCGCGCAGGTGCGGGTGAAGGCCGGGCAGTCCGACCTTGCCAGCACCGAGGCCTCGGTATTCGCCTCGGCCGTCGCCGCCTATTCCGACGTCATCCTGAACGAGGTGGTGGTGCGGCTGAACAAGGCGCAGGTGCAGACGCTGGCCGTGAACCTGCAGGCCACGACCGACCGCTTCCAGATCGGCGACCTGACGCGCACCGACGTCGCCCAGTCGCAGTCGCGTCTGGCGCTGGCCAAGGGTTCCCTGCGCTCGGCCGAGGCCAATCTGGTGGCCGCGCGAGAGCAATATATCCAGATCATCGGCAAGCCCGCCGCCAATCTGGAAACACCGCCGCCGCTGCCCGGCCTGCCCGCCACGGCCGAGGATGCGGTGGGCTTCGCGCTGGAGCACAATCCGGACCTCGCCGCCGCCCGCGCCCGCAGCCATGCCGCCCGGTTCGACACCAATGCCGCCGGCGCCGCCCGCCTGCCGAAGCTGAGCGTCTTCGCCGATGCCGCGCGCAGCGATTACCTGAACTCCCTGCCCCCGTTCCCCGGCTATGGCGCGCTGCCGCAAACCGCCAACACCGCCGATGTCGGCGTGCGGGCCACGCTGCCGCTCTATTCGGGCGGGCGCCCCACGGCGCTGGTCCGCCAGGCGGAGGCGCGCGAGGGCGCCGCGCTGGATGGCGAGATCGGCACGGAGCGGCAGGTCATCGCGCAAGTCCGCGCGGCCTTCTCCTCGTGGCAGGCCTCGCAGGAAATCATCGCCTCCACGCAAACCGCCGTGGACGCCGCCAGCCTGAGCCTGGAAGGCGTGCGCGCGGAAAACAGCGTGGGCAACCGCACCATCCTCGACATTCTGAATGCCGAGCAGGAGCTGGTGAACGCGCAGGTGCAATTGGCCACCGCCCGGCGCAATGGCTATGTCGCCGGCTTCAGCCTGCTGGCCGCCATGGGCCGCGCGGGAGCGAAGGATCTGGGGCTGGATGGCGGCCCGCTTTACGACCCCGAGGTGCATTACGCCCATGTCCGCGCCGACGCCTGGGATTGGGACGGCGATGGCAGGCCGAAGCCCGGCGCCAGCCGCACGGTTGACACCCCGGCGCAGGATGGGTCTATTCCCAGAAAATAGCCGGCGGCTGCTGTTCAGCCGGGCAACTTAGGCATATTTGCGGAGTTTCGGCCCATTTGGGGCCCGAATGCACGTTGGTGGGGGCGGAAATTCTCGCGCCCCGTTGTGGAGCGATGAGACATGCAGCAGCCGGGCGCACCTTCGGTTGAGGAAATACTGGTTGCGATCAAGCAGGTGATCGCCCGCGACAACCGTGCGCCCGGCCGCGCCTGCGATGCCCGTGCCGCCGATGCCCATGCCGCCGATGCCCACGCTGCCAATGCCCATGCCGCCGATCAGGGCGATGCAGAAGGCCGCGCGCGGGGGCAGGACGATGTGCTCGATCTGGCCCTGCTGGAGGGATTGACCGACGCCGCGGCCGACGATGGCCACGCGCCCGAGTCGCTGATTACCGCCGAGGCGCGCCATTCCATGCGCGAATCGCTGGCGGCACTGACCATGCTGGCCGAGCCCCGCGCCCAGCCGCAGATCGTCCGCTCCGGCGAAACCTCGCTGGAGGGCATGGTGCGCGAAATGTTGCGCCCGGCGTTGACCGAATGGCTGGACAAAAACCTGCCCGCGCTGGTGGAGCGGTTGGTCGCCACCGAAATCGCCCGCATCGTCGGCAAGCGCGCTTGAGCGCCCCCGCCCCAACCGGCATGCGCCCCGCCACCGCGCCCGATGCCGCCGAGATCGCACGTGCGGCACAGGCTCTGGCCAAGGCCGGGGCCGCCCACCCCGGCGGCATCCAACGCCACATCTTCCTTTGCGCCGAACCGCAGAAGGGCGAGTGCTGCTCGGCGGAAGTGGGCAGCGCCGCCTGGGCCTATCTGAAGAAGCGGGTGAAGCAACTGGGCCTCACCGAAGCCGGCATCCACCGCAGCAAGGCCGATTGCCTGAAGATCTGCTTTGCCGGGCCCATCGCCGTGGTCTGGCCCGATGGGGTCTGGTATCACTCGGCCCGCGAGGATGTGCTGGAGCGCATCATTCAGGAGCACCTGATCGGCGGCGTGCCGGTGGAGGACTATCGGCTGCGCCCGCCGGCCGAGGGCTGAGGCCTGCAACGCCCGCGCGGCAGGGGTGGCAGCCCTAGTCCGCTTCGGCAGTTTCGGATGGGGTGGCGCCCACGCCCCCTCGCAAGCGCCGCCGCTGCGCCAGCGCGGTCAGCGCGCCCAGCAGCCCGGCGCCCAGCAGCATCAACAGCCCCATGCCCAGCGCCGCGATCACCGCGAAACGCACCGGCGCCGCGCCCCGGTGCCGCGCCACAGCCACTACCGCCAGCGCCACCATCGCCACCACGCCCAGCATCAGCCGGCGCATCAGCCGCATCAGCCGCGCCCAGGCCAGCAGCGCCGTGCCCGTTTCGGCCAGCGGCGTATCGGTCTCGGGGCGGGGTTCGGGCATAGGCTCCCCATGCCCGCGCCGGCCGGTTCTGGCAATGATGCGGGTATTGCATCGGCCCCGTTGTTCTACGCATGGAAACTATGGCGTTTTCGCGCCATCGTGTCATACTCACCGGCCCAAGTGCAGACCGGGAGAGCTGCCATGACCATAGCGCGACTGATTGAAGGACGGGCCGACACCGTCTTCAGCACCACCACCACCACCTCTGTCCGCGACGCGGTGGCCCTGCTGGCCACACGCCGAATCGGCGCCATGCCGGTGTTTGACGGCACCGGCGTCGCCGGCATCTTCTCCGAGCGTGACGTGATCCACCAGTTGGCCGAACGCGGGCCGGCGATGCTGGATGCGCTGGTGGGCGATGTGATGACCGCGCCGGCCATCAGCGTTGCGCCCGAGACCGGCGTGCTGGAGGCGCTGGGCCTGATGACCCGCCGCCGCATTCGCCATTTGCCGGTGATGCAGGGCGGCAAGTTCGTCGCCTTCATCTCCATCGGCGATCTGGTGAAGTACCGCATCGACCATATTTCTAACGAGGCCGAGGCGCTGCGCTCCTATATCCAGATGGCCTGAACGCGCCCGCCGGGCCGATGACTTGTAGAAGGAAGGCATGAGGCCTACATTGGGCTTCATGACCACCCTCACGCCCGAACCCGTCACGCTCAGCCCGTCGGCCGCCGCGCGCGTGGCCGCCATCTCGGCCAAGCAGGCCAAGCCCGCCATCCTGCGCCTCTCGGTGGAAGGCGGCGGCTGCTCGGGCTTCCAATACCGCTTCGGCCTGGCCGATGCCCCCGACGCCGAGGACACCGTGGCGGAAACCGACGGGGTGCGGCTGGTGGTCGACCCCGTCAGCCTCGATCTGGTGGCCGGCTGCGTGGTGGATTACGTCGAGTCGCTGGGCGGCGCGGCGTTCAAGGTGGAAAACCCGCAGGCCAGTGCCGGGTGTGGGTGCGGGGCTTCCTTCGCGATTTGATTTTGGATGAGGTAAAGGGCCTCGGGCGGGCATTGTTTGGCCTCCGGCGGGCAGGGGGTTACCCCCTGCACCCGATACTGTCGGCGTTGCGCATCATCTCGGCCTCGCGCCCGGCGGCGAAGCCGCTTTCATTTATTGCCTCCGGCAGTAGAGATGCGGCGTGAGAGTGCCCCAGAGCGCAACCCCTCGTCGGGAGACGTCATGGGGTGCAGGGGTGTAACACCCCTGCGTCTTCCCCTTTTCACTTCGGAATCCCCGCCAAAATGAAAATCGCCTCCTTCAACATCAACGGCATCAAGGCCCGCCTGCCCCGCCTGCTGGAATGGCTGGAGGAAACCCGCCCGGCCGTCGCCTGCCTGCAAGAGATCAAGACGCAGGACGAGGGTTTTCCCGCCGAGGAGTTCGAGAAGATCGGCTATGGCGCGGTGTGGCATGGGCAGAAGGGCTTTAACGGCGTGGCCGTCCTCGCCGATGGCGCCATGCCGATGGAAACCCGGCGCGGCCTGCCCGGCGACCCGGAGGACGACCACTCGCGCTATCTGGAGGTGGATGTGTTTGGCCTGCGCGTCGCCTGCATCTACCTGCCCAATGGCAACCCGCTGCCCGGGCCGAAGTTCGATTACAAGCTGGCGTGGATGGCGCGCCTGCGCCGCCATATGGCCGCGCTGATGGCGCTGGAAATTCCCGCCGTGGTCATCGGCGATTACAATGTGATTCCGCGCGACTGCGATGTGTGGAACCCGCGCGCCATGGCCGAGGATGCGCTGATGCAGCCGCAATCCCGCGATGCCTATGCGACGCTGCTGGCCGATGGCTGGACGGATGCCCTGGCCACCCACTATCCCGCCGGCGGTGTATGGACCTTTTGGGACTATCAGGCGGGCGCCTGGCAACGCGACCACGGCTTTCGCATCGATCACGCGCTGCTCTCGCCCGAGGCGGCGGACCGGCTGCTGGCCTGCGGCGTGGACAAGGACCATCGCGGCCGGGAAAAGGCCAGCGATCATGCGCCGATGTGGGTGCAGTTGCGGGCGGCGGACGCGGGTTAGGGGAGAATGCAGGGGCTAGCCCCTGCACCCCTTAACGTCTTCCGGCGAGAGGTGGTGCCGGGGTCACCGTGCCGCCTGACCTCGCCGCGCCGCAGGCTTTATCGCCGCCGCGCGGCAAGGCGCCCCGCGGCAAGGGAAGCGCAAAGCCGTACAGTAATGGGGGTTTGGGGGCGTAACGCCCCCAAGACTACCCCTCTTTACTGATAGAACACCTGATTATCGATCTGCGCCAGACGATGGCGATGCCAGCTGGGCGCCACGCGGGTGGCATGGAAATAGAGCGCGCCCTCAACCGGGCTCTGCCAGCTGCCCTCGGCGGCGATGCGCGCGATGGCGACCGCCTGCTGCCACTGCGGCTCATCGCGGTCCACCGAAGGAATCGAATGGTGGCGGACGAAGGAGAACTGCGAGGGCTGCAACACCACGCCGCAATAGGTCTTCGGGAAGCGGCCGGAACGGGTCCGCGCCACGATCACCCGCCCAACCGCGAGTTGTCCTTCGGGCACCTCGTTGCGGGCCTCGAAATAGATCGCGCCGGCAAGGCATTTGATTTCGGGTGTGACGGCGCTGACCGGCTGCTGCTGCGCGACGAGATCCTGAAGCGTGGCGGCCTGGGTGGCGATGTCAGTGGGTTGCACCTGGGGGCCCGTTTCAGTCGTCTTCGTGCCATCCGCGGGGGAGAACACGTCGATCGAGGGCTGCACCTGCTGGGCAATCTGCGAATTTTGCGCGGCGGCACCGGAACCAATGGTGCCGCACAGGATAACTACAAAGGCGGTGGCAATGGTGAAATTGCTCACGCGGCTGAAAATGCGAGTCATTCATCGTTCGTTTTGGGCGGTGGGCGCACCAGACGCAGGCGGCACGACTATCGCTTGAAAGCGGTTCATCGTGGGCAAACCTGCCGGCTACCCCCCGTCTGCGTGCTTGTCGATTCGCCGATGTGCTCACCGAAAAGCCTGCGCATAGAAGGTGATAGTCGCATTATGGTGCGACGCACAAAAGTCAACCTACCCTGCGGTCAATCCGATGAACCGTTCTCCACCTGCGATATCCAGTTCAATAATCCACAGGTCGCGGTCCTGCCCGGCGCGCCGTGCCAGATAATCGGCAAAGGATTCGGGGTTGGCCGAATCGGCCTGGCGGGTCAGTTGCCATCGGCGGGTGCCATCGGGCAGAGGCATGCGCTCATAGGCCCGGGCATTGGCGCCCCCCGCCCCACCGTTGTGGCACAGCACCACCAGCAGCGTGCCGGCATCGGGCTCCCCGCGCGCGATAACGCAGGCAAAGCCGCCCTCGGCCTGCACCTGCCGCATCAGGGCCGTTGCCTCCAGCTTGGCCGGCAATCGCGCCATCAGCCCCTCGTCGTCACGAAGCCGCGTCGCGCACCAGCCCACGGGCATAGCCATCCAGGCTGGACAGCGCGATTCGCGAGCGCATGAAGGTGCCCGTCCCGCGCCCGATCTCCTCGCCATCGGCATCCACCAGCCGCGACTCGGCCACCAGCACCCGGCGCCGGCCGCTGATCCAGCGCCCCTCGGCCACCACGGGCCCCGCCTTCACCGGATGGGTGAAGTGCAGGTTGAACGAGGTGGTCAGCAGGAACCGGTCGGTTACCAGCGTGTTGGCGGCGTAAAACGCGGCATCGTCGAGCATCTTGAAATAGATGGTGCCATGGGCCGCTCCCGCCGCATGGTGATAGGTTGAATCCACGAGGAAGGAGATCCGCGCCGCCCCCTCGCCCGTCACGCTCAGCGAGGAGCGAAACAGCGCGTTGATCGGCGCGGCGGCATAGAGGCTCTCCAGCGCCTGCCAGTGCATCCGCGCGCCGGCGGATGGCGCTCCGGCCACGTCAGGCGCCTCAGGCGGCGTTACGGTCGATACCATTGGACAGGAGGCCATAGAGGGCCTCATCGCCAGGGGCCTGGGTCAGCGCGGCATGCATCGCCTCATCGCGCATCATCCGCGAGATGGCCGCCAGCGCGTGCAGATGCGCGGCGCCCGCCTGCTCGGGCGAAAGCAGGCCAAAAACCAGGTCCACCGGCATTTCGTCGGCGGAATCAAAGGAAACCGGCGATTCCAGCCGCAGGAACACGGCCACCGGCCGGGCGATGTCGGGAATGCGCGCATGGGGAATGGCCACGCCCCGGCCAAAACCGGTGCTGCCCAGCCTTTCGCGTTCCTCGATGCGGTCGCGGATCAGCCCCGCCTCCAGCGCGTACACTTTCGCGAACCGCTGGGCGAGCTGGCTAAGGATTTCCACCTTGCTCTCGGCACGAATGGTGCCGACGGCGTCGGGATGTAGCGTAAACAGCGCTGTCATTTCAGAACTTCGGATCGCCTTTGTCTCCGCAGGGCCGGCGGGCGGGATGTCGCCCGCCACGCCTTGCGCGGATTGCACTGGATTAGCGCGCGCCAACCCGGCTTCGATAGGGGCAGCAGATAGGACGATGGGCCGGATTGTGCAATCACCGCGCGGGGCAGCCCGGGCAAATTTCCGAGTGCCCATCGCCCTGCCATCTCGTCCATCTGCCGCACCATGCATCAATCCAGGCCAGCGCAAACGCGTAGGGTCAGGACGGTTCGACCCAGCCGATTGAACCATCACCCCGCCGGTAAACCATATTATAGGTTCCGGTTCCAGCGTTTTTGAACATCAGCGCGTTGGTGTTGCGCAGGTCGAGCATCATCACCGCGTCGGAAACCGTCGCCTCGGGCACATCGACGCGCATTTCGGCGATGACCAGCGGCGCATCCACCGTGGTGATTTCTTCCTGATCGGCCGAAGGTTCGATGAAGATGGTATAGGCGGCTTCGTCGGCGCGGGCGGCCTGCGTCGCGGCCTCGTGGTGGTCGTGCAGCCGGCGCTTGTAGCGGCGCAACTGGGTGTCGATCTTCTCGGCGGCCGCATCCAGCGCGTGGTGCGCATCATGGGCAATGCCGGCGCCCTTCAGGATGAGGCCCTGGCGCACATGGGTGACGATGTCGCAGCGAAACGCGCCGCCGGGGGCCTTGCCCACCGTTACCACCGATGAAATCGCCCGGCTGAAATATTTGCCGACCGTCCCGGCTAACCGTTCCTCGGCGTGGACCCGCAGCGCATCACCAGTTTCGATCTGATGGCCAGAAACGCGAATGTCCATATTTTCACTCCTGAATGGGCGGGCCGCTAAATCGAAAAGGGCGCGGGCCCGCAGGTTACGCCAAACCCCATCCGGCTATGTGCGCCAGAGAGGGGATTTGACGGATTCGAGAAACACGGCATGCGCGATGAGCTCGGCCTCGCTGGCGGCATGGGGGCGGGGGGCGCGGCGCGGGCGGCTGATGCGGGTTTCGGTGACGACCACCACCAGTTCCTCGCGCACCTCTGCGGCCAGTTCCAGCCCGATCTGGCGCCCGCCGGTCAGCTCGACATAAACCTGCGCCAACAGTTCGGAATCGAGCAGTGCCCCGTGGCGCGTGCGGTGGCTGCGATCGATGCCATAGCGCGAGCACAGCGCGTCCAGGCTGAGCTTTGCCCCCGGATGCCGCACACGGGCCAGCGCCACCGTGTCGATCATCCGCCCCTTGTCGAGCGGCGCCATGCCGATGCGCGCCAGCTCGGCGTTGACGAAGCCGAAATCGAAGCCGGCATTATGCGCGACCAAGGGCGAATCGCCGATGAATTCGAGGAATTCGCCTGCCCGTTCAGCAAACAGCGGCTTGTCGGCCAGAAATGCGTCAGACAGGCCATGCACCGCCTCCGCCGCGGCCGGCATGCTGCGTTCAGGATTGAAATAGGCGTGAAAGGTGCGGCCGGTTTCTACCCGGTTGACCATCTCGATACAGCCGATTTCCACCAGCCGATCGCCGCCTTTCGGATCAAGGCCGGTGGTTTCCGTATCGAAAATAATCTCGCGCATCGCGCTATCTATCCTCCCGCTTTGCGTCAGTGGCAAGAGGGCAAACACGGGTCTTTGACCTCGGTTGAACTTGGGGGGAGGGGGTGGATAAAGAGTGAAGGGGGATCAGGGAAAAGAGATAGCCTTGGGGCCTTGGGCCCCAAACCCCACCACTGTCGGTGTGGCGCCCCACCTTGGCGAGCCGCCTTGCCGCGAAGCGGCGATAAAGCCCGCAGCGCGGTGAGGTCGGGCGCCACGGCGAGACCCTTCACACCCTCACGCCGGGAGACGTTAAGGGGTGCAGGGGCTCGCCCCTGCGACTCTCTCTTTGCCCCTACTTCCTCCCCGCCAAAATCCCCGCAACCACCTGCTTCACCGCCCCCCGCGTTTCCTCCAGCGTCACCCCGGTATCGATCACGAAATCCGCCCGCGCGCGTTTTTCGGCATCGGGCACTTGCAGGGCGAGGATCTGGGCGAATTTCTCCGGCGTCATGCCGGGGCGGGCCAGCACGCGCTCGGCCTGTGCCTCGGCCGGGGCGGAGACCACCGCCACGCCATCGACGCTCTGCCAGCCGCCCTTTTCGAACAGCAGCGGCACGTCGAACACCACCAGCGGCGCGGCGGCATGCTCGGCCATGAACGAGGCCCTGGCCGCGTTTATCGGCGGGTGCACCATGGCCTCCAGCCGGGCGAGGGCCTCGGGGTTGCCGAAGGCCGCCGCGCCGAGCTTGGGCCGGTCCACGCCGTCCGGCCCGGTGGTGCCGGGAAAGGCCGCCTCTATTTGCGGCAACAGCGCCCCGCCGGGCCCCTGCAGCCGGTGCACCTCGGCGTCGGCATCGAACACCGGCACGCCCTCGTCGCGCAACATGCCCGCCACCGCCGATTTGCCCATGCCAATGGAGCCGGTGAGGCCGAGGATGAACGGGCGGGCGCCCAGGGCCAGCCGCAGCCCCCGGTCTCCATCCGACCGGTCGGGGCGGATGCCGAAGAAATGGCCAAAGGCGAAATCCGCCTGCCCGATGAGCATGGACAGGCCATCGATGGTGGCAAGGCCGCGCGCCCGCGCCTGCTGCAACAGCGGGGTATCCAGCGGCGCGGTGACGATATCATAGACGATGCCGTCATCCGCCATCGCGCCAAGTTCCATCAGCAGCGGCGGATAGCCGACCATGCCCAGCGCACTGGTGTTCACCAGCAGATCGCAGCCATCGGGCAGCGGCGCGCCCAGCGGCGCGGCCTCGCCGGTGACATCACCGGCACCATTGGCCCCACGGATGCCGAGCACCTCCAGCAGCTCCGTGGCCTTCGCCACATCGCGGTTTTGCAGGGTGATGTGGCCGGCGCAGGCCCCGTTGCGCAGGGCAAGCAGCACCGCCCGCGCCGCGCCGCCCGCGCCCACCACCACGACGCGGCGGAAAGTTCGCCCGCCCAGCGCTTCGCTGAAACCGGGAATATCGGTGTTGGCCCCGCCCAACCCGCCGTCGTGCCGGAAAACGGCATTGACCGCGCCGATCACCCGCGCCGGCTCCTCCAGCGCATCGTCGGGGTGCTCGCTCAGCAGGCGCATCACCGCTTGCTTGTGCGGCATGGTCACGCTGCAGCCCCGCCACAGCGGGTCGGCGCGGCGGGCGGCGAGATATTCCGCAAGCTCTTCGGGCAGAACATGGGCGGCGCGGTATTCGCCGTCGATTCCCAGCGCATCCAGCCAGAATGTGTGGATTTTCGGCGATCTGGTGTGGCTGATCGGGTCGCCGATCACCTCGGCATAGGGGCGCGCGGGCGCCGCGCGGCGCCACGACAGATCGGTTTCCGCCTCGCTCACAACGCCGCCCCGCCAAATTGCCGCCCGAAATTCCTGAGTGCCGCCAGCACCGGCAGCAGGGGCATGCCCAGCACGGTAAAATGATCCCCGTCGATATGCTCGAACAAATGCACCCCCAACCCCTCGATACGAAATACGCCGACACAGGCCCCGACTTCGGGCCACTCAGCGTCCAGATAGCGACTGATGAACGCCTCATCCAGCACCCGCACGTCCAGCCGGGCGAGGGCGGCATGGCGCCACACCACCGCGCCATCGCGGGCAAGGGCGGCGGCGCTGTGCAGTTCCATCTCCCCGCCCGAAAACCAGCGCAGATGCGCGGCGGCCTCCTCGCGGCTGGCCGGCTTGTCGAAGCGGCGACCGCGCGCCACCACCAGTGAATCGCTGCCCAGCACCAGCGCCCCGGCGTGCTCGGCGGAAACCGCAAGCGCCTTGGCCCCGGCCAGCGCCACGGCCAGTTCGCCGGGCGGCGCGCCCGCCAATGCCGCCTCCAGCGCGCGCTCGTCCAGATGGGCGGGGATGGCGCGGAAATCGACGCCGGCGGCGGTCAGCATCGCCTGGCGCGACCCGCTTTTTGAGGCCAGAATGAGAGTCATATCGGCTTGTTGCCCAGCCCGGAGCCGCCGCCCGCGCGCCGCTCGTTCAGCAAATTGATCACCGCCGCCGCCGTCTCTTCGATCGAGCGGCGGGTGACGTCGATCACCGGCCAGGCATTGTCCGCGAACATGCGGCGGGCATATTGCACCTCGGCCGCCACCCTTTCGGCATCGACATAGGCGGTGCCCGGCTGCTGGTTCAGCGAGAGCAGCCGGTTGCGCCGCACCTGAATCAGCCGCTCCGGCGCGGTAGTCAACCCCACGACCAGCGGGCTGCGCAGGCCGAAAAGCGCGGGCGGCGGCGGGCTTTCCACCACGATGGGAATATTCGCCACGCGATAGCCGCGATTGGCCAGATAGATCGAGGTCGGCGTTTTGGAACTGCGCGACACGCCGGCCAGCACGATATCGGCCTCCTCCCAGTCCTCCCACGCCACGCCATCATCATGGGCAATGGTGAACTGGATCGCCTCCACCCGGGCGAAATAGGCGGCGTCCATCGTGTGCTGGCGGCCGGGCCGAGCCTTGGCCTGCTGGCCGAACATGTTCTCCAGCGCGTCGGTCACCGCATCCAGCGCCGGCACACAGGGCAAGCCCATCGCATGGCAGCGCTCCTCCAGCATCTTGCGGATATCCAGGCTGACAACCGTGAACAACACCAGGCCGGGGCTGGCGGTGATGTCCGCCAGAATGCGATCCAGATGCGCCTGGCTGCGCACCATCGGCCAGAAATGCCGCACAACATCGGCATCGTCGAACTGCGCCAGCGCCGCCTTGGCGATCATCTCCAGCGTCTCGCCAGTGGAATCGGATACGAGGTGGAGGTGAAGTCGGGGCATGGAGGCGAGGTTAGTGGAATTTGTGAAAGGGGGAAGGGGGAAGGGTTAGACTTGGGGGTGTTACACCCCAAAACCCCCGGAACGTCTTCCGGCGAGAGGTCGAGTTGGAAGTGATCGTTGGCGCCACACCGCCCCGCAGCGGCAATAAAAGCCTGCGGCTCTGCGACCTTGCGCCACGCCGAACCCTTGGCCCGACAACGACAGTAATGGGGTCTGGGGCCTAAGGCCCCAGAATCTCTCCCTTCAAAACCCCCTTAAAACCCTGCTCCTCACCCCTGTGCACAACCCCCCTGCATAACCCCCCGGACAAGCAGGCTGACAACTCCGGGGACAAAAGCTGTGCCCATCTTCCGCCACCCACCACCACGCTTGCCCACATGTGGACAGCGCCATCCACAGGCTGGGGATAGTGGGGACAAGCTGTGCTTGACGCCAAACTGTCATGAGTCGAAGGCCGTTTCAGGCTGGTGAGGCCGGGGAAAATCCGGCAAGGCGGCGCAATGCCCGATATCCACAGGCCTACTGCTAACAATACCTTCTAAAGACTCTTATTTTTTTGATGGGATTAAGCGCGATGCCCGGTCTTTTGCTCCGTACCCTGGCTGGCGAGAACAGCGCCGAACGGCCGATCTGGCTGATGCGCCAAGCCGGGCGTTATTTGCCGGAATACCGCGAGTTGCGCGCCCGGAAAGGTGGGTTTCTGCCGCTGGTCTACGATTCCGCCGCGGCCGCCGAGATCACGCTGCAACCGATCAAGCGCTTTGGTTTTGATGGCGCGATCCTGTTTTCCGACATTCTGATCGTGCCCTATGCGATGGGGCAGAATCTGGAGTTCCTGGCGGGCGAGGGGCCGCGCCTGAGCCCCCGGCTGGTGGATGCCGCGCTGGGAGCGCTGGAGGCGGTGCCGGAGCGTCTGTCGCCGATCTACGAGACCGTACGGCGGGTGCGGGCCGATCTGGACCCCACGCGCACCCTGCTGGGCTTTGCCGGCAGCCCGTGGACGGTGGCGACCTATATGGTGGCCGGCGAGGGCAGCCGCGACCAGCATGAGACCCGCGCCTATGCCTATCGCGATCCGGCGGCGTTTCAGGCGATCATCGATGCGATCATCGGCGTGACGGTCGAATATCTCGTCGGCCAGATCGAGGCGGGCGCCGAGGCGGTGCAATTGTTCGACAGCTGGTCCGGCAGCCTGGCGCCGGCGGAATTCGCCCGCTGGGTTATCGCGCCCAATGCGGCGATTGTGGCCCGGCTGCGGGCGCGCTGCCCGGGAGTGCCGATCATCGGCTTTCCGAAAGGCGCGGGTGAAAAGCTGATCGCCTATGCCAGCGAGACCGGGGTGGACGCGCTGGGGCTGGATGAGACGATAGATCCGGTGTGGGCGGCGAAAAATCTGCCTGCCGATCTGCCGGTTCAGGGCAATCTCGATCCGCTGCTGCTGCTCGCCGGCGGCGCGGCGCTGGACCGCGAGGTGGGGCATATTCTCGCCACTTTCGCCGGGCGGCCGCATGTGTTCAATCTGGGCCATGGCATCGGCCAGACCACGCCGCTGGCGCATGTCGAGCGCGTTCTGGAACTGGTGCGCGGCTGGCGGGGATAAGGGAGGCGGGCGATGACCTATCTGTGGCTGAAGGCGGGGCACATCATTTTCGTCATCTTCTGGATGGCCGGGCTGTTCATGCTGCCGCGCTTTTTCGTCTATCATCAGGAAGCCGAACCGGGCTCGCCGGAAAACGCCGTGTGGATCGAGCGCGAGGCCAAGCTGCTGAAGATCATCATGTGGCCGGCGATGGTGATGGTCTGGGTGCTGGGCCTGTCGCTGGCAATGGTGACGGGGGCTTTCCAGCAGGAGTGGTTTCACGCCAAGCTGGGGGTGGTGCTGGGGCTCAGCGTCTATCACCTGTGGCTGGCCAGCTATGCCAAGGCGTTGGCGCTGGGTGAGCGGCGGGTGAGTGGCAAGCGGTTGCGGTTGCTGAACGAGATACCGGGGCTGGCGGCAATTGTTATCGTGATTTTGGTGGTGGTGAAGCCGTTTTAGGGTTTGGAGGATATTCGAAGGATGAAGGTGCGAGGGCCATCGCCCTCGCGCTCCCAATACTGTCATTGGCGCGCCATGGGTTCAGCCAAGGCGCCACGCTGCAGGCCTTAAAGCCGCTCCGCGGCAGGGCGCCACGCTGAGAGGCAAGCGCCAACGCCGCCAAGTCATGGGAGCGCGAGGGGGTAACCCCCTCGCACCTTAAACCCCCCTCCCTCACCCTAATCATTTGACGAAAACCCCCGACAAGCCTATCGGCAAATCCTCTCCCGGTATGGAGCGACGCCATCAATCGCGTTGCCCGGTCTTGCTTTCCCCAAGCCCATCAGACCCTCCGGCCATTCCCGAGTACACCCCAGATTCAACTGGATAATACCTATGCATTTGAAAGATTTGAAGAAAAAGACGGCTGCCGAATTGGTCGAGATGGCCGAGGAGCTGGGCGTTGAAAGCGCGAGCACCATGCGCCGGCAGGACATCATGTTCGCCGTGCTGAAGGAAATGGCTGAGGACGGCGAGGAAATTTACGGCATTGGCACCATCGAGGTGCTGCCCGATGGCTTCGGCTTCCTGCGCAGCCCGGAGGCGAACTATCTGGCCGGGCCCGACGACATCTATGTCTCGCCCAACCAGGTGCGGAAATGGGGCCTGCGCACCGGTGACACGGTGGAAGGTGAAATCCGCGCCCCGAAGGATGGCGAGCGCTATTTTGCCATCACCAAGCTGATCAAGGTGAACTTTGATGACCCCGAGGCCGTGCGCCACCGGGTGAACTTCGACAACCTCACCCCGCTCTATCCGGATTCGCGTCTGCGGCTCGATACGCTCGACCCGACGGTGAAGGACAAGAGCGCCCGCGTCATCGATCTGATCAGCCCGCAGGGCAAGGGCCAGCGCGCGCTGATCGTGGCGCCGCCGCGCACCGGCAAGACCGTGCTGCTGCAGAACATGGCCAAGGCCATCCCCGACAACCATCCCGAGGTATTCCTGATCGTGCTGCTCGTCGATGAGCGGCCCGAGGAAGTGACCGACATGCAGCGCAGCGTGAAGGGCGAGGTTATCTCCTCCACCTTCGACGAGCCCGCGACCCGCCACGTGCAGGTGGCCGAGATGGTGATCGAGAAAGCCAAGCGCCTGGTTGAGCACAAGCGCGACGTGGTCATCCTGCTGGATTCGATCACCCGCCTGGGCCGCGCCTACAACACCGTGGTGCCCAGCTCCGGCAAGGTGCTGACCGGTGGTGTGGACGCCAACGCGCTGCAACGCCCGAAGCGCTTCTTCGGCGCCGCGCGTAACATCGAGGAAGGCGGCTCGCTGTCCATCATCGCCACCGCGCTGATCGATACCGGCAGCCGCATGGACGAGGTGATCTTCGAAGAGTTCAAGGGCACCGGCAACTCGGAAATCGTCCTCGACCGCAAAGTGGCCGACAAGCGCATCTTCCCGGCGCTCGACGTCGGCAAGAGCGGCACCCGCAAGGAAGAGCTGCTGGTCGACAAGAACAATCTGGCCAAGATGTGGGTGCTGCGCCGCATCCTCATGCAAATGGGCACAATCGACGCGATGGAATTCCTGCTCGACAAGATCAAGGATTCCAAGAGCAACGAGGATTTCTTCGCGACGATGAATCAGTAAGGGTTTGAAGGGGTTAAGGTGCGAGGGGGTTACCCCCTCGCGCTCCCATTACCTGTCTTGCTCAGCACTTCGATCTCGGTGTGGCGCCCTGCCGCGAAGCGGCTTTAAAGCCTGCGGCGCGGCCACCTTGCGCCAGGCCGAACCCATGGCGCCACGCCGACAGTAATGGGGTCTGGGGCCCAAGGCCCCAGAATCTCCCCCTTCAAACCTTCACCTTTAACTACCCCACCACATTGGCAAAAAACGCCCGCGTGCGCTCATCCGCCAATTGCGCCCCGGCTTCGCTGCGCCGTTTGCCGAAGGTGTCGGCAAAACCGTGGTCCAGTCCTGCATAGTCGAACAGCGTGACATGGGGGTTGCCATCGAGCGCCTTATGCATGGCGGCCTGCTGCTCTGCGGGCACGAAGCCATCGGCCGTGGGGATGTGCAGCAGGAGCTGGCCCTTGATGTTCGCCGCTTCGTCCACCAGCCCGGCGATGCCGACGCCGTAGTAGCCGACGGAGGCGTCGATATCGGTGCGGGCTGCCATTTGATAGGCGATCAACCCGCCCATGCAGAACCCGACGAGGCCGACCTTGCCGTTATGCTGCGCGCGCGCCCAGGCGAGAACCGCGCGCAGATCTTCCAGCCCGCGGACGAAATCGTGTTTGCCCATGAAGCCCAGGGCCTGCTGGAATTCTTCGGGCACGTCGGGGTCCAGCTCGATGCCGGGCTGCTGGCGCCAGAAGATATCGGGCGCGATGGCGAGATAGCCGAGGGCCGCCCAGTCCTTCGCCTTTTGCACGATGCCGGGGTTCACGCCGAAGATTTCCTGCACCACGATAATCGTGCCCCGGGGTGCGCCATCCGGATGAACGACGAGGGCCGGGACGTCGCCGTTGGCATCGAGGGTGGGGATAAGCGTGTTCGTGGTCATGAGTCTCTCCTGCATCCGGTGGCGAAGGCTTGGCGCGATACGTGGACTTTGCCAAGGGTGTGTGTCAGCTTTGTAAAGTCGGAAGCTCAGGAGGACCAGATGAAGATAAATCTCGAAGTGGATTGCACTCCGCACGAGGCGCGGGAATTTCTGGGCTTGCCGGACGTCTCCAAAGCCAACGACGCCTATGTTGAGGCCATGGCCAAGGCAATTGGCGGCCTTGGGGGTGGCCTGAGCGGCGGCGTTGCCAATATCGAACAGTTGCAGGAATATGCCAAGACGTTGGCTCCGATGGGCCAGATGGGGCTGAAGCTGTTCCAGCAATTTATCGAAAACGGCGCGGCGTTTGGCGGGGGCAAGAAAGCCGGGTGAGGTTCACGCCCGCTGTCGGTTTGGCGAGATGACGGATACGATCTTTGCGCTGTCCAGCGGGGCACCGCCCGCTGGGATTGCGGTTTTGCGCGTGAGTGGGCCAGCGGCGGGGGCTGCGCTGTCGGCGTTGGCCGGGCGGCTGCCGGAGGCGCGCCGGGCAAGCTATGCGACTTTGCGTGATGGCGGCGGCGCGGTGCTCGACCGGGCGCTGGTGCTGTGGCTGCCGGGGCCGGGCACCGCTACGGGCGAGGATGTGGCCGAATTGCATTGCCATGGCGGGCGGGCAGTGTGCGCGGCTGTGGAGGCGGCGCTGGCTGCCTTGCCCGGCTTGCGGCGGGCCGAAGCGGGCGAGTTCACCCGGCGGGCGTTTCTGAATGGTCGCATCGACCTGGCCGAGGCCGAGGGGCTGGCCGATCTGCTGGGGGCCGAGACGGAGCTCCAGCGGTGCGCGGCGATGGCCATGGCGGGCGGGGCGTTCTCCGGCGTAGTGGCGGGCTGGCGCGAGCGGGTGCTGGCGCTGTCGGCGGCGGTGGAGGCGGTGCTTGATTTTGGTGATGAGGATGATGTTGCCGGGCTTCCCGATGGTTTCGCCGGGGCGCTGGAATTGTTCCACGTGGAACTTTCCGACTGGCTGGCGCGCCCCCGGGCGGAGGCGCTGCGCGAGGGGTTTCGCGTGGTGATCGCCGGCCCGCCGAACGCGGGGAAGTCGACGCTGTTCAATGCGCTGGTGGAGAGCGAGGCGGCGATTACCGCGCCGGTCGCCGGCACCACGCGCGATGTCTTGATGCGGCCGGTGGCGCTGGCGGGCGTGCCGTTCCAGTTCCTCGATACGGCGGGGCTACGCGAGGACAGCGCGGACGCCATCGAGGTGATCGGGATGGAGCGGGCGCGCGATGCGCTCGGGCTGGCCGATCTGGTGCTGTGGCTGGGGCCGGAGGGGCAGGGGCCCGAGACGCGCGGGGCCTTGTGGGAAATCGCGGCGCAGGTGGACCGCGTCGGTGCTGGCACAAAGGTAAATCCGCGCCATGAGGTCTCTGCGGTTACCGGCGAGGGTATCAATCGGCTGCGGCGGGATCTGGTGGAGGCCGCGCGGCAAAGCCTGCCGGCGCCGGGGGAAGTCGCGATGAATGCGCGCCAGCACCGCCTGATTGGTGAGGCCGCTTTGGCATTGGCGGGGGCGGGGGACGAAGGCGATCCGCTGTTGGTGGCCGAGCGGCTGCGACTAGCGCGTTTGGCCTTCGATGCGTTGCTGGGGCGGGCGACGACGGAAGACATGCTCGATGCGCTGTTTGGGCGGTTTTGTATCGGCAAGTGATGTTTCACGTGGAACAGAGAGAGGGTGGGAAGGGGATTAGACTTGGGGACGCCCGCGCCCCCAAACCCCCGGGAACTGTCGGCCTTGGCTCATCATCACGGCGGGGCGCCTTGCCGCGCAGCGGCTATAAAGCCTGCGGCCCGGCGAGCAGGCGCTAGGCCGAACCCATGGCGCGACAATGACAGTAATCGGGGTTTGGGGGTGTAACACCCCCAAGACTAATCCTCCCCTTCCACAAATTTTGACCCCGCGCCCCACCTCCGCTAGGGCCCCACATCATGCACAATTTCGACATCATCGTGGTGGGCGGCGGGCACGCCGGATGCGAGGCGGCGGCGGTCGCGGCGCGGATGGGCGCGCGCGTGGCGCTGGTCAGTTTCGACCTTGATGCCATTGGCGCGATGAGCTGCAACCCGGCCATAGGCGGCCTGGGCAAGGGGCACCTTGTGCGTGAGGTGGATGCCTTCGATGGCGTGATCGCCCGCGCCGCCGATGCTGCCGCCATCCATTACCGCATGCTCAATCGCTCCAAGGGCAGCGCGGTGCAGGGCCCGCGGGTTCAGGCGGACCGCAAGCTGTTCAAGGCGGCGGTGCAACGCATCCTCGCGCGGGAGCGGGGTCTGACGCTGGTTGAGGGTGAGGCCGCCGTGCTGCGCATGGCCGGGGGCAGGGCGGTGGGTGTCGATCTGGCAGATGGCACCGCGCTGGGCGCCGGCGCCGTGGTGCTGTGCACCGGCACCTTTCTTGGCGGCACGCTGTTTCGCGGCGAAGAGCGGATGACCGGTGGCCGCATCGGCGAGGCTTCGGCGCAGCGCCTCGCGGCGCAATTGCGCGATGCCGATCTGCCGATGGCCCGGCTGAAGACCGGCACGCCACCCCGTCTGGATGGCCGCACCATCGACTGGGCGCGGCTGGAAGAGCAGCCCTCGGATGCCGAGATGTGGTGCATGTCCGCGATGGGCAGGACTCGCGCGAACCCGCAATTGGCCTGCGCCATCACCCGCACCAACGCGGCGGCGCATGATGTCATCCGCACCAACCTTCATCGCTCGCCACTGTTCACTGGCGCGATTGACGCGCGGGGGCCGCGCTATTGCCCGTCCATCGAGGACAAGATTCATCGCTTTGCCGACCGGGACAGCCATCAGATCTTCCTGGAACCGGAGGGGCTGGATACGCATCTGGTCTATCCCAATGGCATCTCCACCTCGCTGCCCGCTGATGTGCAATTGGCGATGCTGCGGTGCATGGATGGGTTGGCGGCGGTGGAGATGGTAGTGCCGGGCTATGCGGTGGAATATGACCACATCGACCCGCGCGCGCTGCGTCACAGTCTGGAACTGCGCGCCATTGCCGGCCTCTATTGCGCGGGGCAGATTAACGGCACCACCGGCTATGAGGAGGCCGCCGCGCAGGGGCTGATGGCCGGGATGCACGCCGCCGCCGCCACGCTGGGCCGGGCGCCCGCGTCGCTGGACAGGGCCAACAGCTATATGGCGGTGATGGTGGATGATCTGACGCTGCACGGCGTATCGGAACCCTATCGCATGCTGACCGCTCGGGCCGAATACCGCCTGCGGCTGCGGGCGAACAATGCCTCGACGCGGCTTACCCCGCTGGCGATGGCGGCCGGTTGTGTGGGCGCCGAGCGGCAGGCCTGGTTCGCTCGCCGCGCGGAAACCCGCGAGGCGCTGGAGGTGGAGCTGGCGCGCGAGGTGAGCGGCGGCGAATTGGCGGCCGGCGGTCTGGATGTGCGGGTGAGCCATGGGCGGGCACCCTTGCGCGACTGGTTGCGCTTCGACGGGATCGATCTTGCCAGCCTCGCGCCATGGATTGCCGGGCATGCGCTGGCGGATACCGACCTGGCCGAGGAGGTGGCGGAGGATGCGGCCTATGCTCCCTATCTCGCCCGGCAGGATCGCGAGCTTCAGGATTTGCGCGCGGCCGAGACGCTGCGCCTTGCCGATGATTTTCCGTATGACGCCATAGCGGGCCTCTCGCGCGAGATGGTGGAGCGGCTGGGGCAGGCGCGGCCGGAGACTTTGGCCGCCGCCGGGCGGGTGCCGGGCGTCACCCCGGCGGCGATGGCGGCGCTGCTGGTGCATGCGCGGCGGATGGAGCAGGGCGGGGTACCATGAGTGGGGAACTGAGCGGCGGCCCGGTGCTGTATTCGGAAGAGGATGCCAAGGCGTGGCTGGCGGATTTCATCACCGCCGAGGGTGGGGATGTGGGGCCGGCCATGGCGGCGCTGGATCAACTGGTGGCCATGCTGACGCGGGAGAACGCCGAGCAGAACCTCGTTTCGGCGGCGAGCCTGGGCGAGGTATGGCGCCGCCATATCGTCGATAGCGCGCAGTTGCTACGCTTTGTTCCACGTGAAACATGCGGGCTGTGGCTAGACCTTGGCACCGGGGCAGGGTTCCCCGGGCTGGTGGTGGCGGCGCTGCGGCCCGAAATGGAAGTGCTGATGGTCGAATCGCGCGCGCGGCGAATCGAATGGCTGGAGCGGGCCCGCGATGCGCTGGGGCTGGAGCGGGCAAGCGTGATCGGGCAGCGGCTGGAATTGGTGGAAACCCGCAAGGTGGATGCGATATCCGCGCGCGCCTTTGCCCCGCTTGATCGATTATTGGCTTTATCCGCACGCTTCTCCACAGCCGACACCCTCTGGCTGTTGCCGAAGGGGCGGTCCGCGGCGCAAGATCTGGAGACGCTCCCGGCGCTCACGCCCATGCGGGCACTTTCTGGCCGCCATCATACGTTCCACGTGGAACAGTCGTTGACGGACGCGGGGGCTGGCATACTAGTTGGGAACCTGAAATCCGCACGGGAGCAAACTTCATGATTCGGGTTGCCATTGCCAATCAGAAGGGCGGCGTCGGGAAAACCACCTCCGCCATCAATATCGCCACCGCTTTTGCCGCTGCCGGCTGGAAAACGCTGCTGATTGACCTCGACCCGCAAGGCAATGCGTCGACCGGTGTGGGGGTGGGCACTTCGGATCGTGAATTTTCGACCTACGACCTGCTGATGGGGGAGGCGACCCTGGCCGAATGCGTTGTCGCCACCCGCATCCGCAACCTCGATCTGGTGCCGGCGACGGTGGATCTGTCGGGCGCAGAGGTGGAACTGGTCAGCGTCGCCGAGCGGGCCGAGCGCCTGCGCAACGCGCTGAGCCATCCCGCCGCCGCCAACGGGCATGACATCTGCTTCATCGACTGCCCGCCCTCGCTGGGCTTGCTCACGCTGAATGCGCTGACGGCCGCCGATTCGCTGCTGGTGCCGCTACAGTGCGAGTTCTTCGCGCTGGAGGGGCTGAGCCAATTGCTGCAAACGGTGGAGCGGGTGCAGCAGCGCTTCAACCCGGATCTCGGGATCGTTGGCGTCGCCCTCACCATGTATGACCGGCGCAACCGCCTCACCGATCAGGTTTCTGACGATGTGCGCGGCATCCTCGGCAAGCTGGTGTTCGACACGGTCATCCCCCGCAATGTCCGCCTCTCCGAAGCGCCGAGCCATGGATTGCCGGCGCTGATCTACGACCAGTTCTGCACCGGCAGCCGCGCCTATATCGAGCTGGCCCGGGAGCTGATTGACCGCCTGCCCGAAAGAAGAATTGCCGCATGAGTGAAGAGATCAAGCCGGTTCCCGCGATCACCGCCGACATTATCAACGCGGCGCCGCGTCGCAAGTCGCCGGCGCTGGGGCGGGGGCTGGAGGCCCTGCTGGGCGAAAGCCGACGCGAGGAGCCGCTGGCTGGTGCGGCCCGGGGCAATGGCAACGCCGGGTCTGGTTCGGCGGTGCCGGCGGGCGGGCTGGCGTTGCTGGCCGTGGCCGATATCGAGCCGCACCCGGAACAGCCGCGCCGCCATTTCGACGAGGCGGCGCTGGACGAGCTGGCCGCCTCCATCGCCGCGCGCGGGGTGATTCAGCCGGTTATCGTGCGCCCTCTGGCTGGTGGGCGCTATCAGCTGGTGGCCGGTGAGCGGCGCTGGCGCGCGGCCCAGCGGGCGCAGTTGCACGAGATTCCCGCGCTGGTGCGCAATCTCACCGAGCGCGAGGTGATGGCGCTGGCCCTCATCGAGAACCTGCAGCGCGAGGACCTGAACCCTATCGAGGAAGCGCGCGCCTATCACCGGCTGGCCACCGCCGAGAGCATGACCCAGGCCGAGATCGCCCGCATGGTCGACAAGTCGCGCAGCCATGTCGCCAATCTCCAGCGCCTGCTCAGCCTGCCCGAGGATGTGATCCATCTGGTGGAGCGCGGCGAGCTTTCCATGGGCCACGCCCGCGCGCTGATCGGGGCGGACGGCGCCAGCGATCTGGCCCGCAACGCCGTCGCCCGTCAGCTTTCCGTGCGCGAGGTGGAGCAGGCGGTGCGCCGCCAGACCCGCGGCACCGGGGATACGCCAGCTTCGCGCCGCGCGCGCGAGGGGCGGGAGACGAGCGAGGACGCCGATATTCTCGCCATGCAGCGCCACCTGGAGGAGTTCCTCGGGCTGACGGTGCGCATCGCCACCGAGGGGGACTTCCGCAAGGGTGCGGTGACGATCCACTATGGCTCGCTGGATCAGCTGGATCTGATTTGTCAGCGGCTGACCGGGGGCGGGGTTTAGGTTGGGGGAGTATTTAAGGGGTGAGACTTGGGGGTGTTACACCCCCAAACCCCCATTACGGTCGTGTCCGGCGCATCATTTGCGGCGTTCCGCTTCGCCGCGAAGTGGCTTTGAATAGCCTGCGGCGCGGTGAGATTGTGCGGCACGCCGCCTTCGGCACCATCTCTCGCCGGGAGACGTAATGGGGTGCAGGGGGGCTACCCCCGCAATAACCCTCCCAATCCCCTAATTCACTTCGAAACCCGCAGCCGCAACTCCTTCGAGTGCAGCCCCGCCCGGTGCCGAGCATGGTGCCACCGCCGCGTGGTCACATATTCCGTGACCGTCTGCGTGGTCACCGTGTGGCAGTCGCAGCCGCGCCGGGGCGAGAGCAGCAGGCTGACCGGCACCGCGTAGGCGTAAGCCGGGTTGAGCAGGCCGGACTTGCGATAGAAACGCAGCCAGTTGGCGCAACTGTCGGCAGGGGCGGCGCTTTCGTCTAACCCATTGTAACGCATCCGGTTATGGCAGTTTTCCAGCCATTCGCCAGACCAGTCCACGCCGTCGCGCGGGGCAGGGGGGTGGATGACGAGGAAGGCGGTTCCCGCGAAATGGGCAAACTCCTCGGGGCCGACCGCGCGGCCATCGGGGGTCAGCAGGTCGCCGCGCCAGTCGCCGCTCCAGGCATGGCCATCCGGCCCCACCCATGTGCCTTGCCACGGCCCGACGAATTGGCTGGCCAGGGCTTCGGGGCTGGCATGCAGCGCGGGCTCTTGCGCGGCGGCGGGCAGGGCCAGCCCCAGCGCGAAACAGAGCCCGAGGAACGCGGCGCGGCAGGCGGAGTAGGGCGATGGCATGACGCACCTCATGAAAGGGGGGCAGGGCGTTCGAATAGGCCATTGTGCCATGCGGACGCGGGGAATGGTATGGGCTTTCGCGTAAAGCTTGGGGCACTGCTGATCCTTGCCGCCCGGCTCGCGAGCGACTATTTAGCGGGCATGAGAGAGAACCTGCGCAATAGCCTGATCGTCGCCGGCATGCTGGCCGCCCTTGCCGGTGGCAGTGTCGTTTACGAATATCACACCCACGCCGAGCCGCTGCCAATCGAGCAGTTCGAGGGCACGCGGCCGAAGCTGGCGGACCCCGCGCCGGAGACGCTGCCCGAGGTTTCCCTGATGAAAACCGCGGGTTGGGGCGCGAACGAAGCGCCGGTGGCGCCCAAGGGCCTCACCGTCAGCCGCTTCGCGCAGGGGCTGGCCCATCCGCGCACCCTGCTGGTGCTGCCCAATGGCGATGTGCTGGTGGCCGAGACCGATTCGCCGCCGTCCAACGGCCCGGGCGGGGTTGTCGGCTTCTTCCAGCACCTGTTCATGCGCATCGTTGGCGCAGGCGGCCATTCGCCCGATACGATCGTGCTGCTGCGCGACAGCAAAGGCACCGGCCAGGCCGACCAGCGCTTCGTGCTGCGGCATGATGGGCTGGTCTCGCCCTCGGGCATGGCGTTTCTGCCGGGCAATGGCGGAAAGGGCACGCTGTACGTCGCCAACCATAATGCGGTGCTGGCCTTCCCCTATACGCTGGGCGACACGGCGCTGAGCGGAGCGCCGACCAAGCTTGTCGACCTGCCCGGCGGCGGCAACCACTGGATGCGCAACCTGCTGCTGCGCCCCGATGGCAAGAAGCTCTATGTCGCGATCGGCTCTTCCAGCAACATCGCCGAGCGGGGAATCGACAAGGAAAAGGGCCGGGCCGCCATCATTGAGGTCGATCTGGCCACTGGGGCGAAGCGGCAATATGCCGCCGGCATGCGCAACCCCAATGGCCTGGGCTGGAACCCTTCCACCGGCGAATTGTGGACGGTGGTGAACGAGCGCGACCAGATCGGGCCCAATCTGCCGCCCGATTACCTGACCAACGTGCCGGTGGGCGCGCATTACGGGTGGCCCTGGGTCTATTGGAAAGATGTGATCGACGACCGCGTGGAGCCGCCCATGCCCGATTACCTGACCGACTATACCCGCAAGCCGGAATATGCGCTGGGGCCACATACGGCGCCGCTGGGGCTGGTGTTCGCCACGGGAGGCCAGCGGATGGGGCCGGACTATACCAATGGCGCCTTCGTGGCCCGCCATGGCTCGTGGAACCGCAAGGTGCCGGTGGGCTATGACGTGGTGTTTGTCAGCTTCGACGGGCATGGCAACCCCACCGGCCTGCCGCGCCCGGTGCTCACCGGCTTCCTCACCGGCGATGGCGCGACGCACGGCCGCCCGGTGTGGCTGGCTTGGGCGAAGGATGGCGCGCTGCTGGTGAGCGACGACACGGCCGGCATCATTTGGCGGGTTATCGCCCCCGGCGCCGCACCCGCACCCGCGCCAGGCACCGTGGTGACCGGGCATATGGCGGCTCAGCGCGAACTGAAGGGCGACCCGGCGGAGCAGGAGCACTTTGCGGCGCCTTCGGGGGGGAATTGAGGGGATTTGGGAGGTTTAGGGGGAAGTAGCAGGGGCTCGCCCCTGCACCCCTGAACGTCTTCCGGCGGTAGGGCGCGCCAAGGGCATCCCTCCAGCACAACCTCACCGCGCCGCAGGCTTTATGGCCGCTTCGCGGCAAGGCGCCACGTGGCAAGCAGGGCGAAAAGCAATCCAGTAATGGGGGTTTGGGGGTGTAACACCCCCAAGACTAATCCCATCTCCTTCCCTTAAACTTCCTTCCCCGCACGCCCCGCCAATTCGGTAATATAATGCCACGCCACGCGGCCAGAGCGTGACCCGCGCCGCTTCGACCATTCCAGCGCGTCTGCCTCGTCCCAAACCAGCCCCAGATCCGCCGCGTAGCCGCCGATGATCGCCAGATAGGCCGCCTGATCGCAATTGTGGAAGCCGATGGACAGGCCGAAGCGGTCGGCGAGGGCCAGGCGGTCGTCGACCACGTCGCGCGGGTTGATCGGGTCATCCTGCTCGGAGAGGTGCCGGGCGACGATGGCGCGGCGGTTGGCGGTGACGGCGAGGCGGACATTGCGCGGGCGTGCCTCCACCCCGCCTTCGAGCCAGCTGCGCAGGGCGCGGGGGCCGGAACTGTCGTTGTCTTCAAAGCCGAGGTCGTCGATGAACACGAGGAAGCGGCGGTCAATCGCGCCCAGTGCGGTGAACAGGCCGGCCAGCGTCGGCAGGGCCTCCGGCGAGACCTGCACCAGTGCGACGCTGTCGGGAGCCTCGGCCTGTGCGGCCGCGATGGCGGAGCGCAGCAGGGCGGATTTTCCCATCCCCCGCGACCCCCACAGCAGCATGTCGTGCGCGGCATGGCCGGCGGCCAGGCGGCGGACATTGGCGACCACCAGCTCTTTCTGCGCATCAATGCCGCGCAGCAGGGCCAGCGCCGGGGCTTCCAGATGCGCCACGGCGCGCGGTGCGCCTGCGCTCCACACATAGGCGGGGGCGGCAAGCCAGTCGATGGCGGCCGGGGCAGGGGGCATGATCCGCTCCAGCAGTTCAGCGATGCGTTCGAGTGCCTGGCGACCTTCCATTATAAGCAAATCCTTATTTTAAAAGGGATAGTCTTGGGAGTGTTACGCCCCCAAACCCCCATTACTGTCTTGCCCGGCGCATCATCTGCGGCGTTCCGCTTCGCCGCGAAGCGGCTTTGAATAGCCTGCGGCGCGGTGAGGTTGTGCGGCACGCCGCCTTCGGCACCATCTCTCGCCGGGAGACGTAATGGGGTGCAGGGGTTTGCCCCTGCAAAACCTCACTTCTCCGCCCCTGCTATAGCCCGACCGCCCAAAGGGTAAAGCCCACCCCCTTGGCAATCCCGCCGGCTCAGGATAGCGCGGGAGGATGATATCTTTTGACGCCGCCCATGTCCGCTGAGCCCGCCCCCCGGATCATCGCGCCCGATGCTGCCGGCGTGGCCGAGGCGGCGGCGGTGCTGCGGTCGGGCGGGTTGGTCGCGGTGCCGACGGAGACCGTGTATGGTCTGGCCGCCCGCGCCGACAGTGCGGCGGCCGTCGCGGCAATCTATCGGGCCAAGGGGCGGCCGGATTTCAACCCGCTGATCGTGCATGTTCTGGGCAGTGCCGGCGCGGCGCGGCTCGCGCGGTTTGGTGGGCGGGCGCAGGCGTTGGCGGACCGCTTTTGGCCGGGGCCGCTGACACTGGTGCTGCCGCTGCGCCCCGGGGCGGAATTGGCTCCGGCGGTGACGGCGGGCCTGCCCACCGTCGCGCTGCGTTGCCCGGCGCATGCGGTGATGCGGGACGTACTGGAGGCCGCTGGCGTGCCGCTGGCCGCCCCTTCCGCCAATCGCAGCGGCGGGGTCAGCCCGACCACGGCAGGGCACGTCGCGGCGTCGCTGGGCGGGCGTGCGGGGTTGATACTGGATGGCGGGCCCTGTGTGGCGGGCATCGAATCAACCATCGTGGCGCTGCGGGAGGACGGAAGCTGGCAGGTGCTGCGCCCCGGGCCGATTTCCGCCGACGCCCTCGCCGAGGTGCTGGGGCCGGGCGGGGACGCGCCTGTGGGCGGCGGCATCGAGGCACCCGGGCAGCTTGCCAGCCATTATGCCCCGGGCAAGCCGTTGCGGCTGGAGGCGGATGGCGCGGCGGACGATGAGTTCCTGATTGGCTTTGGCGCGGTGGGCGGGGATTTCAATCTTTCGCCCGCGGGTGATATCGCCGAGGCGGCGGCCAACCTTTATGCCGCGCTGCATGCGGGGGCCGCTGCCGCGCAGCCGAGGATGGCGGTGGTGGCTTTGCCGGGTGAGGGGATTGGCGCGGCGATTGCTGATCGGTTGAAGCGGGCGGCGGTTTAGGGGCAATTGATGAGGGATAGTCTTGGGGGTGTTACACCCCCAAACCCCCGATACTGTATTGCTGGGCGCTTGGCTCTCGGCGGGGCGCCTTGCCGCGAAGCGGTTTTGATAGCCTGCGGCGCGGTGAGGTCGTGCGGGAGGATGCCCTTGGCGCTGCCTCTCGTCGGGAGACGGTATGGGGTGCAGGGGGATAACCCCCCTGCAACTACCTGTCGTAAACCTAGCAAAGAAAAAGGGGGCAGACCTTCCGGCCCACCCCCCAATCTTGTTAACGCCTTGCAGCCCGATCAGGCCGAGGCGGCAGCTTCGTAATACTTCGGCGCGTGCTCGTTGAGGATCGCGAGGATCTTCTTCAGCGCGGAAGGCTCGTCGGTCTTTTCCATGGCGGCCAGTTCGCGGGCGAGGCGCGATGAGGCGGCCTCGAAGATCTGGCGTTCGGAATAGGACTGCTCGGGCTGATCGTCGGCGCGGAACAGGTCGCGGGTCACTTCGGCGATGGAAACGAGGTCGCCCGAATTGATCTTCGCTTCATATTCCTGGGCGCGGCGCGACCACATGGTGCGCTTTACGCGGGGCTTGCCCTTCAGCGTATCGAGGGCTTCGCGCAGCGTCTTGTCAGACGAAAGTTTGCGCATGCCGATGGCTTCGACCTTGTTGACGGGAACGCGCAGCGTCATCCGTTCTTTTTCGAAGCGCAGTACATAAAGTTCCAGCTGCATACCGGCGATTTCCTGCTCCTGCAGTTCTATCACCCGGCCAACCCCGTGCTTGGGGTAAACGACGTAATCACCAACATCGAAGGCGTGAGCCTTGGCGTTCATTTATCGTCCTTTCACGCAGGCAGGAATCGGCGCTGATTAGCGCGACAGCTGTGACCGGCGAGAGGTCACGATAGACGACTCGCCCGACCCGGTGTGATGTGCCATCAACCGTTTACCGCAATCCTGCCCTTCATGGTGTTGCAAGCCCGGGAGAACCGACAAGCCTGAGCCCCCTCGGGATTGTGAGATTATAACACCTCTGTAACAAAATTACCAGAGGCGAGAATCGCCTCGCGATTCCCGCCCTGGAAGCCGATACCGGCTGCAATCGGTTGCCGATGGCCCCCGAGCGTCCTGTCCATTCAGCGCGCCGAACCGGCCAGAGCCATGCTCTGGCAAGCCCCGCGCCGCCGCCCGCGGCTGGGCTTAGTCGCCCTCGCCCGGCTTGTCCGAGAAGAACTTGTCGAATTTACCGTCCACGCCCTTGAATTCGTCCGCATCCTCGGGCGAATCCTTCTTCGTGGTCAGGTTGGGCCACTCGGCGGAGAACTTGGCGTTGAGTTCCAGCCACTGCTCCAGCCCACCCTCGGTGTCGGGCAGAATGGCCTCGGCGGGGCATTCCGGCTCGCAAACGCCGCAATCAATGCATTCGCTCGGATTGATCACAAGCATGTTTTCGCCTTCGTAGAAGCAGTCCACCGGACAAACCTCGACGCAGTCCATATATTTGCAGCGGATACAGGCGTCGGTGACGACATAGGTCATGGGTGTGCTTCCCCCTGGTTGGTAACTGTGCTTGGGCAGCCTGCTATGGGAAGAACCCGCCTTTCGTCAAGCGCCCGATAGTGGGATTGCGCTTCCGCCGGCGGGCCACGGCGCGATGGCAGGGCCAAAATTTCGATTACCAGCACGCTGGCGGTGGCAGATGCGCCTTGCGGCAGCACCAGAATGTCGCCCACGCCCACGCTGGCGGAGCATCGTTCCACCCGCTGGCCGTTGCGGCGGATATGACCCTGCTCGACCAGATCCTGCGCGAGCCCACGCGTTTTGGCCCAGCGCAGGAACCATAGCAGCTTGTCGATCCGCATGGTGGGCGCCGGCATGCTCAGGCCACCAATCTTGCCAGCGCGGCAAAGGCGCCATCGGGCGGCGGCGGTGGGGCAGGCTCCGGCTCGCGATGCGGCGGTTGCCAGCGCCACACCAGCGGGGCGGGCGGGCCAAAGTGGGCCTGCGGCAGGGGTTTGGGGCTGATCGGCCGAAAACCGGCCTGGGCCAGCAGGCGGGCAAAGCTGGCGGTGGATAGCCCTGCCGCCACGGCGCCGGCGGGATCCAGCGCGAAGCCCCGCGCGCGCCCGGCGGCGCGGCGACCATGCGCCTCGGCCAGCAGCGCCTCGGCGACGTCCAGCCGCACCCACTGGTTGCCCGCCTGCCGATAGCCCATTGGCAGGGGCGCGTCCTGGCGGCTGAGCACCGGGGGCATGGCCTCCGCCACGGGCGCGGTGCCCGGGGTGCTGCCGGTCAATTCCCGCCACAGCCGCAGGGGAGCGCGGCGCAGCAGGGCCGGGTGAAACAGATCCAGCGCGCCCACCTTCACCCCCAGGCGCCGCAACAGGTCGCGCTGGCGCTTGTCGAGCCGATCCAGCCGCGAATCGGCGCGGGCCAGCATGCCGCCGGCTTCCGCCAGGCGAATCAGCAGGGCGCGCAGGTCCGGCCCCGCCTCGGCGCGGGTGCTGGCGGCGGCGATTCGGGCAAGGGGCGCGAGCACCCGCAGCCGGTGCTCCAGCCAGCCGGCCAGCGCCGCGAGCAGCGTGTCGCGCGGGGCCGCCGGCACGGAGGCGAGCAGGCGTGCGGGCACCAGGCGGGGCGAGAGCAGGGCGCCCCCGCGCGACAGGGTGGCCAGCGCCTCGCCCTGCCAGTGAATCGTGCCCTCGCGCAGCTCCAGCCCTGCCTCGCGGGCGGCGCTGCCCCGGGCGTTCAGCGCGGCGGTGAGTTCGGCGGCGCGGCTGGCCAGCAGGTCGGGCAGGTGGCGCTCGGCGGCGGCGAGGAGCAGCTTGTGGTCGCCATGGCGGGCTTCGGGATCCACCCGGAAGCGGAAGCCGGCGAGGGTGCCGATGGCCTCGCCATCCACCAGCACCCTGTCTCCTTCCATCACCACCGGCAGCAGCGCGGCGTCGGGCCCCATGCGCTTCATCAGCACCGTGGTGCGGCGGTTGACGAAGCGCTCGGTAAGGCGGGCGTGGAGGGCATCGGACAGGCGGGCCTCCACCGCGCGGGCGCGTTCGGCCATTTCGGCGCGGGCGGGCACCCAGTCTGGCCGCTGGGTGATGTAGGACCAGCTGCGCACGGCGGCGATGCGGGCCTGCAGCGTGTCGATGTCGCCGGCGACATTGTCGAGCTGGGCGATGGCGCGCGGGGCGTGGTCTGGCCCGAGGGTGCCGCCACGCAGTTCGTCCCACAGTTGCGCGACGAAGCGCGAGTGGGTTTCGGCGCCTTGCTGGCGGAAATCGGGCAGGGAGCAGACGTGCCAGAAGCGGCGGATCTGCCCGGGCGTGATCAGGCTGGCGGCGATGGCGGGGTCCTCGGCGAGGCGGCGCAATACGGCGAGATCGATGGCTTGCGGCGCGGCCATCAGCTCTGGGCGCTCGGGCGGGGCCTCGAGGTCGCCGATCAGCGTGTCGAGGCTGTCGAAGCGTGGTTCTGCCTCGCGCCAGAACAGCTTGGGCACCGGGGCGAAGCGGTGCTCCTCGATGGCGTAGACCTCCTCGTCGGTGAAGGCGGAATCGTGGCCGCCCGTGCCGGACAGGGTACCGAAGGTGCCGTCGCGCTGATGGCGCCCGGCGCGGCCGGCGATCTGGGCCATTTCGGCCGGCGTCAGGCGGCGCTGGCGCACGCCATCGAACTTGCTGAGACCGGCGAAGGCGACGTGGCCGACATCGAGGTTCAGCCCCATGCCCACGGCATCGGTGGCGACGAGGTAATCCACCTCGCCGGATTGATAGAGCGCCACCTGCCGGTTGCGGGTTTCGGGCGACAGCGCCCCCATCACTACCGCCGCGCCGCCGCGAAAGCGCCGCAGCATCTCCGCCACGGCATAGACCTGCTCGACGCTGAAGGCGACGATGACACTGCGCGGGGCAATGCGCGAGAGCTTGCGCGGGGCGACATGCGTGAGGGTCGAAAAGCGCGGGCGGCTGATGATCTCGGCCTGGGGCAGCAGCGCGCGCACCATCGGCGCCATGGTGGCCGAGCCGAGCAGCATGGTCTCCTCACGCCCGCGCGCGTGCAGCAGCCGGTCGGTGAAGATATGCCCGCGCTCGCGATCCGCGCAAAGCTGGGCTTCATCGAGCGCGACGAAGGCGACGTCCTCTGCCCCCTTGCTGGCGCTCCCAGCTTCGCTTCCGCGCACCGGCATCGCCTCCACCGTGCACAGGCGCCAGCGGGCGTTTTTGGGTTCGATGCGCTCCTCCCCGGTGATCAGCGCGACATTGTCGGCGCCCTTGATGGCGCAGACCTTGTCGTAAACCTCGCGTGCCAGCAGCCGCAGCGGAAAGCCGATCATGCCGGAGGAGTGGGCGCAGAGCCGCTCTATGGCCAGATGGGTCTTGCCGGTGTTGGTGGGGCCGAGCACCGCGCGCACCCGGCTTTCCACGCCATTACGCCGCTGCTCCCGGGCATGCGGACGGGCCTGCGCGGGGGGAGGCGTTCTGGCAGAGGGGGCGGGTGTCTTTCCGGCCATCACCCCGGCAATGTGGCAGCACCTGCCGGCCCCCGCAAGGGGCGGCGCGGCGTGATGCCAAAAACCCGCCGATTATGTGGCCGCGCTACTTGCCGAGCGAATTGACCACGCGGGCGCCCTCGCCGTCGCCCGTCCAGGTGGCGATGGCGTTGCGCAGGTGCAGCCGCCAATGGGCCACGGCCTCTTCCACGCTGCCCGCCTCGATCAGGGCGATGAGCTTCTGGTAGGATCTCAGACCGGCGCGCAGGCCCTTGACGCGGCCCTCCAGAGCCCCCGGCAGGCGGCGGTGCAGATCCAGCTGATGCTGGCCGGCCAGGTTGAGCAGCATGCGGTTCATGAAGGCCAGCGTCTGGCAGCCACCGGCCCGCACCAGCGCCTGGTGAAACACCTCGACGCTGTCGACGAAGTCGTCATAGCGCTCGGCATCGAGCATTTCGGCCAGCTGGCGGGCGATCTCGTGCAGCGGCCCGGTGGCCCCGGCGCCATTGTCGGTGGCCAGCCAGCGCACCACCGAGGGTTCGATGGCAAGGCGGGCCTGATAGAGGTCGGCGATGGTGGTGCCCTGCGATTGCAGCACATAGCCGGCGTAGCGCGACACGAGTTCCACCGAGGGCTTGTGCACCTTGGCGCCGGTGCGCGACCCACGCACCACGCTGATCAGCCCCTCGGCCTCGAGAATGCGGAAAGCCTCGCGCAGGGTGGGGCGCGAAATGCCGAGGTTCTCCATCAGCTGGCCCTCGGGCGGCAGGAAATTACCCTCGTTCAGGTCTCCGCGCACGATATCCGCGCGGATCTGGTCGGCGACGATCTCGCTGGTCTTGGGCACGCGAATGCGAGAATGTATCCCGTCCATGTCCGCTACTCGCATTGCCACACTCCTTTGGCCCACACTCCTTTGATTTGGCGCGCGCAGGCGCCGCCCACGGCGGCAACGTATAAAACTTGGTTTTACAACTAAAGGGCGCGGTGGCAAGTTTTTGCAACATCCGCCAAACCGGCGGCGCGCGTGCCGGCCGGGGCCGGGGCTGCGGGCACATGCGGGCGCATGACGCGAAAATCGCGGCCGAACCCCGCTGCTGTGTCGCCCGATACATAATTAGCCGGGGCTAGGCAAGAAAGGCCCCGATCACCGGGCTGGCCCCTTGCGGAGTGTTGCCAAGCTGAAGCCTTGCCCAATCCCCGGCAGGGTGCCACTGTGCGTGCAAACAGGGCGAAATGCCGGCAGTGGTGGAGAGGGTATGGAGATCATCGCCGAAGGGCTGGCCTTTCCGGAAGGGCCGGTGGTCATGGCCGACGGCTCGGTTATCGTGGTGGAAGTCGGGGCCGGGCGCATCACGCGCTGCTGGAGCGGCAAGACCGAGACGGTGTGCGACATCGGCGGCGGCCCCAATGGCGCGGCCATCGGGCCGGACGGCGCGCTGTGGGTGTGCAACAACGGCGGCATCAACTTTGGCGGCGGGCCCAGCCCCGCGGCGCAGGGCCGCATCGAGCGCGTCGATCTGGCGACGGGACGCAGTGAAAGGGTGTATGACTCCTGCGACGGCATCGCGCTGCAGGGCCCCAACGATCTGGTGTTCGGGCGTGACGGCCGCTTGTGGTTCAGCGACATGGGCAAGCACGGGGGCGGCATCCGCACCGCCAGCGGCCTGTTCACCTGCCTGCCGGATGGTTCCGCGATAACCGCGCTGAACCGCGATGCGATCAGCTATAACGGCGTGGGCCTGTCGCCCTGTGGGCAGCACCTTTACGTGGCGGACACCCATCAGGCGCGGGTCTATCGCTATGCCGCGCGGGCAGAGGCCCAGACCCCGGAATTCCTCGCCACGGTGCCCGGCCCGGTGGGGCTGGATTCGCTGGCGATGACGGCGGCGGGCAACATCTGCGTTGCCACCCTGTTTGAAGGGGCGATCTCCACCGTCACGCCCGAGGGTGCCGTCACGCGCCGGCCCATTCCCCAGGACAACTTTGTCACCAACATCGCCTTTGGCGGTGCCGACATGCGCGATGCCTTCATCACCCTTTCCAGGGTGGGGCATCTGGTAAAAACACGCTGGGATGAACCAGGATTGGAGTTGGCTTTCAATGCATGACCTTACAACCGATCGCGAGGCGATCCGCGACCTTCTCACCCGCTACACCTACAATGGCGACCGGGCACGCCTTGACGGGCTGGCCGCCGCCTTTGCCGCCGATGGCGTGCTGGAATTTCCCGGTGGCTCGGGCACGGGCCCCGCGGGTATTGTTGCCGCGCTGAGCGGTGTCGCCGATGGCTATCCGCGCAAGTTCGTGCGCCACCACATCACCAATCCGATGATCGACATCGATGGCGACACCGCGACGGCGCGCAGCTATTTCCACGTGTTCAGCGACAACGGCCCCGACCACGCCGGCACCTATGACGACCGGCTGGTGCGCACGGCCGATGGCTGGCGCTTCAGCTGGCGCCGCGTGCGGATCGACTGGCAGTCCGACACATCGACCCACCCGCGCATGCCGACGCGCTAGGCGTATCGGGGCTGGTAGCTGGTCGTGGGCTCTCAGGCCGGCGACCAGCCCGCCGCGATGTCGGCGAGGCGGCGCGACCATGCGTCGCCCGGGACGAGGCGGGCAAATTCGTCCGCCAGGCGGGTGACCAGCGCCGCCACCGGTTCGGCTTGTTCGATCAGGCCGACGCTGTGCCCGGCGCTGTAGATATCGCGCCAAGGTTTGATGCCGGGGGGCATCGGCGCGCGGGTGGGGGGCAGCGCCGCGGGATCGAGCCCGGCCTGCGCCACGGAATCGCGGATCCAGTTGGCCGGCACGCCGTTCATCGCCGCCGAGGTGATGATGCCATCCAGCCCGGCAGCGGCAATCATCGCGCGGTGGCCGGGCGCGACACCACTTTCCGGCGTGGCGATAAAGCGCGTGCCCATGCAGGCCAAATCCCCACCCAGCGCCAGAACCGCGGCGATGCCATGCGCATCGGCAATGCCGCCGCCCACGATCAGCAGGCCCGGCCAGTTGCGCCGCACCGCCGGCACGAAGGCGAAGGGCGTGAGAAAGCCGGTATGGCCGCCCGCGCCGGCGCAGGTCAGCATCAGGCCATCCACCCCGGCGGCGATGGATTTTTCGGCGTGGCGCATGGTGGTCACGTCCTGAATCACCCGGCCGCCCCAGCCATGCACCCGCTCGACCAGCGAGGCTGGGTCGCCAACGCTGGAGAGGACGAGCGGGGCGCGGTGCCGTTCCAGCAGGGCGAGTTTCTCCGGGCCATCGGGTTCGGTGGCGATGCGGGCAGGGAGGTTGACGATGGCCGGCGCGCCAGGGGTCTCGGCGCCATCGGCTTCCGCCAAGGCGTCGAGGTAGCGGGTGAATGCGGGCAGTTTGGTCGCCGTGCCGCCTTGCCAGCCGGCCACGACGCCCGCTTTGGCGCAGGCCACCGCGAGTGGCACGGATGAGGCAAAGCTCATCGGTGCGCACATCAGCGGCAGGGCCAGTTTACTGAACATCACGACGGGCCGAGCCCGGCCGAACTGGCTGGATAATTACCACCCGGCCAGTTCGGCGGCGCGGGCACGGTGTTGGCTGGGCGAGCCAAGCCATGCCCGGTTGGCGATGCTGCGCCGGAACCAGTAATTCAGGCCATATTCCCAGGTGTAGCCAATGCCGCCATGCGCGGCGATGGCGGCACGGGTGGCGGAGGTGTACACATCGCACAGATGCGCCTTGGCCATGGCGGCGGCGCGGGTGGCGTCGGGCAGTTCCGCGTCCCACGCATAGGCGGCATACCAGACGAGCGCGCGGGCGGGTTCGACATCCAGCGCCATATGCGCCAATTGATGCTTCAGGCCCTGAAACCGGCCGATCGGCTGGCCAAAGTGCTCGCGCTCCTTGGCATAGGCGACGCTCATGTCGGTGACCTTTTGCGCGCCGCCCAGCGAGTCGGCGGCGATCAGCACCAGTGCGGCGTCGCGCAGGCGCTGGGCCATGGGGTCATCGCCGGCGAACAACACATGGGCTCGTGCGGCGGCGAAGTTGACGCGCGAGACCGGGCGGCTGCGGTCGGTCGCGGTTTGTGGTTCAATCGACACGTCCGCTGCCGCCTCGACCAGATGGATGGCGCCGTCCGGCCCATCGGTGAGGAATAGCGTGGCGCCGCGGGCGCAGGCCACCAGCGGGCTGCCCATGGCCAGCGCCACCACGGCCTCGCCGCTGGCGATGGCGGGCAGGAGCGCGCGGGCCCCGGCACTGGCCGAGCGGGCAACGGCGATGGCGGCGAGAATCTGGCCGATTACCGGGCCGGGGCCGGCAGCCTCGCCCACCACTTCGCACACCAGAGCGGCATCCAGCAGGCCGAGGCCGGCGCCACCATCCGCTTCGGGCAGGGCGAGGGCGCCAATGCCCAGCGCCATCAGCGCCTGCCAGCTTTCCGGGTCGCAATCGGTGCCGTCATCTATCTGGCTGTCGGCGAATTTGTGAAGGCGCTCCATAGGCCAGACATCCGCCAGCGTGCCGCGCACCGCGTCCTGAATGGCGCTCTGTTCCTCGGTGAGATGGAAGCGCATTACTTTTCCCCTCCCATCGCGAGGTCGCGCGGCAGGCCGAGGCCCCGCTCCCCGATGATGTTGCGCTGGATGTTCGAGGCGCCGCCGGCGATGGAATTGCCGAGGCTGCCCATGATCTGGTCGAGCCACTTGTTGGGGCCGCGCTGCTGGGTGATGAGCCCGCGCGCACCGGCCTGCGCCGGCTCGATCAGGCCTTCATCGCCGATCAGCTCTTGCGCCAGCAAGGCAATCTGGTGGCCGATTTCGGTGAGCAGCAGTTTCATCATCAGCTGCACCGGGCCGGCATCCTCACCTGCGGCCTGACACGAGAACAGGCGGAAGCTGGTATAGCGGTGCGACAGGACGAAGCCCTCGATCTGGGTCAGCCGCTCGCGCACCAGCGGGTCGCCGATGCGGCCCATTTCCTTGGCGAGATCGACCAGCTTGGAAAACTGGCGCCCCAGGCCATCGGCGCTGCCGATGCTGGCGCGTTCGTGCTTCAGCGTGGTGCGGCTGACATACCAGCCCTTGCCGCGCTCGCCCACCTGCCAGCTGACCGGGGTTTCGGCATTGTCGAAGAAGAATTCATAGAAGGTGTCGTCGCCCTCCATGCCGGTCATCTGGCGGATCGGGCGGCGGGTGACGCCGGGCTGGTTCAGGTCGAGCAGCAGATAGGTGATGCCGTCGTGCTTGGGCGCGTCGGGCTCGGTGCGCACCAGCATGAACATGTGGGTGGCGGCGCCCCCCTGGCTGGTCCAGATCTTCTGGCCGTTGATGACCCACTTCGTGCCGTCGGGCGACAGTTCCGCCTTCGTGCGCACGCTGGCAAGATCCGATCCCGAGCCGGGCTCCGAATAGCCCTGACCCCAGATGTAATCGCCCTCCAGCGTCTTGCGGATGAACAACTCGCGCTGCTCGTCGGTGCCGACTTCCACCAGGGTGGGTACGGCCATGTTGATGCCGTTGCCGCCCATTTCCATCGGCGCGCGGGCGCGGGCGAATTCCTCGCGGATGACCTGCGCCTTGATGACGTCCACCGGCTGTTCCGAGCCGCCATAGCGCTTCGGCACGGAGCGATAGAGATAGCCCCGCTCGACCGCCTTTGCCCGAAACGCGCGGATGAATTCCTTCAGTTCGGCCTTGCGGCGCTCGCCGGGCTGCCAGGTTTCGGCCAGAAAGGCGCGCACCTGTTTGCGGAAGACTTCCGCCTCGGCGCCATAGCTCAGATCCATCGTCTCACCTTTTGTTGCGGGCGCCGGTCAGGCGTCGTTGCCGTCCTTTGCCTTGCGCGCTTCCTTCCAGATCTGCGCGGTGGCGGCGGTCGACAGGCTCATGTGCAGCGCCTCGGCCTCGAATGCGGCCTCGAAGGCGAAGTCTTCGGCGTTGTTGAGGTTTTTCTTCATGTAGCGATAGCCCATGCGCGGGCCGTCCGCGAGGCGGTGGGCGGCTTTCAGCGTCGCCTCGGCGAGCGCGTCGTCGTCGAACAGGCGGGTGTAGACGCCCTTGGCGAAGGCCTCCTCGGCCGAGAGCTTTTCGCCCAGAAAGAACAGTTCGCGCGCGACGCCGGTGCCCAGGATCTTGCTCCAGAACCAGCTCGAGCCGTAATCGCCGCCGGCGCCGATGCGGTCGAAAGCGGTGAGGAAACTGGCCGAGCGCGCGGCAAAGCGCAGGTCGCAGGCGCCGGCGATGCCGATGCCCGCGCCCGCCACGGGGCCATTGACCATGGCGATGGTGGGCTTGGGCATCTCGTGCAGCAAGCGTGGGCCCTCCATGAAGCCGAGCAGCCGCGTCACGGCCTGTTCGGTGCGGCTGCCATGCTCCTGACTGGCGGGGGCATTGACGCGCTCGGCGGCGCCATCCTTGATGTCGCCCCCGGTGCAGAAACCCCGCCCGGCGCCGGTGACCACCACGCAGCCCACGGAAGCGTCACGCGCGGCATCGGCGCAGGCATCCGCCAGCGCGCCCATGATCTCGACGTTCAGCGCGTTCAACCGGTCTGGCCGGTTGAGCGTGATGATGCGCACGCCGTCCTGATTTTCGATGAGCACTGTGTCCGACATGTCTGGTCCTACTCTACCCGGGCGGGAAACGATGATCCCTTGCGGGATCAATCGCCACCGAGTTCCCAGTGGCGGGCCATCATCCGCGCGGCCTTTTGGGCCAGTTCTTCCGGCACGGGCGGGTACATCGGCAGGGCGGAGTCCTTACCCGGCAGGGCGATGGTGGCGGTGGCGCGCACCGACTCCTCGCCGCGCTGGTTGGTGAAGGAGACCTGCACGTCGACGAGGTTCTGGCCATTTTCCTGGCGCTTGCCCACCACTTCGCCGGTCACCGTCTGGACGTCGCCCATGTAGTTGAACTTGCGGATCTCGTCGTGGACATGGGTGATGATGGCGTCATCGCCGCACCAGTCGGACAGGTACTGATAGAGATAGCACTCGCGCATCACCCCATAGTCATAGGCCATGGGGTTGCCGATGGCCTGGGCCCATTTCGGATCCCAGTGCAACCGCTGGGCGACATCGGGAATGCCGTGCTCGTTCTTGACATAGAACGCCGGGATGCGCTGGCGGTTCTTGTGGGCCAGGCGGTTGACCGTGGGGGCATAGGGCACAAAGCCATAGCCGCCGGAATGGGAGCAGATCACATCGGTTACCGTCAGCGGGCCCTTGGCCTGCACGCCCAGGCTGTCGCCCGCCTGCACATCCTCGAACCAGCGCTTGGCGCCGCCCTGAACCTGCTCGGCGGCGTAGATTGCCTCGACCGCCTGCATTTCCTCATCGGTGTAGCTGGCCGGCTCGATGGCGGAATATTTGCCCTTCTTGGCGGCGGTCTTGCGCTCGGTGAGCACCCGCAGGATGCGGTAGACAGCGACCACCTCGCCGCGCTGGTTCACCTTCACGTCGCGGCGCACATTGATCACCGACCGACCGGCGAATTCGGATTGCTTGACCTCGCAGCTTTCCTCGCCGTTGAAGCTGTAGATGGTGTCGCCGGGATAGATCGGCCGATAGAAATCCCAGGTTGAGCCGGAGACGAAGACGTGAATTCCCTTGAACAGGCTCTTGGTCAGCGCCCTGATCTCGTCGGGCACCGGGTCGCCCTTCATCGGTTTGTTGATGATGCCGGCCATCATGCCGGGGGCGATCACGCTGCCCCAGCGGGTTTTCCTGGCATAGTGGGGGTCGCAATACAGTGGGTTGTCGTCGCCGCAGCCGTGGGCAAAGTTGCGGATGTTGTCGAGCGTGGCCGTCTGGATATATTCGCGGGACTTGGCCGCCTGATCATACCCCAGCAGCTTGCGCTGGCGCTCGATATCATGATCGGTGATCTCGTAGGCGACGGCCTTCTGCCATTCGTCGCTTTGCTTGATATCACCCTGCTTGATATCCGCGGTCGCATCAGCCACAGCATTCACTCCTTGATCTCAGTTGTATAACTAGGTAATAGATGCGTTGCCGCGAAGCAAGGGGTTTTGGAATGGTCGAAGTACGCCGGATCAGTGATGCCCTCAAGCTTCGGGCACACCTTCAGGCGCAGGAAATCGCCCATGACGATACCCGCCACCAGCTGACCTTTGCCCAATGGGACGCCGAGGTGGACGAGGTGGGCGGTGGCCTGGCCGCCGCCGGGCTGGTGCCGGGAGATCGCGTGTTTCTGCCGATCAGCAATGCCCATTCCAACGAAATGGCCATTGCCGTTTTCGCCGTGTTCCGCGCCGGTGGCATTGCCTGCCCGATCAATACCCGCCTTTCCCCCAAGGAAATCGCCGATTTCGCCGAACTGACCACGCCGCGTTTCGCCATCACCGATGTGCCGGAAGTGCTGGCCGGGCTCAATCTCGCCGGCTGCTGGACGGTGGATGCCATGCCGCGCAATCTGGCCGCCCTGCCCGATCAGGCCAGCCTCGATCCGCTGGCCGACGCCGAAATCCTCGGCACCTCGGGCACTACCGGCAAGATCAAGGGCGTCGTCGTCAGCCATCCCGATCTGATGACCGGGGTGACCGGCATCAATCAGGACCGTTCGCGCTCCACGCTCAGCGCGCTGCCGCTCACCGGTTCGGGCGGCAATCTGGGCATCGTCATGCTGCCCGCGCGGGGTGGCGCCACGGCGATTACCCAGCCCAAGTTCGATCCCAAGGGCTTCCTGGAACTGGTGAAGGAAAAGCGGCCCAATCTGGTTTATCTGGTGCCCACCATGCTGCGGCTGGTGCTCGACCACCCCGATGTGGCCGATTACGACTTTGCCGGGGTGAAATATCTGATGACCGGCACCGCGCCGCTCCCCCACGATTCGGTGAAGCGGGCACTGGCGCTGTGGCCGCATGTGCGGATGCGCAATTCCTATGGCATGTCCGAAGGCGGCATCGGCATAGGCACCACCAGCCAGGAACAGGTGCTGAAGCCGGGCTGCGTGGGCAGGCTGCCGCCGCATATGCAGCTGCGCGACGAGGATGGCGCCATTATCACCACCCCCGGCGTGGTGGGCGAGATCTATGGCTATCAAAAGCATTCGCGCCGCTATTGGAACGACCCGGAGGCGACCGCCGCCAGTTTCAAGGGCGGATGGACCCGCACCGGCGACCTCGGCTATGTCGACGAGGATGGCGATCTGATCATGGCGGGCCGCTCGAAAGAGTTGATCATTCGCGGCGGCTACAACATCACGCCGCTGGAAATCGAGACCGCGCTGCATCTGCATCCGGCGGTGCAACTGGCCGCGGTGGTGGGCGTGCCGCATGAGGTGCTGGGCGAGGATATTGCCGCCGCCGTCTCGCTGCGCCAGGGCATGAGCGCCACGCCCGACGAGATCCTCGCCTATTGCCGTGCCGAACTGGCTGATAACAAGGTGCCGCGAACGCTGCTGATTCTGGACGAGCTGCCGTTGAACCCCAACGGCAAGATCGTGAAGAAGGATCTGGTGGCGCCGCTGAGCGCCGCGGCGGAGGCCCGGCGCAAGCTGGCGTGATGGCGGGAAGGTAGGCTGAGGGGGAGGTCTGGCAGGGGCTAACCCCTGCACCCCTTACGTCTTCCGGCCTTAACGTCTTCCGGCCTTAACGTCTTCCGGCGCCAGGTGGTGCTGGGGGCAGCGTTGCGCATAACCCCCCGCGCCGCAGGCTATTATCGCCGCTTCGCGGCAAGGCGCCACGCCGCAAGTGAGGCGCTGACCACCACAGTAATGGGGGTTTGGGGGTGTAACACCCCCGAGACTACCCTCTACCCTCTACCCTCTACCCTCTACCCATTCAACGGCAGCCGGCGTTCGTTGGAAATGACGGCGATGGTGAAGCGCGACAGGCAGACCAGCTTGCCGGCCTCATCCTCGATGCGGATGGTCCAGATCTGGGTGGTGCGGCCCAGCGATTCGGCCCTGGCCGTGGCATAGACGTAGCCGGCGAACGCCGGGCGGATGTGGTTGGCGTTGATTTCCATGCCGACCACGGTGAACTTCGCGCGATCCACCACCAGGCCGCCGGCCACCGAAGCCACCGTTTCCGCCAGCGCCACCGAGGCGCCGCCGTGCAGGCGCCCGGCGGGCTGGTGGGTGCGATGGTCCACCGGCATGCGGGCGCGCAGCCAGTCTGGTCCGGCATCCAGCAGTTCGATGCCGATATGCTGCGGCATGCCGGTTGCCTGTGCCTGAACGGCTGCCAGGTCAGGCAGTTGGCCGCCCCACCAGATCATACCGGGCCCACCACGGCATGAGGGATATAGGGCGCCTCCAGCGCGGCGATCTCCGCATCGGTAAGCGCCAGCTCCAGCGCGCCGAGCGCCTCGTCGAACTGGGCAAGCTTGGTGACGCCGAGGATGGGCGCGGTCATTCCAGGCTTGGCCAGCAACCATGCCAGCGCCACCTGCGACATGGGGACCCCGCGCGCGGCGGCAATTTGCTCCACCACTTGAACCACCGCCCGGTCGGCCTCGACCGCATGGATGAAGCGGTCGGATTGCGAGCGCGTCGTCTCTTGGCCCTGCGGACGGGCCAGCCGCCCGCCTGCCAGCGGGCTCCAGGGGATGAGGCCGATGCCCTCCTCGCGGCACAGCGGCAGCATCTCGCGCTCTTCCTCGCGATAGAGCAGGTTGAGGTGGTTCTGCATCGAGATAAACCGCGCCCAGCCGTTCTGGCGCGAGATCATCAGTGCCTTCTGGAACTGCCACGAATACATCGACGAGGCGCCGATGTAGCGGGCCTTGCCGGCCCGGACGATGTCGTTCAGCGCCTCCAGCGTTTCCTCGATCGGGGTGCCATTGTCCCAGCGGTGGATCTGGTAGAGATCGACATAATCGGTGCCGAGCCGGGTCAGGCTGTCGTCAATGGCCTGCATCAGCGCCTTGCGGCCAAGGCCGCCCTGGTTGGGGCCCTTGCCCCACCGACCCCAGGCCTTGGTGGCCAGCACCACCTCGTCGCGCCGGGCGAAATCCTTTATCGCGCGACCAGTGATTTCCTCGGAAACGCCGGCCGAATAGATATTGGCGGTGTCGAAGAAATTGATCCCCGACTCGACGGCGCGCTGGATGATCGGGCGGCTGTCAGCTTCGCTCAGCGACCAGCCGAGCATGCCCGTGCCGGGCGCGCCAAAGCTCATGCAGCCCAGGCACAGGGGCGAGACCTTGAGGCCGGTTTTTCCGAGGCGACGATATTTCATGCAATTCTCCCCATGCCGCGTGGCAAGCGTTCCAGTGTGTGGCTGTCAGGGCATCCAGCATAGGGATAAAGCGGCGGCCGATCCACAAAAGCTGATGCCCGGCCCGGCATGCACATGTATGCGGCCATGATATGCCCGGCGGTTCGGTTTTGGCTTTCCCCGGCGAGGGCTGCTGCAATTGACCTTGCCATCATGCGCCCTAGTTATATAACCACGTTTTATATCATAAGGCCTGTGGGGGAGAGTCAAGCGTGACCTGCGGCACATTCCACCGCGCCGGGAAGCGGCCACCATCGTGCCGCCTTGGCCGGGCACCTTCGCTGTGACCGGGGCCGGCGAATCCGCCACGACCCTCGCCGGCGCGATGCTGGGCGCGCCCACGCGGGCGCGCGCGGCGACCGCCGTGTTTGCCGACGCGCGGGGCGACACGCCCCTTACCCATGCCGACATGGTGGAGCAGGCGCGGCGGCTGGCCAGCGGGTTGGCTGCACTCGGTCTGGTGGCGGGCGACATTGTCGCGGTGCAGATGCCGACCCGGCCGGCGACCATGGTGATTCACGCGGCACTGGCCTGGGCCGGGCTGGTCGTGCTGCCCATCATCCACATCTACGAGGGCGCCGAACTGGGCTTCGTCCTGCGGGAATCCGGCGCAAAGGCGATCATCACGCCGGATAGCTGGCGTGCGGTGGACTTTGCCGGCAGGCGGGCCTGGCTGGCCGAGGCCTTTCCGCAGCTCATCCGCATCGTCGATGGCGCGGGCGGGGAAGGCGAGGTGGCGCTGGCCAGTCTGCTGGCCCAGCCGCCCCATGCCGCGCCCGCCGCCGTTGCCGCCGACGATCCGGCGATGGTGATCTATACCTCCGGCACCACCTCGCGGCCGAAAGGCGTGCGCCACAGCCATGCCAGCCTGCTGGCCGAACTCACCGTGGATGCTATCGCCCGGGGGCAATTGCTGACGCTGGCGCCGTGGCCGCCGGGCCATGTGGCGGGGGTGCTCGGCCTGCTGCGCTTTGCCGCGATGGGGCAGGCCAGCATCTATCTGGATGCGTGGGACGCCCATGTGGCGGCGCGGCTGATCGAGCAATATCGCGTTGAGGCCACATCCGGCACGCCCTTTCACATCACCACCCTGCTGGATGCCGCCGCCGATGGCCGCGATATCTCTTCGTTACGCGACTATATGGCGGGGGCCACCATGATTCCCCCGGCGCTGATCGATCGCTGCGAGGCGCTGGGGCTGGCGACCTACCGCTGCTATGGCCTGTCGGAGCATCCGACGATTTCCTGTGGCTCGCCCACCGATCCGCTGGCCAAGCGGCTGGGCACCGATGGGCGGCTGAACCCCGGGGTGGAGGTGCGCCTTGTCGATGATGATGGGCGCGATGTGCCACAGGGCCAGCCGGGCGAGATCTGGTCGCGCGGGCCGGACCGCTTCATCGGCTATCACGACCCCTCGCGCGACGCCGAGGCTTTCACCGCCGATGGCTGGCTGCGCACCGGCGATGTCGGCGTGCTGGACGCGGAGGGGTTTCTGGCCATCACCGACCGCAAGAAGGACATCATCATCCGGGGCGGCGAGAACATCGCCAGCCGCGAGGTGGAGGACATTCTCTCGACCATGCCCGGCGTGCGCGAGGCGGCGGTGGTGGGCGCGCCGGATGCCGCGTTGGGCGAGCGGGTGGCGGCGTTCATTCTGGCCGAGCCGGGCGCGGATCTCTCGCTTGCCGCCGTCGCCAGCCATTTCGCGGCGAGCCGGGTGGCGCGCCAGAAAACGCCCGAGATTGTGCGGCTGGTGGACGAACTGCCCCGCAACACGGCCGGCAAGGTGCTGAAGGCGCCGTTGCGCGCCATGCTGGCTTCGGCCCCGGATTTGCCGCAGAACAAGACATCCAAGACCTGAACCGCGAGAGGCCCCATGACCAGACCCCCCATCCGCCAATACGACCGCATTCTGGCCGAAAACCCGGTCTATGAAACCATCCTGTTCGAAACCGACGACGAGCATGTGGCGACCATCACCATCAACCGCCCGAAGGCTTTCAACAGCTTCAACGTGCGCATGTGTGAGGAGTTCGAGCATGTGTGGCACCGCATCCAGCAGGATGATTCCATCCATGCCGTGGTGCTGCGCGCCGCGGAGGGCCGGGCCTTTTCCTCGGGCGCCGATGTGCGCGAGGATACCGAGACGACCAACAAGAGCCACTTGACCCCGCGCATCGCCGCGGTCGATCCCGGCGCGATGCTGGGGCCCAAGGCCAACCATTGCTGGAAACCGGTGGTCATCGCCATTCACGGCCTGTGCGGTGGCGGCGCGTTTTACTGGGTGAACGAGGGTGACATCATCATCTGCTCGCCCGAGGCCGAATTCTTCGACCCGCACACCACCTATGGCCAGACCTGCGCGGTGGAGCCCACCGGGCTGCGCTATCGCATGCCGCTGGGCGACCTGTTGCGCATGGTGCTGCTGGGCAGCGACGAGCGGATCACCGCCGAGACGGCGCTGAAAATGCGGCTGGTCAGCGAGATCGTCGAGCTGGACCGGCTGTGGGCCCGCGCGCACGATCTGGCGGTGAAGATCGCCCGCAAGCCCAGCGAGGCGACGCAGGGTTCGGTGCGCGCCATCTGGGAATCCATGGACATGCACCGCACCATCGCGTTGCAGACGGCGCTGAAATATCCGCAGATCACCTCGCTGCTGGGTGCCACCGCGGAGGTTGATCGCTTTGCCATCATGGAAAGCGCGAAGAACTTCGAGCGGCGGTGATCAGGCTCCCCCCCCCCGGCGCCCATTGCGCCGGGGTGTGTGTTGGCCTGCTCAGGCGATCATGGAGTTGAGGCGGCCTTTGATGATGGCCTCGGCCTCGGTGACCATGCGGGTGATCAGTTCCTGGCAGGTGGGGATGTCGTGGATCAGCCCCTGCACCATGCCGGCCCAGAAGATGCCGGCCGACAGGTCGCCGGTCTTCAGCAGTTCCTTGCCCTTCACCCCGGCCACCAGTTCCTTCACGTCCTCGAAGGTGGCGCCGGGCACGGACAGGCGGCGCACCACCTCTTCCGACACGGCATTCTTGCCCACCCGCGCGGTGTTCTTCAGGCTGCGGAAGATCAGATAGCTGCCGCGCTCGTCGTTATCGACATAGGCCTGCTTGACGTTCGGGTGGATCGGCGCCTCCTGTGTCGCGCAAAAGCGGGTGCCCATGTTGATGCCCTCCGCCCCCAGCGACAGCGCCGCCACCAGGCCGCGCGCGTCGCCAATGCCGCCGCTGGCCAGCATCGGGATCTTCACCTTGTCGGCCGCTGTGGGAATCAGGATCAGGCCGGGCACGTCATCCTCGCCCGGGTGGCCCGCGCATTCGAAACCGTCGATGCTGATGATGTCGCAGCCCGCCTTCTCGGCCGAGACCGCGTGGCGTACGGCGGTGCACTTGTGGATGATGGTGACGCCGTGCGGCTTCACCATCTCCCAGATCTCGCGCACGGCCGGGGTGCCGGCGGTCTCCAGCACCTTCACCCCGCTGTCGATGATCGCCTGGGCATAGGCCTTGTAGTCGGGCGAATTGATCGAGGGGAAGATGGTCATGTTCACCCCGAAGGGCCTGGACGTCATCGCCCGGCACCGCTCGATCTCCTCGCGCAGCGCCGCGGGGCTCGGCTGCGTCAGCGCCGTGATGATGCCAAGCCCGCCCGCATTCGACACCGCGCTGGCCAACTCGGCAAAACCCACATTCATCATGCCACCCTGCACAATCGGATGCTCGATACCGAGCCGCTCGGTAACGCGGGTCTTGATGGCCATGTCTACTCCTTCGGGTTGGGG
>CAIXXP010000003.1 GCA_903923465.1 uncultured Sphingomonadales bacterium | reverse complement strand
CGGCGAGCAGTAATCCAGCCGGTCGAAATAGGGCAGCGCCTGCAGGTAGGTCTTGTACTCGATCAGCTTCTCGGTGCCGCGATGCAGCAGGCCGACATGCGGGTCGATCCGCTCGATGATCTCGCCATCCAGCTCCGTCACCAGCCGCAGCACGCCGTGGGCGGCCGGGTGCTGGGGCCCGAAGTTGATGGTGTAGTTGGCAATGACATCATCGCCGGTGGTGGGCGATTGCTCGAGGATCACGCTCATTTCGCGGGCCCTTTCACGCTGTCGTCGGCCTTCTCGTCGCCGGGCAGCACATAGTCTGTGCCTTCCCACGGGCTCATGAAATCGAACTGCCGCAGATCCTGCGCCAGCTTCACCGGCTCATAAACCACGCGCTTCTCCTCCTCGGAGTAGCGCAGCTCCTGATAGCCGGTCAGCGGGAAGTCCTTGCGGAAGGGATGCCCCTCGAAGCCATAATCCGTGAGAATGCGGCGCAGGTCCGGGTTGCCGGCGAAGACCACGCCATACATGTCGAACACCTCGCGCTCCAGCCAGCCGGCCACGGGCCACAGGCCGGTCACGCTGGGCACCGGCGTCGCCTCGTCGGTGGAAACCTTCACCAGAATGCGGCTGTTCCGCGTGACGGACAGCAGCATGTAGACCACCTCGAACCGCTCGGCGCGGTCGGGATAATCCACTCCGGCGATTTCCATCAATTGCTGGTATTCGTGGGCATCGCGCAGGGTCTGCAGCGCCTCGACAATCGCCTCGGCGCGCACGGCCAGCACGGTTTCGCCATGCGCCTGATGGGCCGAAAGCAGCCGGTCGCCCAGCGCGGCGGTCAGTTCCTCCAGCAGCCCTTCGGGGGTGAGGAATTTGGGGGCGGAATGCACCACGCTCATCGCTTAAGCCCTCAACGCTCGACAGTGCCGACGCGGCGGATCTTCCGCTGCAACTGCATCACGCCATACAGCAAGGCCTCGGCGGTGGGGGGGCAGCCGGGCACGTAGATATCCACCGGCACGATGCGGTCGCAACCGCGCACCACCGAATAGCTGTAGTGATAATAGCCGCCGCCATTGGCGCAGCTGCCCATCGAAATCACATATTTCGGGTTGGACATCTGGTCATAGACCTTGCGCAGTGCCGGGGCCATTTTGTTGCACAGCGTGCCGGCCACGATCATCACGTCGCTCTGGCGCGGGGAAGCGCGCGGGGCGACGCCAAACCGCTCCATGTCGTAACGCGGCATGTTCACATGGATCATCTCGACCGCGCAGCAGGCCAGGCCAAAGGTCATCCACCACAGGCTGCCGGTGCGCGCCCAGTGGAACAGATCCTCGGTGCTGGTGACGAGAAAGCCCTTGTCGGACACCTCGGCATTGAGGTCGTTGAAAAAGCCCGTGTCGGGCTGGATGATCGGGCTGCCCGGGGTGACAGGCAGGCCAACAGGCGAAGCAGCGGAAACCATGTTGCTCATTCCCAGTCCAGAGCTCCCTTCTTCCACGCATAGGCATAGCCGATAACGAGTTCGAACAGGAACACCACCATCGTGATCCAGCCGGCCCAGCCAGTGTTCTTCAGGCTCACCGCCCAGGGAAACAGGAAAGCCGCTTCGAGATCGAAAACGATAAACAGAATGGCCACGAGGTAGAACCGCACATCGAACTGGCTGCGCGGGTCCTCGAAGGCGGGAAAGCCGCACTCATATTCGGAAAGCTTGTCCGCCTCGGGCTTGTGCGAGCCGGTCAGCCGGCTCACCGCCATGGGCAAAAACACGAAGAGCGCCGACAAAGCCAGGGCCACGCCCAGGAAGATCAGTATCGGCAAATACTGGAGAAGATCGACCACAGAGACAACCTTGCGTTTTTGCGACGAATTTTGCGGCGAACCGGCATTCTGGCGACGTATCAGTATTTTGGCCCGGCGCTTGTGCGCCCAACCCACCAGCGCGCCCGATACGGAATCAGGCGAGCCAGACAGCATCAGCGGCCCTAGTCGCGCGACCCGAAACGCGCAAGTGGGGCAGGCCTGGAATTTCCCGCATTACTAATTTCCCGCATTACCGGCGCCGCGTCCACAGCCCTCGTCCTGTGCCCCGCGGCTTTGCCCGCCTGATGCCTGCGCGCGCCCCACAACGCCCAAGCGCCGGCACCAAGCGCCGGCACCAAGCCCCGGCACCACGCGCCGGCACCATGCGCCGGCATTGCCAATACCGCATCGCAGCATTATGCGCATTCGCCAAGCCGGTCAAACAATCCCGCGCAACGGGTCCGTCAAATCATCCCGAAAGGCAGATGTGCTCATGTCCCAGATTTCCGCTTCCGATCCGATCGTGATCCTCTCCTATGCCCGCACGCCGATGGGCGGCCTGTCGGGCGCGCTGGCCGATGCCTCCGCCACTGATCTTGGCGCCACCGCGGTGAAGGCCGCTGTCGAGCGCGCGGGCGTTGCCGGCGCCGATATCGAGCGCATCTACATGGGCTGCGTGCTGCCGGCGGGCGTTGGTCAGTCGCCCGCCCGCCAGGCCGCGCTGAAGGCGGGCCTGCCGCTTTCGGTGCAGGCCAGCACGGTCAACAAGGTCTGCGGCTCCGGCATGCAGACGGTGATCATGGGCGCCGAGGCCCTGGCGGCCGGCAGCGTCGATGTTGTGGTCGCCGGCGGCATGGAGAGCATGACCAACGCTCCCTACCTGCTGAAGAAGCATCGCGGCGGCGCCCGCGCCGGCCACGACACCGTCTACGACCACATGTTCCTCGACGGGCTGGAAGATGCCTATGAGGGCAGCTCGATGGGCGCCTTCGCGCAGGCCGTGGCCGATGAATACCAGCTCACCCGCGCCGACCAGGACGCCTATACCATTGAGTCGCTCGCCCGCGCGCAAGCGGCCATCGCCAGCGGTGCCTTCGCCGGCGAACTGGCCCCGGTCACCGTCAAGACCCGCGCCGGCGAGGTGGTGGTCGATACCGACGAGGCACCCGGCAAGGGCCGCCCCGACAAGATCCCCACGCTGAAGCCCGCCTTCACCAAGGATGGCACTATCACCGCCGCCTCGTCCTCGTCGATTTCGGACGGGGCCGCCGCCGTGGTCCTCACCCGCGCCAGCGTTGCCGCCGCCAAGGGGCTGACGCCCGTGGCGCGCATCGTCGCCGTCTCCGCTCACGCCCAGGCGCCCGCCCGCTTTGCCGACGCTCCCGGGCCGGCCATCACCGCCCTGCTCGCCAAGGCCGGCTGGAGCATCGACGAGGTCGACCTGTTCGAAATCAACGAGGCCTTCGCCTGCGTCGCCATGTTCGCCATGCATGATCTCGGCATCCCCCACGCCAAGATCAACGTCCACGGCGGCGCCACCGCGCTCGGCCACCCGATCGGCGCCTCGGGCACGCGGATCATCGCCACGCTGATCGGCGCGCTAAAGCTGAAAGGGCTGAAGAAGGGCGTTGCGTCGCTGTGCATCGGCGGCGGCGAGGCGACGGCTGTGGCGATTGAGTTGATTTGAGGCAGAGTTTGAAGGGGTAGGTGCGAGGGACTCGTCCCTCGCGCTCCCATTAATGTCGGCGTTGCGCCAAGGGTTCAGCCCCGCGCAAGCCCTCCGCGCCGCAGGCATTTATAGCCGCTTCGCGGCAGCGCACGAGGCCGCGGGTTATGCACGAGGCAGACAGGTCCGGGAGCGCGAGGGGGTAACCCCCTCGCATCTTCCCTAAATCCCTTCACCTCAATCCCCCACGCCCCACAGCCGCGCGGCGGTGACATAACCCTTGCGCCCGTCGACATCCAACTGGCACCAGCCCTTGTCGCAGGGGCCCAGCAGGCCGATCACGCCCGTGGAAAGCCGCCACAGCAGGTGGGATTTGGTATCCGGCGCGGCGCGCATGGCCACCGGGTCGCCGGCGGTGACATAGGCGGCGCGGTCGCGGTTGAGGAAGCCGAGAATCACCCATCCCCGCGCGCCATCGGGGTCTTGCACCAGCCGCCAGCCGCTGCTCGCCCGCAGCACCCGCACCGGCAGATGCGGCTGGTGATAGACCCAGGTGATGCGATAATCCTCGCCGGGGCCGCTGCGCATGTTGATCTCGTTGTTTTTGGTAGGCCGCAGCGAGGCCCAGCCCGGCACCGGGATATCGGCACGGCTTGCCAGCGCCGGGGCAGGCGACACCGCCAGCGCCGCCACCAGCGGCAGGCCCACGGCCAGAACCCTGGGCGACAGACCCGGGAAAATCGTCGCAATAAAGCGGGGCAGCAGGCGACTATGCAGCATGTCCCTGCTTAACCATGTCGGGCGGGTCCTTTCAAGGCTTCATCACCCCGCCAGACCGGCTTGACCAAAGCGGGGCCCGGCCCTAGCCAAAGCAGGCCATGACCATTGCCGCCGATCAGAGAAACACCCGCCGCATTCCCGGCAAGCCCAAGGTCATCGTTACCCGGCGGCTGATGCCGGCGGTGGAAGCGCGCATGGGCGAACTGTTCGATGCCGAGTTCAACGCCGACGATTCGCCGATGGATCGCGGCGCGCTGATCGCGGCCATGCGCCGCGCCGATGTGCTGGTGCCCACCCTCACCGACCAGATCGACGCCGGCATGATCGCCGAGGCCTGCGAACATCATGCCCCCCACCAGCGCCTGGGCCTCATCGCCAATTTCGGCGCCGGCATAGAGCATATCGACCTGGCCGCCGCCCGCGCCCACAAGATCATCGTCACCAACACCCCGGGCGTTTTCACCGACGATACCGCCGACATGACCCTGTCGCTGATCATCATCGTCTGCCGCCGCTTCCCGCAGGCGATCCGCATCCTGCGCGAGGGCCGCTGGCAGGGCTGGGCGCCCTCCACCATGCTGGGGCACCGGCTGGCGGGCAAGCGGCTGGCGATCATCGGCCTTGGCCGCATCGGGCAGGCCGTGGCCCACCGCGCGCGCGGCTTCGGCCTGGAGGTGGCCTATCACAGCCGCCACCGCGTGGCCCCGGCGCTCGAAAACATGCTGGGCGTGCGCTACGAGCCCGATCTCGACAGGCTGGTGGCGGAGGCCGACATCGTCTCGCTGCACTGCCCCTCCACGCCAGAAACGCACCATATCCTCAGCGCCGGGCGCATCGCGCTGATGAAGCCGGGCGCCTATGTCATCAACACCGCCCGTGGCGACCTGATCGACGAGAAAGCGCTGATCCACGCGCTGGAAAACGGGCTGATCGGCGGCGCCGGGCTGGACGTTTTCGCCCATGAGCCCGCGGTCGATCCCCGCCTGATGACCCTGCCGCAAGTGGTGATGATGCCGCATCTGGGCAGCGCCACCTTCGAGGGGCGCGAGGCCAGCGGCGAGAAAGTCATCGCCAACATCCGCTTCTGGGCCGATGGGCATCGCCCGCCGGATCAGGTGCTGGAGGGGTGGTTGTGAGGGTTCAAGGGTAAGCGACAGGTGCGAGGGCCATCGCCCTCGCGCTCCCCATACTGGGCGGCGCGGCGCCATGGGTTCGCCTTAAGCACCCGGTCTCCGCGCCGCAGGCATTAAGGCCGCTGCGCGGCAGGCATTAAGGCCGCTGCGCGGCAGGGCGCATCGCAGAGATTGCGCACAGCATCGACAGGAATGGGAGCGCGAGGGCGATGGCCCTCGCACCTTCACCTTAAAACCCTTAAACCTCAGTCCCCGGTCAAAATCCGGTCCACCAGCTGCTTCACGCTCGGCGTGAAATTGTTGGAGTAGAATGGGTCGGTCTTGAAGCGATAGGCGGCATGCCCGGCGAACATCAGGTTCTGCTCGATATCGCCGCCGTGGGCGATGTCCTGCAGGGTTTTCTGGATGCAGAAGCTGCGCGGATCGGCGAGGCGCCCGGTGGAATAGTCGTCGTGGTCCTTCCACGAGGAGAAGCCGCAGTGCGACAGGCAGCCCATGCAGTCGGCCTGGTCCTTGCGGATGACCTCACGCTCGGCGGGCGAGACGAACACCACCGTGTCGTCGGGGGTCCGCAAGGCTTCGGTCAGGCCGGCGGCGGCCCAGCCCCGGGCGCGCTCGCGGTCGGCGGGGGTTACCCAGAAGTTCTTGCCCTTCACGCCCACATCCAGCTGCACCGTGTGCTCGCCGGCGGCAACGCGCGAATAGGGCACCTGCCGCGCCGAGCGGTCCTGCAAATTGCGCAGGAAGGGGTTGATCACCGCCGAGGAATAGAAGCCGGTGGGCGAGAACTTGTGCAGCAGCACATCGCCGGGCTCCAGCGTCCGCAGATGGTCTTTCCAGCCCTGCGGAATCGGGCTTTCCTCGGTCAACAGCGGGCGCGTGCCGAACTGGAAGGCGATCGAGCCCAGCTCCGGGTTGTCGATCCAGTTTTCCCACTCGCGCAGATACCACACGCCGCCGGCCATGATGATCGGCACGCTGTCGGCCACGCCTTCGGCGCGCATGGTCTCGCGCAGGGCCTTCACCCGGGGGTAGGGGTCCTCCGGCTTCAGCGGGTCCTCGGCGTTGGAGAGGCCATTGTGCCCGCCCGCCAGCCAGGGATCCTCATAGACCACGGCGGCCATGAGGTCGGAAACCTTGGAATAGGCCCGCTTCCACAGGGCACGGAACGCCCGCGCGCTGGAGATGATCGGCAGGTAGTTCACATTGAACCGCTGGGCGATTTCGGACAGCTTGTAGGGCATGCCGGCGCCGCAGGTCACGCCGGTGACGAGGCCCTTGGTGCGCTCCAGCACTTCCTCGAGGATCTGCTGAGCGCCGCCCATTTCCCACAGCACGTTGATGTTGATCGCGCCCGTGCCATTGGCGATGTCGTAAGCGCGCTTCACCTGCTCCACGGCACCATCCACGGCATAGCGGATCAGCTCCTCGTGGCGGGCCTGTCGGGTCAGCGACTGGTAGATCTGGGGCACGATTTTGCCCTCGGCGTCGTAGGAGTCCGCATTGACGGCCGAGACCGTGCCAATGCCGCCCGCAGCCGCCCAGGCGCCGGAGCTGGCATGGTTGGTCGCCGCGACGCCCTTGCCACCTTCGATCAACGGCCAAACCTCGCGGCCGCCGTAAAGAATCGGCTTTAAGCCCTTGAAACCCATAAAATCGTGTCTTTCGTCAGAATAGTGCTCAGCCGCCACCCGAGAACCCGGCATTGTCGGCGCAAGGCTTTATGTCCGCGGGTTGGGGTCGGTCGCCAATCGCCTCGAACTGCGCGTAATAGCCGGTCGACCCTAATTTAGTGACAAATTGTATCAAGCGAAAGCCCAGTGCGGAAAATTCGCAAAATAGCCGCGCCGGGGGTATGGCAAACCGGTCGCCGGCCGGCTCCGCGCCCCTGCCTTTGCGCGGATTCTTCGGCAGATCATCCTCGACCACCGCCACCGATCCGCCGGCGCGCAGGCCGCCGCGCAGGTGCCACAGGAAGGCATAGGGCTCGGTTACCTGCCGGTAGACATGCACCAGCAGCACCCGGTCGAAACTGGCCGGCGGCAGATGCGGGTCTGCCACATCACCCAGCTGGATCGAGACATTGTTGAGGCGCTCGCGCTCCACCCGAACGCCCAGCCGCGACAGGGCGCCAGCATCGATATCCTCGGCCAGCACCCTGCCATGGCGACCCACCGCCGGCGAGAGGCGCACCGTGTAATAGCCGCCGCCCGCGCCGATGTCGGCCACGCTCATGCCCGGGCGCACGCCGGCCAGCGCCAGCACCCAGGCGGCCTCACCGCGCGCATCGCGCTGCTGCTCGGTCTGGGTGGAATCCGCACCGGCCAGTTCCACCGGCCGGTCGGAGCGGGGGAAGCCACGCGCGCCGGGCGCACGCTGGGCATCGCCGCCCGAACCGTCGGCCCGATGGCATCCCCCCAGCGCCAGTGCCAGCAACAGCAGCGGCGCCAGCACCTTCCGGGGCGCAAGCGCGGCGCGCGGCGACATCAATCGACGTCCTCCACGGCCACCTTCTCGCCCGTCACCCGCTGCGAGAGGGCGGCGGCCATGAACGGATCGAGCGCGCCATCCAGCACGTCATCGGGCGCGGTGGAGGTAACCCCGGTGCGCAGATCCTTCACCAACTGATAGGGCTGCAACACGTAGGAGCGGATCTGGTGGCCCCAGCCGATGTCGGTCTTGGCGGCATATTCGCCACTGGCCACGGCCTCGCGCTTGGCGAGTTCCGCCTCATACAGCCGCGCCTTCAGCATGTTCATGGCGGTGGCGCGGTTCTTGTGCTGGCTGCGGTCGATCTGGCTGGCAACCACGATGCCGCTGGGCACGTGGGTGATGCGCACGGCCGAATCGGTGGTGTTCACATGCTGGCCGCCGGCGCCACTGGCGCGATAGGTATCGATCTTCAGATCGGCCGGGTTGATGTCGATCTCGATATTGTCGTCGATGACCGGATAGACCCAGACGCTCGAAAACGAGGTATGCCGCCGCGCCGAGGAATCATATGGGCTGATGCGGACCAGCCGGTGCACGCCGCTCTCGGTCTTGGCATAGCCATAGGCGTTCTCGCCCTTGATGTGCAGCGTCGCGCTCTTGATGCCGGCCTGCTCGCCCGCCTGAAACTCGATCAGCTCCACCTTGAAGCCGCGCTTTTCCGCCCAGCGCGAGTACATGCGCTGCAGCATTTCGGCCCAGTCCTGGCTCTCGGTGCCACCCGCCCCGGCGTGCACTTCCAGATAGGCGTCGTTGCCATCGGCCTCGCCCGCCAGCAGCGCCTGCACCTTGTCGGCATCAGCCCGCGCGGCCAGGGCGGCCAGCGTCGCCAGCCCCTCCTGCACGGTGTCGTCGTCGCCCTCGGCCTCGCCCAGTTCGACGAACTCGATGGCGTCGGCCATTTCCTGCCCGATCTCGCGCACCGTGCCCACAGAGGCCTCCAGCCGCCGCCGCTCGCGCATTACCTCTTCGGCCTGCTTGGGATTGTCCCAAAGCTTGGGATCCTCCACCCGCGCGTTCAGCTCGTCGAGCCGGCGCAGAGCCCGCTCCCAATCGAGAAACTTGCGGACGAGCGCCAACGCCGCCTCGATCCGGTCGATATGGGCCTGCCCCTCGGCACGCATGCGATACACTCCACACTCTAGCGCCACAGTCTTGGCAACATCAGCGGGCCCGCTTAGCGCAGACGCCGCGATTGTAAAGAAGTGAGGGGAAGAGAGAGGTAGTCTTGGGGGTGTTACACCCCCAAACCCCGTTACTGTCATCGCCGCGCGGCCACCTCGACGGCATCCCCGTCGCGAAGCGGCTTTGAAAGCCCGCGGCGTGGAGAGCTGGCGCCAGGCCGAACCCCCGGCAGCACAATGACAGTATCGGGATGCAGGGGCGTACGCCCCCGCCCGCCGGAGGCCCCTGGCCCTCAGCCCCTTCCCCCTCAAAACCCGCTAATAAACCCCGCCCCTGTCGGCGGCAAAATCCTTCGGCTGCGTCTCCCGGCGCGCGGCTGGCGGCGGTGGCGCCGCCACGGGGACGGGCCCCGTGGTAATGGACGTTCCCTGCCCATTCAGCACCGCCAGCCCGCGCCGCACCAGATCGAGCAATTCGTTGCGCCTGGCATCGGTCGTCTGCACGCGGGTTTCGCGCGGCGGGGCGGTTTCGGGTTTGAACGCCTCCCAGATGACCGCGGCATCCGGGTCGTCCGATGGCTCGCCGGTGTAGACCCGCTGGCCGCTGGCCCGGTCGATGCGGATCATGCTGATGCCGGGCGGCGCCACCACGGGGGTGTGGTCCCAGCGGTCGCGCGTGGCCATCAGGAACTGGCGGAATATCGGCACCGCGTAGGTCGCCCCTTGCGCATAGCCACCCAGCGAGCGCGGCTGGTCATAGCCGATGTAGGTGCCGGCGATGATATTGGGCGAGCCACCGACGAACCACACATTGGTCGGCCCGGAGGTGGTGCCGGTCTTGCCGAAAATCGGCAGTCCCAGGTCGCGCAGATTGGCCGCCGTGCCGCGCGTCACCACGCCCTCCAGCATATGCTCCACCTGATAGGCGGTGCGCGGGTCGAGCACGAGGTGCCCGCGCGGGGCGAAGCGCGGCATGGGCTTGCCATCCCAGTCGGGGGTGTTGCAGCCATCGCAGCTGCGCGTGTCGGCCCGCCAGATGACCTTGCCGTTGCGGTCCTCGATATAGTCGATCAGGTTCTGGTCATGCTGCACGCCGTTATCGGCCAGCGCGGCATAGGCGTTCACCATCTGCGCCACCGTCGCCTCGCCCGCACCCAGCGCATAGGAGAGATAGGGCTGGTAATCGCCGATGCCGACCTTCTTGAACGTCGCCACCACCTTGCTCATGCCGATATCGTTGGCGATATGCACGGTCATCAGGTTGCGCGACTGCTCCAGGCCCCAGCGCATGGTGTGGGTGCCGGTGCCGCCCTCGTTGCCGAAGTTCTTGAAGCACTTCTGCCCCAGCGCCGCGCCCTGATACACGCAGAAGGGCTGGTCGGGCACCATGGTGGCGGGCGTCTCGCCATTGTCCAGCGCGGTGGCATAGACGAAGGGCTTGATCGTCGAGCCGGGCTGGCGCTGCGCCTGGGTCGCGCGGTTGAAACTGTCGAGGCCGATGTCGAAGCCACCGGCCATGGCCAGCACGCGGCCATTATAGGGCGCCTCCACCAGCATGCCGCCCGAAACGCCGGGAATTGGCCGCAACAGCCAGCCCCCTGCGCCATTTGGCCCGCTGGGCGAGGCGGCCACGACATCGCCCACCCGCACCGGACCGGGCACGCCGGAGAGCGGCGCCCGGCTGCCATCGGGAAAGCCGATCTCGCCGCCAGAACCCTGCCGCGCCAGCACCAGCCCCACCCGCCAGTCGGCATAGGAAACTGTCTTGTTCAGCCCCAGCAACTGGTTCTGCCACTGCACCGGGTCCACATCGATATGCGCTATCGGCCCGTGCCATTGCCCGCCATTGTAGCGCAGCAAGCCCGCCGACAGCGCCGTCTGCGCCGCCTTTTGCAGGGCCGGGTCCAGCCCGGTGCGCACCCACAGCCCGCCGGCATAGACCGAGTTCGGCCCGTCATCCGCGTTCTCGCCATATTCGTCGATCAGGCGCCGGCGCACCTCTTCCACGTAATAGCCGACAGAGGGATCATAGGATTCCACCCGGCGCGGAATGATGCCCAGCGGCTGGGCCTTGGCGGTGGCGGCGTCCGCGGCGCTGACCCAGCCGTTCTTCACCATCTGGTCGAGCACCCAGTTGCGCCGGTCCATCGCCTTTTCGGCGAACTGGGCGCGACCATAGGTTTCCGGCGCCTTGGGCAGAATGGCCAGGAAGGCTGCCTCCTGCAGGTTGAGGTCGCCGACATCCTTGCCGAAATAGGCCCGTGCCGCTGCCTGCACGCCAAAGCTCTGCCGCCCGAGCGGGATGGCGTTGAGATAGAGTTCGAGGATCTGCTGCTTGCTCAGCACTCCCTCGATGCGCCGGGCGAGGATCATCTCCTTCAGCTTGCGCGACACCGAATATTCGTTACCGATCAGTATGTTCTTGGCCACCTGCTGGGTAATGGTGGAGCCGCCCCGCGCGCGCTGCCCGCTGCCGAACTTGGTGGCGTAATCCACCACCGCCTCGCCCAGGCCGACGAAATCGACGCCGCCATGGCTGAAGAAGTTCTTGTCCTCGGCCGAAAGGAAGGCATGGATCAGCTGCGGCGAGAAATCGACATAGCGCAACTGCACCCGCCGCTCGCGCGCATAGGAATAGACGATCGAGCCATCGGCCCCGCGCACCATGGTCGGCAGCGGCGGCTGATAATCCACCAGCCGGTCGGCGCTGGGCAGATTATGCGCCACCGTCACCCAGATCAGCAGATACAGCGCCGCAAAGGCCCCCAGCAGGTAGTTGCCGATGCGGAACAGCCGCGAGGCACCCCATGTCCGCGCATACCACCGGCCCAGCGGATGCGCCCGCGCGATGCCCCACCATTGGCCGGGCGGCGGCACATGCCGTGTCGCCCGCGCAAAGCCACGGCCCAGTGCACTATTGGCCACCGCGCCGCCGCCCAACACCCGGCCTGCCCGCGAAACCGCCGCCGAATCCCGCAAGGCCCGCCAAACGCCACCCAGCCGGCGGCCAATAGCCACGTGCTGCCACAGCCCTGAGGCCTCGCGGCGGATGCGATAGCTCAGATGGTCGGGCTCGGGGGTCTCGGTCATGGCAGCGCCGCCCCTAGCATGCCAGGGCGAGCCTGCACCAGAGGTGATAAGCGCCCCGCCGCATCAGCCAATCCGCCCATTCAGCCACCGGCACCGGGGCCCGTGCCCAGCCTTGCACCCTGCCCCGCCATATCCCACGCCAAAGCCTCGCGCCCGAAATAGACGCGGATGGCCAGCGCCACCGTCTCGGCAAAGGCGCGCTGGCCCTGGGCCGAGGCCAACCGCGCCGCGTCGGCGGGATTGCTGATATAGCCGGCCTCGAACAACACCGAGGGCATGTCGGGCGATTTCAGCACGACGAAGGCCGCCGATTGCAGCGGATGGTCGCGAAAGCCCATGCGCCCGGCCCCCTCGCGCACGATGAGCCCGGCAAACTGCGCCGAGGCCGTCGCGCTCTGCCGCTGGGCCAGATCGACCAGAATGGCGCTCACCGAATTGCTGGTGTCGCGCAGGGGCACGCCATTGATGCTGTCGGCGCGGTTCTCCGTCGTGGCGATGCGGCTGGCTTCCTGCGTGCTGCCCTTGTCGGACAGCGTATAAACCGTGGCGCCGCTTGCCCCCTTGTCGTCGGCGCTGTCGGCGTGGATAGAGATGAACAGGTCCGCCCGCAGGCGCCGGGCGATGCCGGAGCGCTCCTCCAGCGCCAGATAGCGGTCGTCCGAGCGGGTCAGCGCCACACGCACGCCGCCGCCCGCCAGCAGCCGGTCGCGCAGCGCCTGGGCCAGCGTCAGCGTCACATCCTTCTCGTGCAGCTCGCCGCCGCGCGCACCACCGCCACCGGCGCCCGGATCGTGGCCGCCGTGGCCGGCATCGATCACCACCAGCGGCTTGCCGGGGTCCAGCGGCCCCTCCACCTTGGGCAGGTCGATCTGCCCCCCCGCGCCCGGCAGCTCGAAGCGCAGGGCGAAGGCATTGTCGCCCGAGGCCGTGGTCAACAGCCGGTTTGCCGCCAGCACGCCGGCCAGTACGGCCAGCGGCGCGGCAATCGCCAGAGACAGCATAGCCAAGCGACGCATAGGGGGTTGGGCGGCTCCTGTGGGCGCACGAACCGGACAAAACCGCCCGCTCGCGCGCATAAACGCATGAATTCCGGCCGCGATGGGTAGGCCGCCCGGGCAGACAGCGCAATGCCCCCACTGCCGCATGCCCGCCACGCTTGTGGATTTTGCCCCGGGGTGGTTACCGAGGGGCGGATTTACCCCATGTCAACCATGCGGGCGCAGGATCCGCCGCGGACTAATAAACTTGCGCGCAAACTTGCCGAGCGCCCAAAGCGATGCTAGTCAGTCTCACCCGGGGCAAATCCGCCCCGATCCCACCGCGCCCGCGCTCTGGCCCAATGCCTGGCTCTTTTCCGGGATTGGCTCACAGGCGACGCGGCTTTTCACGGGATCGGCCCAGCGCAAATCCCGGCTTATGTTTCCGGGCCATTCCGTGCCCGGCCAGGCGTTTCGCCTGGAATGTTCAGGTTGATGCAGATCATGTCGAGCCGTTTGCCGTTTTACCCGTCGCAGCCCCAAGGGGAGCTGACGGTGTGGAACGCATGCGGGATGGCCTCGCTGACGAGCCGGGCGGCACGCTTGCCGCACCCGTCGCCAGCCGCCTTCGCGCGCCCTAACGCGCCGCGCTTTGCCCTGTCTGCAGACACGAGCCCCGCCGCCCAGGCGCATTTTCGCCCGGGCACTCCCACTACGCCCACGCGCACCGGACAAAGCCTGAGCTTGGCCGTCGCTGCCGGCGCCCCCCCCTATCGCCGCGCTTTTGCCGAGGACCCGAATTCCGGGCCGTATATCGGAAATGCCTCCGCGCGCGGCTGGAGATATTTTAATGTCAACGCGCATGCTAATCGATGCGCGCCACCCGGAAGAGACCCGGGTGGCGGTGCTAAAGGGCAACCGGATTGAGGAATTCGACTTTGATTCTGCTGATCACAAGCAGATCAAGGGCAATATCTATCTGGCCAAGGTCACCCGCGTAGAGCCGTCGCTGCAGGCGGCCTTCGTGGATTTTGGCGGCAACCGCCACGGCTTCCTCGCCTTCAGCGAGATCCATCCGGATTACTACCAGATCCCCAAGGAAGACCGCGAGGCCCTGCTGGCCGAAGAGGCCGCCCATGCCGAGGAAGAGGCCGCCCTGCGCGCCTCGGAAGACGATGACGACGAGACGCGCGGCGGGGAATCCTCGCGCGACTATGGCGACGACGATTACGCCGACGAGGATGGCGTCACCGAAATCGACACCTCCGAAAAGGACCATGTGTCGACCATCGAGGACGGCCATGTCGATAACGACTTCGACGAGGAAGCCGACGACGACGGCGCCCATGATGGTGGGCGTGACGATGGCCGCGCCGACGACGGCGACGACGATGGCGACCGCGAGGACGAAGCCGCTGATGGCAACCGTCGTGGCCGTGGTCGCGACCGCGGTGGCGATCGGGGCCGGGGCGGACGCCGCCAGGGCCGCTCGGGTCAGGCACCCGCCCGCGCCCAGGCCGACGAACTGCGCGCCAAGCGCATGGAACTTCGCCGCCGCTACAAGATCCAGGACGTCATCCATCGCCGGCAGGTGCTGCTGGTGCAGGTGGTCAAGGAGGAGCGCGGCAACAAGGGCGCGGCGCTCACCACCTATCTGTCGCTGGCCGGCCGCTATTGCGTGCTCATGCCCAACAGCAGCCACGGCGGCGGCATCAGCCGCAAGATCAGCTCGGTCACCGATCGCAAGCGCCTGAAGAGCATCATCTCCGAGATGGACCTGCCCAAATCGATGGGCTGCATCGTGCGCACGGCTGGCCTCTCGCGCACCAAGGTCGAGATCAAGCGTGATTTCGACTATCTCGCCCGCCTGTGGGACGAAATCCGCGAAACAACCCTTGGCAGCAGTGCCCCCGCGCTGATCCATTCCGACAGCGATCTGATCAAGCGCGCCATCCGCGATATCTATAACCGCGACATCGAGGAAGTGGTGGTCGAGGGCGAAGCCGGTTTCCGCGCCGCCCGCGATTTCATGAAGCTGCTGATGCCCAGCCACGCGCGGCGGGTGAAGGCTTATATCGACCCTGTGCCCCTGTTCCAGCGCTATGGCGCCGAGGATCAGCTGACGGCGATGTACGACCCGGTAGTGCAGCTCAAATCGGGTGGCTACATCGTCATCAACCCGACAGAGGCGCTGGTCTCCATCGACATCAACTCGGGCCGCTCGACGAAAGAGCATGGCATCGAGGCGACGGCGGTCAACACCAACCTTGAGGCCGCGCGCGAGATCGCCCGCCAGTTGCGCCTGCGCGACATGGCCGG
>CAIXXP010000002.1 GCA_903923465.1 uncultured Sphingomonadales bacterium | reverse complement strand
GCGATGGATAATCGCCCTCGTGATCCAGCACCATGCGCACCGCTCGCTGGCGAACCTCGGGTGCAAACTTGTTCGTTGTCTTGCTCATAACAGGCCCTTCCTCTCAGGAGTTGGGGCCTCCGGCAATCCCGGGGCGGTTCAGACCACCATCAAGCCCAAGCCGATGGTGGAAGTGGGCGGGCGCCCGATCCTGTGGCACATCATGAAGATCTATTCCCACTATGGGATCAACGATTTCATCGTCTGCTGCGGCTACAAGGCGCAGGTCATCAAGGACTATTTCGCCAACTACGCCCTGCATATGTCTGACGTAACGGTGGATTTGCGGACCAATTCCATCGAGGTGCACGAGAAATATGCCGAACCGTGGCGCGTCACGCTGGTCAACACCGGCGAGGCGACGATGACCGGTGGGCGACTGAAGCGCGTGGCGCCCTATCTGGCCGGCGAGGAGGCCTTCTGCTTCACCTATGGCGATGGCGTGGGCGATGTCGATATTGCCGCGCTGGTGGATTACCACCGCACCCATGGCAAGCTGGCGACCGTGACCGCCGTGCAGCCTCCGGGCCGCTTTGGCGTGCTGGAAGTGGCGGGCCACGCGGTCACCGGCTTTCGCGAGAAACCGCAGGGCGATGGCAACTGGATCAACGGCGGCTTCTTCGTGCTCTCGCCGGAGGTGATCGACCACATCGACGACGACGCGACCATCTGGGAGCGTGAGCCGATGGAGCGTCTCGCCGCCGATGGCCAGTTGCAGGCGTGGTTCCACGAGGGCTTCTGGCAGCCGATGGACACGCTGCGCGACAAGAGCCATCTGGAGGAACTGTGGGCCTCGGGCAAGGCGCCGTGGCAGGTGTGGGCCTGACGATGGGCGTGAACCCGGATTTCTGGCGCGGCAGGCGCGTGTTCCTCACCGGCCACACCGGCTTCAAGGGTGGCTGGCTGGCTTTGTGGCTGCAACGCATGGGCGCGCAGGTCACCGGCTATGCGCTGAGCCCGCCCACCAACCCCAGTCTGTTCGAGGTGGCCCGGGTGGGCGAGGGGATGCACTCGCACATCGGCGATATCCGCGATGCCGCGGCATTGCGCGCCGCGATGCAGGCCGCCGCGCCGGAGGTGGTGCTGCATCTGGCCGCCCAGCCGCTGGTACGCGCCTCCTACGACGATCCTGTGGGCACCTATGCCACCAATGTCATGGGCACGGTGCATCTGCTGGAGGCGGTGCGCGCGACCCCCGGCGTGCGGGCCGTGGTCAATGTCACCACCGACAAATGCTATGAGAACCGCGAGTGGATCTGGCCCTATCGCGAGAGCGACCCGATGGGCGGCTACGATCCCTATTCCAATTCCAAGGGCTGCGCCGAACTGGTGACGGCCGCATATCGCTCCTCCTTCTTCAACCCCGAGCGGGCCGGCGAGCACGGTGTGGCCATCGCCACGGCGCGCGCGGGCAATGTCATCGGCGGGGGCGACTGGGCGGTGGACCGCCTGCTGCCCGACATCATCGCCGCCTTCGAGGCCGGGCAGCCGGTGGTCATCCGCAGCCCGCACGCCATTCGCCCGTGGCAGCATGTGCTGGAGCCGCTGTCGGGCTATCTGATGCTGGCCGAGCGGCTGCATGCGGATGGCGCCATGTGGGGCGAGGGCTGGAATTTCGGCCCGAGGCTGGAAGACGCCCGCCCCGTGTCCGACATTGTCGCGCGGATGACGCACACCTGGGGCAATGGTGCCAACTGGCGGCTGAGCGAGGGCGACCATCCGCACGAGGCGACCTTCCTCAAGCTCGATATCGCCAAGGCTACCGAGCGGCTGGGCTGGCAACCCCGGCTGCGGCTGCAACAGGCGCTGGATTTAACCGTGGAATGGGCGCAAAGGCGCGCCGCCGGCGAGGATATGCGCGTGGTCTGCGAAGAACAGATCGCCCATTATTGCCGCGCCGCGTCAGGAGATGACTAAAGTGACCAAGGAAAAGCTGTCCGACCTGCGCGCCCGGATTGAGGCGCTGGTGGGCGAATATGCCGAAATCGCGCTGGCGCCCCAACCGTTTGTACCGGGCAAGACGGTGGTGCCCCCCTCGGGCAAGCTGATCGACGGGGCCGAACTGAAGCTGATGGTCGAGGCCTCGCTGGATGGCTGGCTGACCACCGGGCGGTTCAACTCCAAGTTCGAGAAGCGGCTGGGCACCTTCATGGGCGCCAAGCACCTGATCACGGTGAACTCCGGCTCGTCGGCCAATCTCGTCGCCTTCATGACGCTGACCTCGCCGAAGCTGGGCGCCCGCGCCATTCAGCCGGGCGACGAGGTGATTGGCGTGGCGGCAGGCTTTCCCACCACGGTGAACCCCATTCTGCAGGCCGGTTGCGTGCCGGTGTTCGTCGATGTGGAACTGGGCACCTACAATATCGACGCCAGCAAGATCGAGGCGGCCATCTCACCGAAAACCAAGGCGATCATGCTGGCCCACACGCTGGGCAATCCGTTCGACCTGCGTGTGGTGCGCGAGATCTGCGACCGCCACAAGCTGTGGCTGATCGAGGACTGCTGCGACGCGCTGGGCGCCACCTACGATGGCAAGATGGTCGGCACCTTTGGCGATATTGGCACGCTCAGCTTCTATCCCGCCCACCACATCACCATGGGCGAGGGCGGAGCAGTCTTCACCAACAGCGACGAACTGATCCCCATTGCCGAGAGCTTCCGCGACTGGGGCCGCGATTGCTATTGCCGCCCGGGGCAGGATAACACCTGCAAGGCGCGCTTCTGCCAGAAGCTGGGCGATCTACCGCATGGCTACG
>CAIXXP010000001.1 GCA_903923465.1 uncultured Sphingomonadales bacterium | reverse complement strand
GATCGAGGAGATCGACGACCCGGCGCTCGATTCCGCCCTGAAGTATTTCCAGATCGTCGACCGGGTGATGGTCTGCGGCCGATCGATCGACGATGTTTATGCCCTGGCGCTGCTGCGTTCGAGCGGCGCGGGCCAGTTCGATGAAGAGGCACTCAGGGAACTTGCCGCCAGCGCCGATGTGCTCATCTCGGCCTGCGCCAAACATGCCAGCCTTCACTGGGACAATACAAGGGCGCTGGTGCAGTTCAAATCGGTAGAGGTGATCGAGGGCAACATCCGCACGGCCAACTGGGGCATTTCGGAGCGCGAATTGCAGGTCAGTGCCCGCATCCTTTTCGGCATTTCCGCCTGTGGCATCGCGCTGGACCTGGGTCTGGGCGAGGAAACCATCGCGACTTATCGCAAGCGGCTGTATGCCCGGCTCAAGATCGCCGGCCGGCATGAATTGTTGCAGCGCTATCTGTCGCTGTTCTGAAGGCGGTGGGCTGAAGCGGCCTGCCGGGCGGCAACCGGGATCGCCGCCCCGACTCGCCTAACCATGGCGCTGGATGATGGTCTTGATCGTTGACAACTCATGCATCGCCGCGAGGCCTTTTTCACGCCCGTGGCCCGACCGCTTGACCCCACCAAACGGCAGTTCGATGCCGCCCCCGGCCGCGAAGCCGTTGATGTAGATCTGCCCTGCCTTTATCCGCCGGGCAAGGCGCATCGCGCGGGCACCGTCGCGGGTCCATACCCCGGCCAGCAAGCCAAACTCGCTATCGTTGGCGAGGCGCAGCGCATCGGCCTCGTCGTCGAACGGCATAACGCACAGCACCGGGCCAAAAACCTCGTCGCGCGCCAGAACATTGTCCGGGTCCACCGGGCCATAGAGCCGGGGCGTGACGAAAAGCCCATCCGCCGGCACCCCCGCCGCGATGCTCCCTTCCGCCAGCAGCGCGATGCCATCGCGGTCGGCCTGGGCGCAAAACCGCTCAACCCGGGCGTGCTGCGCGCCGTTGATCACCGGGCCAAGGTCGAGATCCATTTCCGGCGTGCCGGCCCGCAACTTGCTGAAAGACGCCGCCAATTCACCGACGAGCCGGTCGAAATGGGCACGCTCGACCAGAACCCGCGACCCTGCCGAGCAGGTCTGCCCGGCATTGTTGACGATGCCATTGACGATGGCCGGCACCGCCAGCGCCATGTCGGCATCGCCAAACAGGATATGCGGCGACTTGCCCCCCAGCTCCAGCGTGCAGCCGATGGCCCGGCGCGCGGCCGCGACCTGAATCATTTCACCCACCGCCGGGCTGCCGGTAAAGGCGATGTAGTCGATATCGCCATGGCCACTGAGCAGCGCCCCCGTCACCGCGCCCCGCCCCGGCAGCACGGCAAGCGCACCGGGCGGAAAACCGACCTCGCCCGCCAGTTCGGCCATGCGCAAGACGGAGAGACAGGCATCCTCCGCGGGCTTCACCACCACCGCATTGCCCACCGCCAGCGAGGGCGCGACATTGCGGCCAAACATCTGGGCCGGATAATTCCACGGGATGATATGCGCGACGACGCCATGCGGCTCGCGCTCCGTCGCGACGAAAAATCCGTTCAGATAGGGGATCGTCTCGCCGTGCAGCTTATCGGCGGCGCCGGCGTAAAATTCGAAATAGCGCGCCGCGGCGGTGATGTCGGCCTGAGCCTGACGGGCGGGCTTGCCGGTATCGCGCGATTCAAGCGCGGCCAGTTCCGCGGCATGGGCGGTGATTGCCTGCGACAGGCGCATCAGCAGGCGGCCTCGCTCGAACGCGGGCAGGCGGCCCCACTCGCCCGTTTCCAGCGCCTCGCGCCCCAGCGACACCGCCAGATCAACCTCTGCCTGCCCGCATTGGGCCAGATGGGCGAATACCGCGCCATTCGAGGGATCGATAACCGGAATGGTCTCGCCATTGGCGGGCATGACCACGCGATTGCCGATGAAGGCGCCGTGGACGTTGCCATTTTCGGCTGCGGCAGGGGGCGTACCCATATCTGGTTTCTCCATCGCCTTGGGGGCGGGCGAGCACTCCTCTCGCCGCCCCCGGTGTTTTCTGAACATGCGGCCACGCGGGCCGGGCCATCAGGCGGGCATCGGTTGCCCGAGCAGGAACGCCAGATTGGCGGGGTTGAACTGCTCCGGCGCCTCGTAATGCGCCCAATGCTTGACGTGGTGGATCGTCATGGTTCGCACATCCTGCGCCAGTTCGGCGATGCGTTCGCCGGTCGTCGTGTAGTCCGGGTTGTCGTCAGGGGCGAGGACGATGAAGATCGGCGCCGTGACCCCCCGCCATTCCTCCTCGGTGATGAGGTTGCGCCGGCGGACATCCTCGTTCTGCAGCACGAGGATATGATTCATCGCCATTTTCGCATCGGGCTGGCGGTAGATCGCCTGGCGCACCTGAATCAGGTCGGGGATGCGATCCTCTTCCTTGTAGAGGATCGAGTTGAACACCGGCTTGATGTTTTCCCAGCTCGGATCGTCCACCGCCGCATTGCGCACGGTCTTGGTGCGGGCCAGCGTGGCGGGGTTGATGATCAGCCCGGAAGCGGCGAGCAGCGTGACCTTCTCCACCCGCTCGGGATGGTTGACGACCAGCCGGCTGGTGACCCATGCGCCCAGCGATACGCCGATGAACGAGGCCTTGGCCAGCCCCATCGCGTCCATGAAGGCGATGACGTGCTTCACATAGAAGCCGATCTCGTAAGGCTCGTCCGGCTTGGCGCTGAAGCCATTGCCGGCCATGTCGATGGCGAAGCAGCGGAAATGCTCCGCGTGGCTTTCCAGCGTCGCGCAGAAGCCTTCCCAACTGCTGCCGGTGCCGTGGATCATGATCAACGCGGGGGCATCCTTGGGGCCAGCCTCGATATAGCGCGTGCGGACCCCACCGGCATCAACATAGCCCTGGCTGAACGCCAGCTTCATCAGATGCCCCCAGATGCTGCGATGCTCGTAACCTGCGGTCATACCTTCTCCGTTGCAAAAGTGCTGATGCAGCCCATGCCTGTGATCCACGTTGGCACGGGGCAATAGTTCACCGTTTCCGCCACGCCGCCCCAGGCGCCGATCACCGCGATCCAGGCGCGCAACTCCTGCCCGCCGGGCCCCGAGGCATCCAGCAGTGCCGCGTTGTCGAGCGCAAGCAGCTCATCGATCCGGCCGGACTGCAGGCAATCGAGAAACCAGTGGTCCCACGCCTCGTTGATCGGGCCGGTGCCACCCGTGGCCCGGCGGTTGCGCGAGGATTCCTCGCGCGCGGCATTGAAGGCGCGAACATGGGGGCGGCCGTTGATCAGATAATCCCGCGTTTCGGCCGAAACCTCGGGGCTGTCCGGCGAGACGGACGGGGGCCAGTGCGACATGCCACCCGAGCCGACCACCAGCGCGCGCGCCTCGCCGGGATAGGCGCGAATCGCCTGCCCCACGCTGCGGCCAAAGGCATGGCACCGCGCCAGCGTGGGCAGCGGCGGCCCGGCCGAATTCACCACGATCGGCACCACCGGCACGGAAAGGTCGGGCACCAGCGCGGCATAGGGCTGGCTGATGCCGTGATCGACGCCCATGTTGTAAGACAGGGCGGGATCAAAACCGTCCCCCATCACCCGCGCGGCGATGAATCGGCCCAGATCAGCGTCGTTGGGCAACTCTCCGGCGGGCGAATCATAGTCGCCAAACGCCGCCACCCGCTCCACCCCGATGCAGAACGACGGCATCAAATCGAAGAAGAAGTTGCGGACGTGATCGGGCCCGAACACCACGAGCACGTCCGGCCGCAGGCGGGTGACAACGTCCCGCGCCTGAAACACCGCGTCGATGTACGGCCTTGCCGGCCCATCCAGCAGCTGCAGATTCCATGAGGGCGAATGCGACATCGCTACCATGCCGACCAGTTGCATGACCTAGAACCTTTCCCGTCTCTTGGCGCGATGGGCCTGTATTGGCCCCAAGTTTGCCCATGGGCGCATAACCGGCGATACCGTTCGTGCGACGACGGCTGCGCGGCGTTGCCCCACTTGCGCTAAGCGGCGCCGAACGGGGCGGGTAGACCCGTCTGCCGCTGCGACACATTGGAAAAACCTATCGCCGGACCGCGCGAGACCATCGCCGCCCGGCGGCGTTGCCTCCCCTTGGCATCGGCCAGCGCCTTGCCAGCCCACCCGGAATTGATCGCGTCGCCAGCCTTCGGTCGCTGGTTCTGCTGACCAAGCGGAGCGGAATAACGGCAAAGCGAACCCGCCCGACCCGCTCACAGCCAGCTTGCCTCTGCCCGCATGGCGGCGGGGCCTTGCGGCCGCGCGGTCCACAGATCCATCTGGTTGCCCTGCAAGCCACCGGCGTGCAGCTCCACCGGCGCATTCGCGAACAGGGGTGAGGCGCTGCGGAAGGCGAAGCGGTCTGGCGGGCGGCCGGCACGGCATTGCGCCGCCAGATGCAGCAGCAAGGTCGCCTGCAGCGGCCCGTGCACCACCAGCGCCGGATAGGCTTCCTCCTGCATCGCATAGGGCAGGTCGTAATGGATGCGGTGCGCGTTGAAGGTAAGGGCAGAATAGCGGAACAACAGCGGCGCCGTAACGTGCCGGGTGAGGACGGTTTCCCCTGCTTCGGCTGCGGCGGCCACGGCCGCGGGCGAGCCCGCTGCCGTCTCCGCGTCGCGGTAGACGAGGGACTGCCGCTCCTCGATAAGCACGGCGCCCCCGGCGGACAGCGCATGTTCGACCGTGACAAAACACAGCGTGCCGCTTCGCCCCTGCTTGACCGTCACATCGGCGATCCGCGACACCCGGCGCACGGCATCGCCGACGCGCAGGTCGCCATGGAATTGCAGCGAACTGGCCGCCCACATCCGCCTCGGCAAGGGCACGGGCGGCAGGAACCCGCCCGTTCGCGGGTGCCCGTCGGCGCCCAGGGCCGTGGTTGGCACGGCCGGCTGGCACAGGCAGAAATGGATCAGGCGCGGCGCGACATCGCCTGTTTGCGGTGCCTCTCCCGGCAAGTCCAGCGCGGCGTGAAACCGTGCGGCCAGTGAGGTGCCGAGCAGATCATCGGCAACCTCCTCGCGGCCGATCCATTCGCGCAAATGCGCCAGATCCGGAGTGGTGCTCATGTCAAACCTCCACCCCGCCGCCCAGCGCCGGAACAGCGCCATAGCGCCGCGGTTGCCCAACGAAGACGGGCGCCGGCGCCGGATAGGAGACCGGGCCGCCGGGCGTCGCGACGGCGATGCGGCGCAAATGCGGGTGTGACGAGAGGGCCGCCATATCATTCACCGAGGCAAAGGCCACATCGGCCCGTTCCAGACGGCGGCGCGCTTCGCCCTCGTCCATCGCGGCGAAGGCCTGGGCAACGCGCCCATCAGTCGCCTCGCGGTTGGCGACACGCTGAACATTGGTGGCAAAGCGCAAATCCGCGATCAGGCCCTCGTCCTCCAGCACGAGGCGGGCAAAGGCGGCCCATTCCCGCTCGCTCTGGATCGAGACGAGGATCTGCTTACCATCGGCGCAGGTGAAGACCCCGTAAGGCGCGATCGACGGATGGGCGAGGCCGAGGCGCCGGGGCGGACGACCACCCTCCTGATGCAGCAGCGGGACCGTCAGCCAGTCAGCCATGACATCGAACATCGAGATCTGGATGTCGGCGCCCTCGCCGGTCACCGAACGGCCGATCAGCGCTTCGAGGATCGCCGCATGGGCGGTGGCGCCGGTGGCGATGTCCACCACCGAAGTGCCGACCCGCGACGGCTCGTTCGGCCCGCCGGTGATCGAGGCGAGCCCGGATTCGGCCTGGATCAGCAGATCATAGGCCTTGCGATCCGCCATCGGCCCGCTTTCGCCATAGCCGCTGATCGAGCAGATAATCAGCCGGGGGTAACGCTCTCGCAGTTGCGCGGCGGCGAAGCCCAACCGGGCCAGTGCCCCCGGCTTCAGGTTCTGCACCAGGACATCGGCGCCTGCGAGCAAGTCCGCGAAGGCCTGCTGGTCGACCGGCTTGGCCAGATCCAGCACAACCGATTCCTTGCCCCGGTTCAGCCAGACGAAATAGCTGCTCTGCCCGGCCGCGACATCGTCGTAGCCGCGCGCGAAATCGCCCTCGGGCCGCTCGATCTTGATCACCCGCGCCCCGGCATCGGCCAGGCGTGATGTGCAGAATGGCGCGGCCACGGCCTGCTCAACCGCGACCACCGTCAGCCCGGCAAGCGGCAGTCGCGGCTCCATCAGTACGATCTCGGCAGGCCGAGCACATGCTCGGAGATGAAGCTGAGGATCATGTTGGTCGAGATCGGGGCCACCTGATAGAGCCGCGTCTCGCGGAACTTGCGCTCGACGTCATATTCCTCGGCAAAGCCGAAGCCGCCATGGGTCTGCACCGCCGCTTCACCGGCCTCCCACGAGGCATCGGCGGCCAGCATCTTGGCGGTGTTCGCCTGTTCGCCGCAAGGCTCGCCAGCCTCGAACAGTTCGGCCGCCTTGTGCACCATCAGCTCGGCGGCGCGCATATGGGCATAGGCCTTGGCGATGGGGAACTGCACGCCCTGGTTCTGGCCAATCGGCCGCCCGAACAGATGGCGCTCATTGGCATAGCGCCGCGCCTTGTCGATGAACCACTTGGCATCGCCGATGCATTCGGCGGCGATCAGGATGCGCTCCGCATTCATGCCCGAAAGGATGTAGCGGAAGCCCTTGCCCTCCTCGCCGATCAGGTTCTCGGCCGGCACCTCGACGTTGTCGAAGAAGACCTCGGTGGTCGAATGGTTCATCATTGTGCGGATCGGCCGGATCGTCAGCGTGCCGGCGGCGCGCGCCTGGTTCATGTCGAGCACGAAGATCGACAGCCCGTCGATGCCGCGCGCCACCTGATCGCGCGGCGTGGTGCGCGCCAGCAGCAGCATGAGATCGGAATATTCGGCACGCGAGGTCCAGATCTTCTGGCCGTTGACGATATATTTGTCGCCCTGCCGAACCGCGACCGTCTTCAGCGCGCCGGTATCGGTGCCGCTGGTCGGCTCCGTCACCCCGAAAGCCTGAAGGCGCAGCTCGCCGCTGGCGATGCGCGGGAGATACTGCTGCTTCTGCGCATCGCTGCCGTGGCGCAACAAGGCGCCCATGATATACATCTGGGCATGGCAGGCCGAGCCGTTGCAACCGGCGCGCTGTACCTCCTCCAGAATGGCGGCGGCGGCCGACAGCGGCAGGCCCGAGCCGCCATATTCCTCGGGAATCAGCGCCGCCAGATAGCCGGCATCCCCCAACGCCTTCACGAAGGCCTCGGGATAGGCCATCTCGCGATCCAGCGCGCGCCAGTATTCCCCGGGGAAAGCTTCGCAGAGCCGCGCGACACTCTCACGGATGTCGGAATAATTCGTACCCTGCAAACTCGTCTCGGCCATAACCCCACCCTGTTGGTACGCTGTCGCCGCAAGTTTTCGCGCAACAGCCTGCATCGCGATTAGCCTGCCCGGTCGCATCCCATGGCGTCCCCTTCACGGGGACCGCGTCACGACCATCTCCATCTAAGGGATCGCTTGTGGCCTGCCGGGCGACGTTCCGCAAGGCGGGGCGCCGGGCTCACAGGGCATCCAGCGGTTCCGCAAGCCATCGCCCGTCGGCGATCATGTCGCGCATCAGGCGCCGGGCCAGATCCTCAATCTCCAGCGACGCGCGCGTCAGGGCCTTGGCCGGGTTGCGCACCAGCGAGACCGTTCGCGAGAAATCGACATTGCCCACCCGCGCGGCAGACAGCTTGCCCGATGCCAGTTCCTCGCTGATCGCCGCATGTGACAGCAGCGTGTAGCCCATACCCGAACTCACCAGGGTCTTGGTATGCGCGAGCGAGTCGATCTCGATCGTCGCCGAAATATGAATGTTGCGCATGAGCAAGGCGCGCTCGATCAGCTTGCGCAGCCCGTGGGAAACCGAGGGCAGGATGAAGTCGCGATTGGCCAGCACCGAGGTGTCGACCGGTTCAAACGCGATGCCGTGCTCGTCCAGTGGACCGAACAGGCCGGGCGACCCGACCAACAGCAGGGTTTCCCGCGCGATCGGCTTGGTGGAAAGGTGGCGGATTTCATCGGCGTCATACAGGATGGCCATGTCGATGCGGCTTTCGTCCAGCCACTGGCGGATCGTTTCGCCACTCGCCTCGCGGACCCGCAAGTTGACCTGCGGCAGCGCCGAACGCGCCGCGATCAGCAATTGCACGCCCAGCACGATGCTCGCCGTGGCCGGCAGGCCGATGCTGACCTCGCCATGCGGCTCGCGGTCGCTCTCATGGATCTCTTCCCGCGCCCGGTTCATCGCCTGCAGGATGGCCGAGGCGTGTTCCAGCAGCATGCGCCCGCCGTCGGTTGCCACCACCCCGCGCGAGGTGCGGTGGAACAGCTTGGTGCCGAACTCATCCTCCAGCCGCAACAATTGCTGGCTGAGCGAGGGCTGCGCGATGCCCAGCCGTTCGGCCGCCTCGGTTATCGAGGCGCAACGGCAGATCATCATGAAATTGCGAAGCTGGGTCTCATCCATATCGTTTTCCGTCTGGCCACAGCCCGGCCCGGTTCGCAAGGTCAGCCAAGGGCCACTCCCATTATCACGCCGCTCCCATAATCACGCTAAAGGCAAAACCTATGCCATGCCATGCCGGCGCGTCAAACCACGCCGCCATTATCGGCCAGCGGCCAATCTCGCCGCACCCTTATTGAGTTCTCACCGAACTGGGGACATGACAGGCGGAATCGTTGCTGCTTTCCCGAGAAGCGGAGACTAAACAACGCAGCAGCCGCACCGCACGCGGCCCGTTTCCGAGGGTAGCTGGAACATGACAGAGGCGACAACACTGGATTTCGCGACCATTGCCGCATTGGCCGAGCGGCTGGACCAGTCGGAGCGGGACCGCACCCAGATTCGCCAGTTCTCGCTGGACCATCCCGGCATGACCATCGCCGATGCCTATGCCATCCAGCGCGCATGGGTTGCCCGCAAGCTGTCGCGGGGGCGCAAGATCATCGGCCACAAGATCGGCCTCACCAGCCGCGCCATGCAACGGTCCTCGAACATCACCGAGCCGGATTACGGCGCGCTGCTCGATGACATGGCCTTTGCCACCGGCACCGATATCGACATCAGCCGTTTCATCCTCCCCCGGGTCGAACTCGAACTCGCCTTCATCCTGAAATCCCCGCTGGAGGGGCCAAACTGCACGCTATTCGATGTGCTGAACGCCACGGATCATGTGGTGCCGGCGGTGGAAATCATCGATCAGCGCATCCAGCCGGTCGATCCGGAGACGGGCCGCACGCGCAAGGTGTTCGACACGATTTCCGACAACGCCTCGAATGCCGGCTTCGTGCTGGGGGGGCGCCCGGTCCGCCCGCATGAGGTGGACCTGCGCTGGGTTTCGGCGGTGTGTTACCGCAACGGCGTTATCGAGGAATCGGGTGTGGCCGCCGCCGTGCTGAACCACCCCGCAACCGGCCCGGCGTGGCTGGCCAACAAGCTGGCCCCCTATGGCGAGCGGCTGGAGGCGGGCGAGGTGATATTGGGCGGATCGTTCACGGCGCTGGTGCCGGTGCGGGCAGGCGACGTCTTCCATTTCGATTACGGGCCATTGGGCGCCATCACCTTTCGCGCGGTCAATGGCGGCGGCTCCGCCCCGTGAGCACGTTTAGCCGAGGTGGAACGAGATCGTCTTCACCGAGGTGAATTCGTGGAGCCCGATCTCACCAAACTCACGGCCATAGCCGGAACGCTTGATGCCGCCGAACGGATGGTTGGCGCTCATCTTGCCGGAGCCGCCGTTGAGATTGACCTTGCCCGTGCGCAGCTGCGTGGCGATGGCATAGGCGCGCCCGACATCCGCCGAATAAACCGCGCCCGACAGGCCAAATTCGCTGTCATTGGCGATGGCAATGGCATCGTCGTCACTGTCGAAGCCGATGACCACGCCCACCGGCCCGAACAGTTCCTCGCGGGCAATCGGCCAGCTGTTGTCGACATCATCGAACAGGGTGGGCTCATAGAAGAACCCGCGCTGGCATGATTCCGGTATGCGCCCCCCGGTCACCAGCTTCGCGCCATCGCGGACGGCGGCATCGACCATGGATGCCACACGGTCGCGCGCGCCGGCGCGGATAAGCGGCCCCATGCGCGACAGGGGATCGGCCGGGTCGCCAATGCGCGTTGCGCGGAACAGCGCGGTCAGGCGATCAACGAAGGCGGCGCGGATGGAATTGTGCACCACCAGCCTTGTCATCGCGGCGCAGGCCTGGCCCGCGTGCAGCGTCAGGCTGCCCAGCGCGTTTTGCGCGGCGGCCTCGATGTCGCCGTCGGCCCGCACGATCATCGCCGATTTGCCGCCGAGTTCCATGATGCAGCGCTTCAACGTGGGCGCCGCCTGCGCCTGAATCAGGGCGCCGACGCGATCGGAACCGGTGAAGGTCACCAGATCGACGCGGGGATCGGTCGTCAGCTTCTCGCCCGCGTCCAGCCCGCCATTGACGACGTTGAACACGCCCCCCGGCAGCCCCGCCGCCTCTGCCGCCTCGGCCAGCACCAGCGCCGAGAACGGCGTGAGCGGCGAAGGTTTCAGGATGAGCGTGTTGCCCATGACCAGCGCCGGTATCGCCTTGCCGAGATTGAGCGTGAAGGGAACGTTGAACGGCGTGATGGCCAGGCACACGCCGACCGGATCGCGCAGGGCAACGCCGCCGCCCATCATGGTGGTGCCGTCGGGACGGGCAACCGGTTCCAGCGGGAGATTCTGGGGAACCATGCGCCGCGCGAGCTCAAGGTAATGGCGGGCGTGCTCCAGCCCAGTGGCAAATTGCATCGTGCGGGTAAACGGCTGGACCGAGCCGGTTTCGGCCATGATGAGCGCCCGCAAACCCTCGGCCCGCTCCTCCAGCCAGTCGACCAGTCGCGACAGCACCGCACAGCGCCGCTCGATGCTCAGGCGTGGCCAAGGTCCGTGATCGAAGGCCGCGCGGGCGGTGGTGATCGCGCTCTCGATCTCGCCGGTGCCGGCCAGCGCGGCATGGCCGATGATCTCCTCGGTCGCCGGGTTGATCACCGCTTCGGCAGCGCCGCCCGCGGGCTTTACCCAAGCGCCATTGATGTAAAGCTGCCCTTCGCGCGGGATGTGCACCCTGCTCTCCTATCGACCGGCGAGAATGAAATCGGCGCAGCGCTGGCCGATCATGATCGCCGGCGCATTGGTGTTGCCGCTGACGAGGTTTGGCATGATCGAGGCATCCGCCACGCGCAGGCGCGGCACGCCGTGCACGCGCAGCTGCGCATCCACCACCGCCTCGGGATTGTCGGCGGGGCCCATGCGACAGGTGCCGCAGGGGTGATAGACTGTCTTCAGCACCGCGCGGATATGCGCCTCGATCACCGCGTCGCTCAGCACATCGTCTGGCCCGTGGCCCGGGGCCAGTTCGCAGGAAATGAGCCGCGCCAGCGAAGGCGCATGCAGAATGGCGCGCGCCAGCTTCACCCCCCGCACCAGCGTGGCCAGATCGTCGGGATGGCTGAGGATGTTGCCATGGATGCGCAGCGCCGCGGCGGGGTCACTTGAGGTAATCCGCACCGACCCGCGCGATTTCGGCCGCAGGTTGCACGAGCTGATGCTGATGCCATGGCCCGGCAGCGGCGGGCGGTCCGCGTCTCCCGTCAGCGTGGCAACGGTGGTGAACTGGATGTCCGGCCGGCCCGTGCCATCGGTCGAGACGAAACCGCCGGATTCGACGATGTTGGAGGTGAGCAAGCCGGACTTGAACAGGATCCATTGCAACCCGTGGCGGATCGCCTGCAAGCCCTTGTCCGCGCCGAGAAGACTGATGGGGTCGCGGGTTTGGCCATAAACGCCCGCATGGAAGTGGTCCTGAAAATTTTGGCCCACCCCGGGCAGCACGCGCAGGGGCTGGATGCCGCAATCCGCCAGAACATCCGCCGGGCCAATGCCGGACAATTGCAGCACCTTGGGCGAGCCGAAGGTGCCGGCGGCAACAATCACCTCTTCACGCACCCGTGCCTCAACCACGCCATGCCCCGCCGCGCGATAACGCACGCCGGCGGCCGCGCCGTTTTCCATGATCAGCGAATCGACATTGGCCTCGCACCGCAGGGTGAGCAATGGGCTGTTGCGGACCCGGGAGAGAAACGCCTTGGCCGTCGATTGCCGGTAACCATCGGCTGCGGTCGTCTGGTAAAAGCCGACGCCAGTCTGCGAGGCCCCGTTGAAATCGTCATTGTAAGGCAGGCCCGCCTCTTGCCCCGCCCGCACGAAGGCATAGCTGAGCGGGTGGTGAAAGCCGGCGTCCGAGACTTTTAGCGGCCCCTCGGCGCCGTGATAGGGCTCGGAGAATTTCTGGTTGGCTTCCGTTTTCTTGAAGACCTCCAGAACCTCGTCCCAGCCCCAGCCGGTGCATCCTTCCGCTTCCCACTGGTTATAGTCTTCCGCCTGGCCGCGAATATAGACCATGCCGTTGATCGCCGAGCCACCGCCCAGCGTGCGCCCCTGCTTCTGGAACACGCGCCGGCCGTCGACGAAGGGTTCTGGCTCCGTCCAGAAATGCCATGACCGCTTTTTCGCGATTTTCTGCAGGCCGCCGGGCATCTGGATGAAGAAGTCCCCGTCATCGGGGCCGGATTCCAGCAGCAGAACGCTCTTGCCCGCCTCGACGAGGCGACAAGCCACCACGCAGCCGGCTGACCCGGCGCCAATCACCACATAATCATAGCTATCCATACAGAGGGCTATGTGCTGCCGGCGCGGCGGGGTAATGTCCCCGCGAAAGGGACATTGGCACCCAAGCTGGCAGCCTGGTCAGGTCCTCCATCACACCGGCACCGCTTCGGCGCGCGCGGGCGCCGTCGCGCCGATCACCGGTTCGCTGTTGCCCAGCACATCCAGCATATGCATGAAGCGGTGGCCGCCGATCAGCTGCCCCGCATACCAGCTGATCTCAACGATCTGCTCCACGGAAAACACCTCGGCCAGCTCGCGCAGGAATGCCTCGTCCAGCGCCTCGGGGTCGTTGGCCATGCGGTCGACGGTCATGATCGCCAGCCGCTCCTCGGACGAATAGGTGCCCAGCGCCGGATCGACGAGGCAGGCGACATCGGCTTCGGTCAGGCTATCGTCCTTGCGGCTGAGCGAGCAGGGCCCGCAGGCGCCGATCTGGGCGCTGCGCAGGCGCATCAGTTCCTGCGTGCGCGAGCCGACCGACGAGCAGCCGAACACCGCCTTGTAGCCCTCGTCCATGCCGCGCAGGGCATTGGGGCTGTGGGCGACGATCTGCAGCGGCAGGGTCATGCGGTACATGCCCGTGGCCACGCCAGCCTCGATGCGCTGGCGCGCCTCGTCGTTCAGGTCTTCCCAGGCGATTGGCGCGATGCGTGGCATGGTGGCTCTCCCTTTATGCGATTGGCGCAAGGCTGCCATGCCGCGCGCGGTTTAACAAGCGGGGGGAGGTTTTGCAGCGGGTGCCCCCCCTGCACCCCGGAACGTCTCCCGGCGAGATGGGGCGCCAAAGCCACTGTCCCGTACAAACTCTCCGCGCCGCAGGCTATCAAAGCCGCTGCGCGGCAGCACACCACGCACAGTGCCAGCCACAACGCCGACAGTATGGGGGGTTGGGGGTGAACACCCCCCAAGTCTACCCTCCTCTTACCGCAGCCTTCCCCCCACGCTCACAGCGTCTGCCCCCCGTCGATTTCCACCGTCTGCCCATTGACATAAATCCCCGCGCGCGAGGCGAAGAACAGCGCCAGCCCGCCGATATCCGCCGCCGTGCCCAGCCGGCCGAGCGGCGTGTTGGCCTCCCAGGCGTCGCTGGCGGCAGCGCCCAGCACCGCGTTCATCCGGGTGGGGAACCAGCCGGGCGAGATGGCGTTGCAGGTGATGCGGAACCGGCCCAGCTCGCGCGCCATGATCCGCGTCAACTGCTCCACCCCCGCCTTGGAAGCGCCATAGGCCGGCGATGCGCCCAGCGGCGCGATGCGCGAGCCCACCGAGCTGAGATTGATCACCCGGCCCCAGTCCTCGTCGGTGGCGGCGGCGGAGAGCAGCGGGATCAGCTTTTGCGTCAGGAAAAACACGCCTTTGAGATTGAGGTTCAGCACCCGGTCCCACGCGGCTTCGGGAAATTCCTCGATTGGTGCGCCCCAGCTGGTGCCGGCGTTGTTGACCAGAATGTTGAGCTTGTCCTGCCGCTGGCCATAGGTCTCGGCCAGCCGCTCCACTTCGTCCATCCGCGAGAGGTCTGCCTGGATGGCATCGACTTCCGCCTCTCCCAGCGCACGCAAAGTGGCAAGGGCAGCATCCAGCGCCGGCTGCTTGCGGCCGACAATGGTGGTGCGCACCCCGTTGCTGACCAGCACCGAAGCGATCATCAGCCCGATGCCGGTGCTGCCGCCGGTTACCAGCGCCGTCTTGCCGGAAAATTCGAACAGATCTTTTACTTTCAAAGACATAGTAACTCCCAAATGCTTGCGTATCACGGACGGCGGGCGGCATCCCGCGTGGCGATGGTCGTCATGCCGCCATCCACATCGATCACCTGCCCATTGACAAAGGCGGCGGCGGGCGAGGCGAGGAAGGCCACTGGCCAGGCGACGTCGATCGGCTGGCCAATGCGCTCGGCAAAGCGGGTGAAGCCAGCGACCAGCTCCTCGAAACTGCCATTGTTCGAATGGCGCGGCATCTGGGTATCGATCAGCCCAGGGGCCACCAGATTGATGCGCAGGCCGCCGCCCCGCAACAGCGCCGGGGCGGCCCCCAGCG